>JBJKRU010000286.1:0-13873 GCA_046704485.1 Candidatus Limnocylindrales bacterium | reverse complement strand
GAACTCCGGGTGCCACGAGGTCGACGGGAGGACGTCGCCGCCCACCGCTGGCCGCGCTGCGGTGACGCCCCGCGCCAGCGCGATGTCCTTGAACGTCGGAAGCGAAGGGCCGTCGGCGAGCGTCTGGAGCTTGTCGTCGCCCTGGCTCGTGATGAAGTACTCGGGCAGGCCGTCCCCCGTGAGGTCGTAGCCGGCGATGCCCATGCCGTTGAGCTCGAGGTGTTGCCAGCCCTCGGCCGCGGTGTAGAGGCGCGGCGCCACACCGGGCGCCACCCGCCACAGCTGCTCGCCGCCTCCGATGTAGTAGTGGCGGTCATTGGCCAGGCGCAGGTCCGCGCGGCCCGAGCCGTCCCAGCTGCTGAACAGGGCCGAGAGAGGGCAGTAGGCGGGCGCGAGGTCGATGGGCGCGGCATACCGGCCGTCGGTCCCGGGCCTGAACAGCAGGTTGCGGTCGCAGTCCTGGGTGATGCCACCGCGCGGGTCCAGCGAGACGTAGCGCCCGAAGGCGAGCGTGGGCCAGCTGCTCGACCCTTCCCATGTGGCGCTGAAGGATTCCGTCAGGGTGTTGCCGCCGTCCACCCCCCAGGCCTCGTTGGCGCGTTCGAAGCGGCACCCGCCGAGACCCCGCAGGAGCACCGTCTCGCCGGCCCGCAGGACCACGAGGTCGGTGATGCCGTCGCTGTCGACGTCGATCGGATAGGCGCCGGTGACGCCCGTGAGGTCGGTGGCCGAGTCGGGGACGGCCGCGAAGCGAAGGGCCCCGCCCACCGGGCTCACATTGCGGTACAGGGCCGCCGGGTTCGCACCGCCCGCGAGGTAGATGTCCGGCCGCCCGTCGCCGTTGCAGTCGAAGACCGCCACGCCACCCCCCGTGGAGTAGGTCGCGTCCCCGGCGTAGGTGTGGTCGATCCCGGCGGCCGCCGTCTCGTCCACGAAATGGGGGATCGCCGGGAGGCCGGACCCCGCTCCGCCGACGAGCGCATACCCTCCCAGCCCAGCGCCGGCGACGGCAACTCCCGCAACCAGCGCCAGCGCCGCCCATCGACCGCGTGTCATCGCCGCGACGCGGCCTCGCGCTTCCGCGTCACGATCAGCTGTAGCCGCGTGCGGCGATCTCGGCAGCCCGCCCGGCATACGCCTCGATTCCCGCCGCCGTGCCGGCGCGGAACCCGTCGACCATCCGGTTGTACATCGAGAAGCCGGCCGCGATGAGCACCGCCAGCTGGACGTCCCCGTTGCTCGCGCCGGCGGCCAGCGCAGTGTCGACGTCCTCAGCCGTCAGCTCGCGTGCCGTCCGGCCGACGGTCCGGGCGATGTGGACCAACGCCGCGAGCTTCGGGTCGAGGCCGTTAGACGATCCGTCCTTCAGGACCTCGACCGCGGGCAGCGCCCCGAGCCGGCCAGTGGCCGACATCACCGCGGTGGCGTGCGCCCCGTGCGAGTCCATGCAGAAGAAGCAGTCGTTCGCAGCCGACACCGCGGTGGCGATCAGCTCGCGGTCCACTCGGTCGATCGTGGCGCCCGGGTAGTCGTGGACCAGCAGCTCGTCGGCCAGACCGCGCAGGTGAACGCCGAGTCCCGGGGTCAGCGACATCGCCACGCGGATGCCCGGCACGTCTGGGAGGCCGCCGACGATCGGGCGTTCCTGGGCGCGAGCAGAGCGCTCGGCATCGCGGGTCATTGCCTCTTCTCCTTGGCTGGGGACGTGGGTGTGTGGTGCCGGCTATGAGCTCGCACCGTAGTCGAGGGCGGCCACGTTGAGCCACCGGGCGCCGGTGGCACGACGGATCGCGAAGGTCTGGCTGAACGGAACGGTCTGCTGCGCGACGAGGCGGCCCGACAGGTCGTATGTCTGCCGCGTCACCGTGCCCGTGGAATCGAAGGCGAGCGATAGGCCTGTCTGCACGCCGAAGGGGACGAGCAGCCGGACCGTCACGGCCTGGAAGTGGTAGTGCGACACCACGCACTGTCCGGCCGACGGGATCTCCGCCACCATCGCCTGGATCTGGGCGAGCCGGGCCCCGTGGTCCACGGCGGTCAGCAGCCCGGGATCGCGCGCGAGGAGCGCCTGGTTCTCGACCTCGAGGTTCTGGGCCAGCGTGACGAGCAGCTGCTGCGCATTGGACGCGATCTCGTGGTCCCAGTCCCAGACGGCCTGGGTGACCGTGATCGGCGGCAGCGTGGAAGGGTCGAGTTGGACGGCCGAGCCCTCGAGCATGGCCTCGCTCGTGTTGACCGCGATCACGCCCCGTGCAGGCGTCCCCGCCAGCACGACTCCGGCGCCCCACACGAGCACGACGAGGGCCATGGCGCCGAGGCTGGCGGCCCTGCGTGCCAGCCCAGCACCGGACGTCCCGCCCGCCAGCCGACGCCCGAGGGCGGCCAGGCTGTCGGCGGCTGACTTCGGCTGGGGCAGCCAGCGCTCGAGGAGGTAGCGGGAGGCGCACAGCGGGACCAGCCCGGCCAGGAGGCCGACCTTGGTGCCGAACTCGTCGACCTGCGGCGCCATGAACAGGGTGCACAGGATGCCGACTAGGACGGCGAAGACCACCTTGCCCACCCTGGACCGGGGGATGACGCGGGGGTCGGTGACCATGAACGCCGCGTAGATCAGGACCTCGGGGGAGGTCACGACCACGCGCCAGTAGTCGGCGCCGCACACCGGCGCGAACGCCCAGTTCGCGGTCATGCAGTGGCCCGACGCGGCGAGCACCGCCATGCCGGCGGCGAGCGTCACGTAGTACGCCACCGACATCGCGAAGAGCCCGGCGCGCATCAACAGGGCGCTCGAGCCGAGGATGATCACGAGGTAGGCGAGGACCATCCAGGGGTCCCAGATGGGCGCCCACCACAGGTCGAGCGGCTCGACCCGGCTGTTGCCGAGCACGATGAACGTGAGGACCAGCCCCAGATTGGACGGGTTGAACACGTGGGAGCCGCGGTACTTGATGGCGTACTTGGTGAGCAGCGCGAACACCGACACGCCCGCGTAGAGCGGCAGGTACGACATGTTCCACGGTTCGTTGGCAGGCATGCCCGGGACGCGCAGGATCAGGGCGACGCCGCTCGCGGTCAGCATCGCGCTGGCCGGCCAGATGAACGCCTTCTGCTTGCGGAAGGTGAACGCGACCTCGACCAGGGCGGCGGCCAGGATGGCGGCCAGGATCTGGGGCACGGAGAGGCGGAAGTGCAGGCCCACTTGTCCCAGGAGGTGGACGCTGAGCGTGACTGCCGCCACGTGGAGCCGCGGGTCGCCGAGCTTGGGCAGGACGACCGGGTACCTCGTGCCACGGACCGTGATTGCTCGCTCGGCCACGACGCCTCCCGCTTCAAACGGCATCCGGGCGGTCTGCGGTCGGGTGGCGGGCGCGGACCGGCCGGGACCATCGCGGCGCCAATTGTACGAAACGATGCCAAATAGGCTGCGGCAACGACACGACGTCCGCGACAGCAATGCGCCCGCCGCTCGGTGACGGGCGTGTTCAGCGTTCAGGAGGGCACGTTCAGCGTTCAGCGGTGCTCGCGCCCGCGAACAGCCGCTCGATGGTGCGCAGGTTGGCGATCGCGTCCTCCACGGGCACCGGCGCCGGTCGTCCCTCGAGGATGGCCGAGGCGAATGCGTCGGCCTCGCACGCGTAGGGATCCGCCGGCGCGAACGTGAGCGTCTCCGTATCGGGCGCGACGGGCGGGTCGCCGCCTTCGGTGATGTAGACGCGGGTGGGCGAGGTTGGCGGGATGTTGAATGGGATCTCGATGGTCGCCCGAGCACGGGTTCCGTAGACGTGGACGCGCTGGTCCGCCTCGACCCGGGTGGCGCAGGTGAACGACGCCACCCCGTCGTCAAACGTCAGCGTGCCACTGGTCAGGACGTCCACGCCCGACGCGGGGTCGCGGACGATGCTCGCGGAGACGCCCGTCGGCTCGGACCCGAACAGCATCCGCGAGAGGTTGACCGAGTAGCAGCCGATGTCGTAGAGCGCGCCGCCGCCATAGGCGAGGATGTTGCGGATGTTGACCGGGTCGTCGTTGTAGTAGCTGAACCAGGAGTCGACGGCAGACAGCCGGCCGAGTCGTCCCGAGGCCACCGCCTCCCGGAGACCGACCCAGCTGGGGTGGTGCCGGTACATGAACGCCTCCATCAGCAGCCGGCCGGCTGCGTCGGCGGCCTCGGCCATCCGTTCGCCATCCGCGGCCGTCAGCGCGAGCGGCTTCTCGCACAGCACGTGCTTGCCGGCCTGGAGCGCCTTGACAGCCCACTCCATGTGGAGGTGGTTCGGCAGGGGGATGTACACCGCGTCCACCTCGGGATCGGCGAGCAGGGCTTCGTAGCCCACATGCCAGCGTGGGATCGCGAGCCGCCTCGCCGCAGCCTGCGCCGGGCCTTCCGCCCGGGAAGCGATGGCCCCCACCTCCCCCAGTGACGACCGCCGAAGTCCGGGGATGACCTTCTCCGTGGCGATGTTCGCCGTCGACAGGATCCCCCAGCGCACCTTGTCCACGATGGCCTCCATCGGCTGCCGCCTCGCATCGCGCGGGCGGCATCGGTTCCGCGGCCGAACCACCTTCGCAACTTGACAGCAACGGTCCTTCGCGTCAGTCTGGCACAGATTTGAGCGGGAGGAACACAAACCCTGTGAAGCCCACCCGGGTGGACCTCGGTCAGCGGAGCGAGACCGTGCGGCGCGCCAACCTGAGCGCCATCGTCCGCACGCTGCACGAAGACGGTGCACAGTCGCGATCCGACCTGGTCAGCCGCACCGGACTGACCCGCAGCGCGATCCGTGCGCTGGTCGGGGAACTGACCGCAGCCGGGCTGGCCACCGAGGATCGCGCGGTCCATCTCGGTCGGCCGGGGCGACCGTCGCCCGAGGTCAGCCTAGTCCCTTCGGCAGCCGTGGCCGTCGCCTTCGCGATCGGTGTGCACTCGCTGTCAGCCGCCGTGGTCGGCCTCGGTGGGGTGGTGCTCGGCCTGGCACGAACGGCAAGACCGTCCGGCCACGACGACGTCTCGGCCATCATCGAGGACCTGGGGTCGCTCCTCGACCGGCTCCCCGATGGCCGGCCACCGCTCGAGACCGTGGTCGCGGTGGGGATTGCCATCGCCGGAGTCGTCCGCAGCCACGATGGTCTGGTGGAGACCGCCCCGAACCTGGGCTGGAGCGGTGTCCCTCTGGGTGAGCTCCTGGCGGAGCGGCTGAGCTGGAGCATCCCGGTCATCGTCCGCAACGAAGCCGACCTGGGCGCCCTCGCCGAGCATCGGCGAGGTGCGGCTGTCGGGATCGATGACGTCCTGTACGTGCACGGCGAGGTCGGGGTGGGCGGAGGACTCCTCATGGGCGGCCAGCCGATGCCGGGCGCCGCCGGCTACGCGGGCGAGATCGGCCACTTCCCGGTGGACCCGGATGGACTCCCCTGCCGCTGCGGCTCGCGCGGCTGCTGGGAGACCGTGGTCGGCGGCGGCGCCCTGCTGGAGCGGGCTGGCCTCCCTCGCGACGCGGGGCCCGAGGGCCTCGACGAGCTGTTTGCCAGGGCGTCGCTCGGAGACCCGATCGCACTCGCCGCGCTCGAAACGACAGGGCGGCATCTGGGTGTGGGCCTCGGAGGCTTCGTCAACGCGTTCAATCCTCGCCTCGTGGTGCTGGGCGGGCTGTTCAGCCGGCTCTATCCGGCTGCGCACGACGCCATCTGGGAGGAGCTCGCACGGCGTTCCATGCCGGCGCCGCGCGCGATGGTGCGCGTGGTGCCCGCAACCCTGGGCGTGGATGCACCGCTCCTCGGGGCGGCAGAGCTCGCGCTCGAACCGGTCCTTGCCGACCCGGCCGCCAGGTTCGGGTCCCGCGACGCGACCACCGACATGGCGAGCGCGTAGCCATGGGACCGCATCCCTTGTCCGTTCAACCCGCCTCGGCAGGGCGGAGACCAGGAAGGGGGGACGACCTCACCAGAGCCAGAGTGGCGGTTTGACGGGTACACCCAGAGGGCGTGAGGGCCTGCGATGGGCGCAGGCTCTCCATAGGAGGAGATCCGCGCATGAACATCCGCAAGTTCGCGGCAGTCGCCGGCACCGTCATGATGCTGACGGCAGCCTGTTCGGGGAGCTCGGCCACGCCGGCGCCGGCCACCCAGGCGCCGGCCACCCAGGCGCCGGCCTCGCAGGCCGCGGCCTCGCAGGCCGCATCTGGCTGCACGGTAGGCGTCTCCTGGAACAACTACCAGGAGGAGCGCTGGGCGAAGTGGGATGAGCCCGCCATCAAGGCGGCGCTCGCCGCCGGCGGCGCCAAGTACATCAGCACCGACGCCAAGTCGTCGGCCGACCAGCAGCTCAGCGACGTCAACAACCTGATCTCGCAGGGCGCCAAGGTCGTCATCATCCTGGCCCAGGACGGCACGGCGATCCAGCCGGCCGTCACCGCCGCGCTCAACGCCGGGGTCCAGGTCATCGCGTACGACCGCCTGATCGAGGACCCGAAGGTCCTGTACATCACGTTCGACAACGTGCTGGTCGGCAAGCTCCAGGCGACGGCCGTCCTGGCGCAGGTGTCGTCGGGCAACTTCGCGGTCATCAAGGGCAACAAGGCCGACGCCAATGCTGACTTCCTCCGCCAGGGCTACGTCCAGGCGGGCGTCCCGGACGTTGGCAAGACAGACCCCAACGGCAAGATCAACATCGTCGGCGAGACCTACACCGACAACTGGGATCCGTCCAAGGCTCAGACTGAGATGGAGCAGATCCTGACGGCCAACAACAACAAGATCGACGCCGTGCTCTCCGAGAACGACGGCATGGCTGGCGGTGTGGTCGCTGCGCTCCAGGCGCAGGGACTTGCCGGCAAGGTTCCCGTCTCCGGCCAGGACGGCGACGCTGCCGCCCTCAACCGGATCGCCCTCGGCACGCAGACAGTCGACGTCTGGAAGGACGCTCGGATGCTCGGCAAGTCCGCCGGCGAGTCCGCGGTGGCACTGTGCAACACCCCGGACATCAGCAAGATCGCGAACACGGTCCAGTTCCAGAGCCCCGGCGGCAACAGCATGACCTCGATCCTGCTGACCCCGCAGGCGATCACCAAGGACAACCTGAACGTCGTCCTGGATGCCGGCTGGATCCAGAAGGCCGACCTCTGCAAGGGCGTCCCGACCGGGGCCGTTTCAGTCTGCGGCTGACCGTCCAGAGGCGTAGCGTTACAGCTCCCCGGCGCCCAACCGGGCGCCGGGGAGCCCATTCTCGGGCAGGAGCGGGACGAGTCCGCAGCGAGAGGAACACCCATGACCCAGGCCGTCGGCGCCACTAGCGGCGCCAGAGGCGCCCAGCGGAATCCGAGACGGTCGATCATGTCGCTGGTCGGCCTGCTCGAGATCGACACGCGGATGATCGGCATGGTGTTCGCCCTGCTCATCATCTGGATCGGCTTCAACTTCGCGTCGGACGGCAAGTTCATCACCGCCCGGAACCTGTGGAACCTGTCCGTCCAGAGCACGTCGGTGGCCGTCATGGCCACGGGCATGGTGCTCATCATCGTCTCGCGCAACATCGACCTCTCGGTGGGGTCGGTGCTCGGGTTCACCGGCTACAGCATGGCCATGCTCCAGGCCATCTGGATCCCGCAGGTGTTCGGCCTCGGACTCAACCAGCCGTACACCTGGGTGGTCACCGTCATCTTCGGCCTGCTGGTGGGCGCCTTCGTCGGCCTGGTCCAGGGGCTGCTCGTCGCGTACGGCCAGATCCCGTCATTCATCGTGACCCTCGGCGGACTGCTCATCTGGCGCGGCCTGATCTTCCGCTACTACCAGGGCCAGACCATTGCACCCCTCGACAGCACGTTCGATCTGCTCGGCGGCGGCCCCGCCGGATCACTCGGCGGCCCGCTCAGCTGGGTGGTCGGCGCGGTCGTCTGCGTCGCGGTCGTGTGGATCCTGTTCTCGGGCCGGCGTCGGCGCATGAGCCACGGCTTCCCGGTCCGCCCGATGTGGGCTGAGCTCGTGGTCGGCGCGCTGGCCGTCGGCGTCGTGGTGGGGGCGATCGGCCTCATCTTCAACGCCTACCCCTGGCCCCCGGCGCTGGCCACGCAGTACGCGCAGGCGCACGGCATCACCGAGCCGCCCGGCGGCCTGATCATCCAGACCGGGATCCCGTTCCCGGTTCTCATCCTGGGCGGCGTGGCCGTCGTGATGACCGTGATCGGCACGCGGCGCAAGTTCGGCCGGTACGTCTACGCCATCGGCGGCAACCCCGAAGCGGCCGAGCTGGGCGGCATCAACGTCCGCCGCACGATCACCGGCACCTTCGTGCTGATGGGGATCCTGTGCGCGGTCAGCGGAGTCATCTCGACCGCCCGGCTGACGTCCGCCGTGACAGGCCTCGGCACGCAGAACGAGCTCGACGTCATCTCGGCGGCCGTCATCGGCGGGACGTCGTTCGCAGGCGGCATCGGCACGATCCCCGGAGCCATCCTCGGCGCGGTCGTGATGCAGTCGCTCCGGTCGGGCATGGCCACCCTCAACGTCGACTCGCCGATGCAGGACGTCATCGTCGGCTGCGTGCTGGTCGCGGCGGTCGGCTTCGACTCCTGGGCCCGGCGGCGGTCCTCGTAGGCACGGCAGGAGCGAGACATGACCAGCGAGACAGCCCGCCCCAGCACGACGATCGACCGCAGCGGCGCCCCGCTCGTCGAGATGCGCAACATCAGCGTCGCCTTCGGCGGCGTCCATGCCGTCGAGCGCGTGTCGGTCGACCTGTACCGCGGCGAGGTCATCGGCCTCGTCGGCGGCAACGGCGCCGGCAAGTCCACGCTCATGCGCGTGCTCTCGGGCGCGCACCCGGCCGATTCGGGCGAGATCCTCGTCGACGGCAAGAAGGTCACGATCCAGAACCCGCGCGACGCGAAGGCCTACGGCATCGAGACGATCTACCAGACGCTGGCGCTGGCCGACAACATCGACGCCGCCGGGAACATGTTCCTCGGGCGCGAGCTTCTCACACGGACCGGCTCGCTCAACGACGCCGCCATGGAGGCCGCGACGCGCTCCGTGATGGGGCGCCTCAACCCGCGGTTCAAGAACTTCAAGACGCCCGTGATGAGCCTGTCCGGTGGTCAGCGACAGTCGGTGGCCATCGCGCGGGCGATCCACTTCAATGCCCGCATCCTGATCATGGACGAGCCCACAGCCGCGCTCGGCCCGGCCGAGACGGCCCAGGTCCGCGATCTGGTGGCGAAGCTCAAGGCCGAGGGCATCGGGATCTTCCTGATCAGCCACGACATCCACGACGTGTTCGACCTGGCCGACCGGATCTCCGTGATGGCGACGGGCAAGCTGGTGGGCACGGTGGACAAGAACGCGGTGACCAAGGACGACGTGCTCGGGATGATCATCCTGGGCAAGGCGCCGGATGAGATCACCGAGGACGAGACCGAGCACGTCCTGCACTGAGGGCCGACGGGCAGCGCCAACCGCTCGTCGGCGGGCGCTGGGAGCCCTACAGCCGGTGGAAGGTGGGTGCGAGCGCGGGGTAGAGCTCGCGGTAGCTGGCGTGGGCGTCCGCGTACGTGGCCGAGTCGGGTCCGGGGCCCGCGACCGGCGTGGCGCGGACGAGCTCGCCCGCGGCCGCCTCGACCGAGTCGAACCAGCCCGCACCCACTGCCGCCAGCACGGCAGCCCCGTAGGCGGCGCCCTCGGTCGTCGTCGGCGTCGCGATCTCGGCGTCCAAGACGTCCGCGAGGATCTGCCGCCAGACCGGGCTCGCGGTGCCGCCGCCCGAGCCGAGGATCTGCGACGGCCGCGGCATGCCGGCAGCCACCATCAGGTCGAGCCCGTCGCGCAGCCCGAACGCCACCCCCTCCATCACCGCGCGCGTGAGGTGGCGGCGATCGTGGGCGAGCGTCAGGCCCACGAAGGCGCCGCGCGCCAGCGGGTCCGGGTGCGGCCAGCGCTCGCCCGACAGGTAGGGCAGGAACAGCACTCCCCCGCTGCCCGCCGGCACCTCCCCAGCCGACGCAGCCAGGTCCCCGAACGCCACCCCGGGGGCGAGCGCGTCGCGGAACCAGCGCAGCGAGCCGGCCGCGGAGAGCATCACGCTCATCAGGTGCCAGCGGCCCGGCACCGCGTGGCAGAACGCGTGGACCCGCCCAGCCGGCTCGAACAGCGGGGCGTCCGTCGTGGCGAAGGTGACGCCCGACGTGCCGACCGACATCGCCACGCGCCCTGGCGCCACCGCACCCACGCCGACGGCATTGGCGGCCTGGTCGCCGCCGCCCGCGACGACCGGCGTTCCAGCCCGCAGGCCCGTCGCAAGGGCTGCCGCGGCGGTCACGGTGCCAGTCACGACCGGGCCCTCGAACGTCGGCGGCATCCACTCCCGACTGACGCCCAGCGCCCCCAGCACCTCCGACGACCAGTCGCGCGCCGCCAGATCGAACATGATCGTCCCCGAGCCGTCGGCCTTGTCCATCGCGTGGGCGCCCGTCAGCCTGAGGCGGACGTAGTCCTTCGGCAGCAGCACATGCGCGGTTCGCGCCCAGTTGTCCGGCTCGTGCGCGCGGACCCAGGCCAGCTTGGGCGCGGTGAACCCGGTCAGCGCGTCGTTGCCGGTGACTTCCACGAGGTGTGCGGGTCCGAGCGCCGCGCGGATCGCGTCGCACTCGGCCGCGGTCCGCTGGTCGTTCCACAGGATGGCGGGACGGATGACAGCGTCGGCCGCGTCGAGCAGGACGAGGCCGTGCATCTGTCCGGTGAGGCCCACGGCCACGACGTCGTCGCCCGTGAGCCCAGCCTCGGCGAGCGCCCGCGGCACGGAGTCCTGCACGGCCGACCACCACAGCGACGGGTCCTGCTCGGACCAGAGCGGTTCCGGCTGCTCGAGGGCATACCCAGATGAGGCGATGCTGACCACACGGCCCGCCCCGTCGACGAGGAGCGCCTTGGTCGCGGTGGTGGAGACGTCGATCCCCAGGACGACGCCCATCGCCTCAGCCCTTGCGCCCGGCGGCCCAGATGCTGCGGTTGACGAGGTTCTCCAGGCGCTCCTGGCCGCCCGACCGGCGGACGGGCGCCAGATCCCCGGACGCGACCTTCGCCTCCAGGTCGGCGAGCGAGACGCCCCCGCCGAGGATCGATCGACCGAGCTCGCCCGCCCAGCCCGCGTAGCGCGCCTCCACCTCGGCGGCCAGCTCGCCGCGCTCGACCAGGTCAGCGGCCGCCAAGAGCGCCATCGCGAGCGTGTCGAGGCCGCCGACGTGCGCGTGGAACAGATCGGCGCGGTCGGTGCTCTGGCGCCGCAGCTTCGCGTCGAAGTTGAAGCCGCCCGTGCCGAGGCCGCCGGCCCGCAGGATCTCGTACATCGGCATCACGAGGTCGTCCACTGAGTTCGGGAACTGGTCGGTGTCCCAGCCGACCTGCGGATCGCCCCGGTTGGCGTCGATCGAGCCGAGCACGCCGTGGGCGGCGGCGTAGGCGACCTCGTGGTGGAACGAGTGCCCGGCGAGTGTGGCGTGGTTGGCCTCGATGTTGACCCGGAACTCGCGGTCGAGCCCGTTGCGCGCCAGGAACCCGTGCACGGTCTGCGTGTCGTAGTCGTACTGGTGCTTGGTCGGCTCCTGGGGCTTGGGCTCGATCAGCAGCTGGCCGTCGAACCCGATCCGCGCCTTGTGCTCGGCCACGAGGTGCAGGAACCGGGCGAACTGCTCGCCCTCGCGCCGCAGGTCGGTGTTGAGCAGCGTGTCGTAGCCCTCGCGACCGCCCCACAGGACGTAGTTCTCGCCGCCCAGCCGCTGCGTCACCTCGAGCATGTGCTTCACCTGGGCGGCGGCGTACGCGAACACCTCCGGGTCCGGGTTCGTGGCGGCCCCGCCCTGGTAGCGCGGGTGCGTGAACAGGTTGGCCGTTCCCCACAGCAGCCGGACACCCGTCCTCTCCTGGTAGCCCGCCGCCTCGTCGGCCAGCGCGTCGAGGTTGTCCCGGAACTCCGCGAAGTTCGCGCCTTCGGGGGCCACGTCACGGTCGTGGAAGCAGTAGTAGGGGGCCCCGAGCTTCTCGAAGAACTCGAATGCGACGGCGAGCCGCTCCCGGGCGCCGGCCATCTCGTCCTCGGCCTCCAGCCACGGGCGGTCGAGCGTGCCGACCCCGAACATGTCGCGGCCGTCCCAGCTGAACGAGTGCCACACGCACACGCCGGGCCGCAGCCAGTCGACCATACGGCGGCCCAGGACGCTCCGCTCGGGCTGCCAGACCTTGACCTCGAGGGGGTCCGTCGATGCCGGCCCCCCATACCGGATGGGCTCAGTGACCTCAGTGAAGAACGCCTCGCCCACGTCCGTCCGCCCTCCCGCAATGGTTTTGTACAAGGATATCACTAACCCCGTGCAGTCAACCGCCGTCGGATGCCAGCTACCTCGCCCCGCAGGGCATTGAGACGGGAAGGAGCGCTTGAAACCGCGAGTTTCGATTAAGGATTAGCCTGTTGCGTTGGGGGTGCACGCAATGGCGTGACAGGCCCGTGAAGTGCACGGGCTCTCAATCTCACCAGGAGTCCCAGCGCATGAACATCCGCAAACTCGCGGCCGCCACGGGCGCCATCATGGTGCTCACCGCGGCGTGCTCGGGCACCTCGGCGACCCCGTCGCCGAGCGCAGCGCCGACCGCGGCCCCGGCCTCATCGGCCCCGGCCTCGGCGGCCCCGTCCTCAGCAGCCCCGTCCGCGGCCGCATCGGCGGCCGCACTGACGCCCGCGTCGTTCGACGCGTCCTTCTCGGCGATGTCTCAGCTGTCGAGCGTCTTCACCGCCGGTTCGGGCAGCGTCGCCGTCATCCTGCCGGACACGACCTCCTCGGCCCGGTACACCGCCTACGACCAGCCGTACCTGACGCAGGCCTTCCAGGCTGCCGGTTACTCGTCGTCTGACTTCTCGATCCAGAACGCTGCCGGCACGACCACGACCGAGCTCGCGCTCGCCCAGGCCGCGATCACGGCCGGGGCCAAGGTGCTGCTCGTCGACCCGATCGACAGCACCACTGGCAACCAGATCCAGGCGGCTGCGGCGCAGGCCGGCATCCCGATGATCAGCTACGACCGAGCCACCTTCCAGGGCACGAGCACGTACTACGTCAGCTTCGACAACGTGCAGGTCGGCAAGCTGATCGGCCAGGGCTTCATGCAGTGCGTGACCGACTGGGGCGTCAAGAGCCCGAAGGTCTTCACCGTCGACGGCGGCCAGGACACCGACCCCAACGCGATTGACTTCGCCAAGGGCTACAACTCGGTCGTCTGGGGTCAGGCAGTCGCACAGGTCAAGGCCGGCGCCACCAACAGCGCGGGCATGACGCTCGTCGGCGAGCAGATCGCCCCCGGCTGGGACAACAAGCAGGGCGGCACGATCTTCCAGCAGGCCTTCACGGCGCACCCGGAGATCAACGCCACGATCGAGGCCAATGACGGCCTCGCCGGCGCGGTGATCACGGACCTCCAGGCCGCCGGTGTGAAGGCCAAGACGATCCCCACCACCGGCCAGGACGCGACGCTCCAGGGCATGGAGTACGTCCACCAGGGCTGGCAGTGCGGCTCGGTCTACAAGCCGATCTACCTCGAGGCGCAGGCCGCCGTGGCGCTCGCCACCTATCTGCGCGCGGGCCAGACCCCGCCGGCGTCGCTGCTGAACAGCACGACGACCGACCCGACCAACTCTGCCGTTTCGGAGCCGGCGCTGCTGCTCACCCCGATGTGGGTCAACGCCGCGAACATGGAGTCCACCGTCATCAAGGACAAGGCCGTCTCGGTCTCGGACCTCTGCAGCGCAGTGGGCCAGAGCGTCTGCACCGCGGCCGGCATCCAGTAGCCGCCCCGGTTCCCACTGGGCGGGGGGGCGCGCCCCCGCCGGGGCCCCGCC
>JBJKRU010000285.1:0-4837 GCA_046704485.1 Candidatus Limnocylindrales bacterium | reverse complement strand
GCGCTCAGGATGTCGCCCTGCGAGCCGGGGATCGCGATCAGGGCGATCCCCGACAGCATGAGCAGCCCCCCGAAGCCGCCGATCAGCCCGCGGACGAGCGTGACCCCCACCGGGCGCTACTCAAGCGGCTGCTGGGCCGTCGCGTCGGGAACCACGACCACGGCAGTCCCGTAGGCGACGATCTCGGACATGGTGCCGGCCAGTTCGGACGAGTCGAAGCGCATCGAGATGACGGCGTTGCCGCCGACCATCGTCGCGTTCTGGACCATCCGGTCGACCGCCTGGCGGCGGGTGTCCTCGAGCAGGCTGGTGTACTCGTGGATCTCGCCGCCTCCGATCGATCGCAGGCCGGCCATGATGTTCCCGCCCAGGCCACGGCTGCGGACCACGAGGCCGAACACCTGGCCCTTGGTCTCGACGGTGCGGTGGCCCGCGATGAACGGTGCGGTGGAGATGATCATCGGTTCCCTCCATGCCAGTGTCGGTCGCCGACCGTGGCGGCGTGGTCGCCCGCGCCTGCCTGCTGCCGTGCGCGGTCGGCTGCGCAGGCGTCGCACGGGCACTGCTCGCGGAGCAGCGCGAATGAGTGGAAACCAGAATCGTGTCCGTCGCCCCACATGGGCTGGATCGCGTAGTTGCCCACCAGCACGACGCTGACCAACCGGGTCTGGTCCGGGGTGAGCGTGGGGATGCTGTCGAGCCAGCCCGGCAGCCCGGCCTCGCCACGGCAGTACGCACACGGGCAGAGCCAGCGGAGCGTGGCCGTGTCGTACAAGGTCCGGTGACCGTCCGCCCATTCGATCGCGAGCGTCCCGGCGGAACGGTCGGCGTCGAAGCGGACTGGGCGATTGCGGGAGTCGTCCTGCATGGATGGATCCTACCGCGGTCGAGGGCTGGCTCGTCCCGGTCTGGACCAACGGCGGCTTGCTGGCGACGCGTCGCCGCGCCACCGCCGAGTCGAGCGGCTGCTGACCCCTCACCGCGCTCGGGCTGCCGCCAGCCTGCCCGCTGCCCCGGGCGCCCGGGCGCCATCCCGCATCAGCCCGGCTTTCCGGCGCCCCCGCCAGGCCCGACCTCGCCGCCCAGCAGGCGGACGACCACCGCGAAGCCTTGCTCGGAGCCGCGCCACCGCGCGCGGAGCTCGGGCATGCCGACGCGCCACCGGACGTATCGGAGCGCGGCGACGGCCACGACAACGTCATCGATCGGCCCGAGGACCGGGACGAATTCCGGGATCAGGTCGATCGGCGACACGATCCAGGCGAGGAGCCCCACGAGCACGATCCGCACGTCGAGCGGGACGCTCCGGTCGCTGATCAGAGAGCGGAGCAGGCGGAGCAGATCGGGCACGGCCGCCACCACGGTCCGGGTCGGCACGTCCCTCGGCCGGACGAGCCAGAACAGCGCGAGGCACGCGACCCACAGGGCGACCATCGCCGCAACGACCGCCAGCAGGACCTCAAGCGCCATGGGCCGATCGTGCCACAGGCACGGCCGCCGCCGACGGCTATGCTCGCGGCGCATGGCACTCGTCATCGATCGGCTCACGAAGCGGTTTGGTCCAGTGGTCGCGCTCGACGGCCTGACGTTCGAGGTTGCCGCTGGCCAGGTGTTCGGGTTCCTGGGCGCCAACGGCGCGGGCAAGACCACGGCGATGCGCATCACGCTCGGCGTGCTCGAGGCCGACGCCGGGACCGTCACGTGGGGCGGCACCGAGAGTCACCGCCTGCCGCGCTCCACGTTCGGGTACCTGCCCGAGGAGCGCGGCCTCTACCCGCGCATGCGCGTGCTCGACCAGCTGGTGTTCTTCGCCGGGCTCCACGGCGTGGCCCCCGGCCGGGCGCGCCGCGAGGCCATGGCATGGCTCCACCGCTTCCACGCCGACGACCTGGCGGACCGCCGCGCCGACCAGCTGTCCAAGGGCAACCAGCAGAAGGTGCAGTTCGTGGCGGCCGTCCTCCACGAGCCCGATGTCCTGATGATGGACGAGCCGTTCACGGGTCTCGACCCGGTCAACGTGGCGCTCCTCCGCGAGGCGTTCCTCGAACTCCGCGACCGCGGCCGCACCGTGGTGTTCTCGACGCACCAGATGGAGGTGGCCGAGGCGCTGTGCGAGTCGGTTGCGATCGTCGACCGCGGCCGCACGGTGGTTGGCGGGAGGCTCCGCGACGTGCGGCGGTCCACCGGGCGGCGGATGGTCCGCATCTCCGTGGCGGACGACCACCGGCTGCCGTGGCTCTCGGCGGTGCCCGGAGCGTGCGCGATCCAGGTCGGCATGGACAGGACGGTCGTGGAGCTGGAGCCCGGCGTGGAGCCGGACGTGATCCTCGCCGCGGCCGTCGGTGCCGGCGCCCGAGTCCTCCACTTCGAGCTGGCCGACCCGTCCCTGGAGCAGGTGTTCATCGATCACGTAGGGCGCCCGTCGGAGGACGACGCCCACCTCGCGCCGGTCGGGTCGGGGGCGGCGTGAAGTCCGGCGGCGCCCTGAGCAACACGTGGCTTGTCGCCCGGCGCGAGTTCGCCGAGCGCACGAGGTCGAGGGCCTTCGTCTTCTCGACGCTCCTCCTCGCGGGGCTCGCCGTGGTCGTGGCGCTCCTCCCGCTCGGCGTCCGGCTGGCCGACCGGGCCACGATCTCGCAGGTCGGCGTCGCCTCGTCCGAGCCCGGCCTCGCCGCGCGCGCCGTCGGCACGATGAACTCCTTCCTCAACAGCCAGGCCGCAGCCGGGGCGGGGGGGACCCCCACGTTCGACTTCGCGGTCTATCAGGATCCCGCTGTTGCGACCGCGGGGGTGGAGAACGGCGAGCTGGCGGCTGCGGTGACGATCACCCGCGGGGCCGGTGGGGGGCTAGCTTTCACCGTGTTGAACATCGGCGGGCTGGGCGCCGATCGCGTCCAGTTGCTCCAGGTGGGCGCCTTCGCGGTGGGCGTGCTTGACTGGACCGCGTCGAACCCCGGTGCCACGCGCCCCTTCGTGACGCCGACCTTCGACGTGGTCGATGCGGGCGCGGCCGCGTCAGCCGGCGGCGCGGGCCCGGCCTTCGATGCGGCCGACTACGCGAGCCGCCGGATCGTTGGCATCGTCTTCGTGGTGCTCTCGTTCCTGACCCTCGTGTTCTACGGCCTGTGGGTCGCGTCGGGCGTGGTGGCCGAGAAGTCGAGCCGCGTGATGGAGCTTCTGATCTCGGCGGCAACGGCACAGCAGCTCGTGGTCGGCAAGATCGTCGGGATCGGCATGTCGGGAGTGGCGCAGGTCGGGCTCGTCCTGCTGCCGTCGGTCGCGACGCTGCTCGCCTCGGGGAGCATCGGCGACGCGGTGCTGGGTCCGGATTCGGGGACCGGCGCCTCGCTGTCCGCGCTGTCGCCCGGGCTGCTGGCGGCGTTCCTCGTCTACTTCGTGCTCGGCTTCTCGCTGTACGCGGCGCTCTATGCCGCGGCGGGCTCCCTCCTGTCGCGCGAGGAGGACCTCCAGACCGTGGCGCTGCCGTTGTCGATCCCTGCGGTCGCGGGGTACTTCCCGGCCGTCCTCGCGCTGTCCGGCAGCACGTCGTGGATCATCCGCGTGGCGTCCTACATCCCGCTGTGGAGCCCGTTCGTGATGATGTCGCGGCTGGCGATCGGCCGGGTGGCGCCGTGGGAGCTGGCCCTCTCGCTCGGCCTGCTGGTGGCCACCGTCCCGGTCGTGACGCTGGTGGCGATCCGCGTCTACCGCGCCGGCGTGGTGATGTACGGCCAGCCGCTGACGCCGCGCACGTTCTGGCGGGCGGTCCGGGGCGTGTAGGTGCGGGCGTCAGTCGAAGTCGAGTGGCAGGCGGCGCAGCACCGTGAGCACCGGCGCGGCCGGGCGCCCGGGATCCTCACCGAGTGGGGGTGCGCTGTCGTCATGGTCGGCGCTGTCTGGCCGCACCGCGATCACGCGCCAGAGGCGGCTCCTGACCCCGGGCAGGTATGGGCTCGTCTTCGCGCGAGCCAGCACGCCCCAGACACCCTGTTCGGCCACGGCCGCGTAGAGCGCCCGCCCCTCACCCGCGACCATCGGCACCACCACAGCGGCGTCGCCGTCGGCGACCACCTTGCGCAGGAGCGTGCGCCGGGCCTCGAGCGGCCGGCCGAGCAGCCACGCCCCGTCGTGGTGGAGGAGGTCGAATGCGAGCAGCGACACGGCCCGGCCGCCCCGTCCCTCCAGCCTGGAGCGCAGCGAATCCGGGTCCGCCCGCCCCCGGGCGTCGACCGCGACCAGCTCCCCGTCGAGCACCGCCGACCTCACCCTCGTCTGGTCCCGCAGCCCCGTGAGCTCGGGCAGCAGCGGCGCCAGGTCTGCGCCCGTCGCGTCCACCGCCCGCAGAGCCCCGCCCGGCTCGACGAAGACGAGCACGCGGTGGCCGCCCCACGCCGGCTCGAAGACGTGGTCCGGGGAGTCGAACGGGTCGCGCCTCGGCACCGGCCACATGGGTGCCACGGCGTTGGCGCGGGGCAGAGCGGGATCGAACCCGAGGGACAGCTGGTCGGCCATGGGCGCGATGGTAGTCGGGGCGGCCGCGAACGCGCTCCGCTCGGGTCTAGACTGGCGGCACTCGACCGCCGGGAGCCCCGACACCGGCGAGTGCTCGCGTGCCCAGCCGGAGGACCCCGTGCCCCGCCCAGCCCAGCCCGACGACCTGTACCGCCTGCTCATCCCCACCGACATCCACCTCTCCGCGGACGGGCGCTGGGTCGCCTTCACGGTCACCCGATCGGCGGTCGTCAGAGACGGCTACCGGGCATCGGTCTGGCTCGCCCCGACGGACGGCTCCTCCCCCGCGCGCAGGCTGACCTACGGGCCCCGCTCGGATGCGCAT
>JBJKRU010000284.1:0-2548 GCA_046704485.1 Candidatus Limnocylindrales bacterium | reverse complement strand
TCGAGCAGACGGGCGTCGTGGAGGGCAAGATCCAGGGCCGGCTCAAGCCCACCGGGATCCGGCCCAAGTTCGTCGAGAAGTTCGAGGTCCAGGGCATCCACCTGCCGCCCGGCCTCTTCGGGTTCAGCTACTAGGCGCGCGGGGAACCGGCTGTGAACCCGATGACGCTCGCCATCGCCGCCATCGCGGCCGTCGCGGTCTTCCTGATCGCGGTGGGCCTCACGATGGCGCGCGGCGGCTCCGACGTGAACGCCCGCCTGGAGCGCTACGCGTCCACGAAGACCGAGAAGCCCGCCGCAGCCGGCGCCAACCCGTCGCTCGCGGAGGCGCTCCAGTCGTCGGCGGCCATGGCCCAGCTCAACAAGGTGGTGGAGCAGCGCGACTTCGGCGCCAACCTCGCCCGCGAGATCGCCCGCGCCGACCTGCACCTCAAGGTCAGCGAGTTCCTGGTCATCTGGGCGGCCACCACGGTGGGCGTCCCGATCCTGATGGTGCTGCTCTCGGTGGCGATGCCCACCCTGCGCAACCCGCTGGCGCTCCTCATCGGCCTGCTGATCGGGTTCATGCTGCCGCGCTTCTGGCTGGGCCGCCGCAAGTCCAGCCGGATCAACGCCTTCAACAAGCAGCTGCCCGACACCATCACCCTGATCGCCAACGCGCTCCGCGCCGGCTCGTCCTTCCTCCAGGCCATCGAGCTCGTGGTCCGCGAGTCCCGGCCGCCCATCTCGCTCGAGTTCGGCCGCGTCATCCGCGAGGTCAACCTGGGCCTGTCGTTCGACACCGCGCTCGAGAACATGGTCCGGCGCGTCCGCTCAGACGACCTCGAGCTTATGGCCACGGCCATCTCCATCCAGCACACGGTCGGCGGCAACCTCGCCGAGATCCTGGACTCCATCGCGTTCACCATCCGCGAGCGGGTCCGGATCAAGGGGGAGATCCGCACCCTCACGGCCCAGCAGCGCCTGTCGGGCTACGTGGTGGGCTTCCTGCCCATCGGCCTGGCCGGCTTCCTGTTCCTCGCGGCGCCGCAGTTCATGTCGCCGATGTTCGATGAACGGGTGTCGATCCTGGGGCTGCCGGCCGGCATCATCATCCTGTTCCTGGGCGGCTTCATGATGTTCTTGGGTTTCATGGTCATCCGCCGCATCGTGGACATCGAGGTCTAGCCGATGGATCCCCTGGCCCTCCTTGTCGCGGGCGTCGCGGCAGTCGCCATCCTCCTGATCTTCGTCGGCGTGGCCGGCGGGTCGCCGGTCGACCCGGTGCAGGCCCGCCTGACGCAGCTGGGGACGATGCAGGCGAAGAACCTCGAGGAGCTGGAGCTCCAGGCGCCGCTGTTCGAGCGCACGATCCGCCCGCTGGCGGGCCGGCTGTCCGGCTACGTCGCCCGGGTCACCAGCACCTCGTTCACCCAGCAGACCGAGAAGCGGCTCGCGCTGGCCGGGAACCCGGGCGATCTGCGGGTGACCGACTGGCTGGGCGTCAAGGCCGTGGGCGCGATCGTCGGCGGCGCGCTGTTCTTCCTGCTGTTCGTCTTCCCCGGCCTCATCAAGCTCCCGTTCCCGGTCAACTTCGCGATGATCCTGGTGGGCGTCCTGTTCGGCTACACGGTCCCCGAGTTCTGGCTGGGCGGCCGCGTCCGGGCCCGCCAGAAGGCCATCCTGCTGCAGATCCCCGACGCCCTCGACCTGCTCACGATCTCGGTCCGGGCCGGCCTCGGCTTCGATGGCCCGCTGGGAATGGTGGTCGAGAAGCTCAAGGGGCCCCACACCGACGAGTTCCGCCGCGCCCTCGCGGAGATCCGCGTGGGCAAGGCGCGCCGGGACGCGCTGCGGGACATCATCCCCCGGACCGAGGTGCCGGCCCTCACCAACTTCATCGGCGCGGTCATCCAGGCCGAGCAGCTGGGCGTGTCGATCAGCAAGGTGCTCCAAGTCCAGTCGGAGCAGCTGCGCATCGAGCGCCGGCAGCGCGCCGAGGAGATGGCGGCGAAGGCGCCGATCAAGATGCTGTTCCCGCTCGTGGGCTGCATCTTCCCGTCGCTGTTCATCGTCATCCTGGGGCCGGCGATCATCCTGATCATGATCAACCTCCACGCCTAGCGGGGCCGGGGGGCGGTCGGTGGCCGCGTCCGCGCGCGGCGGCGGCGTCGCGCGCAACCTCGACCGCGGGTCGGTGCTCGCCGACCCGCTCGAGACCGCGGGCTCGTTCTGGGGCAAGTTCATGGGCCTCATGGGGCGGCCCTCGCTCGCCCAGGGCTCGGGCCTGTGGCTGCCGGGCGCGAACGGGATCCACATGATGTTCATGCGCTTCCCGATCGACGCGGTGTTCGTCACCAAGACCGGCCCCGACGGCGCGCGGCGCGTCCGCTCTGTGCACCGCAACGTCCGGGCGTGGACCGGGCTGGTGCCGCTGGTCCTGGGCGCCCACGGGGTCCTGGAGCTGCCCGTGGGGACGATCGACGCGACGCGGACGGCGGCGGGCGACCGCGTCGAGATCCGCGAGCGCGCCTAGGCTGGCGGCGGTTAGGCCGGCAGGCGGGTGGGCC
>JBJKRU010000283.1:0-6392 GCA_046704485.1 Candidatus Limnocylindrales bacterium | reverse complement strand
ATCACCGGTGGCGAGCCTCTGGCGCGCCGGGACCTGCCGGTGCTGGTGCAGTACCTGGCCGCGCTGCGGACGCCTGACGGGCTGCCCGTGGATCTGACCCTCACGACCAACGGCTCCGCGCTCAGGGCGCTCGCCGGCTCGCTCGCGGCATCCGGCCTGCAACGGGTGACGGTGTCGCTCGACTCGCTCGACGACGAGGTGTTCGGGCGGATGAACGGGGTCGACTTCCCCGTGGCACGGGTGCTCGACGGGATCACCGCCGCCCGCTCCGCGGGCCTGTCCCCGATCAAGGTCAACACCGTGATCCGGCGGGGCATGAACGAGGCGTCGATCCTGCCGCTGGCGCGGTGGGCGCGCGAGGCGGGCCTCATCCTGAGGTTCATCGAGTACATGGACGTCGGCCACTCGAACGGCTGGCGTCTGGACGACGTCGTCACGGCGGGCGAGATCCTCTCGATCCTCGACGCCGAGCTCCCGCTGGAGCCGCTGGAGCCCGGCTACCGCGGCGAGGTGGCCGGACGCTACCGGTATCGGGACGGCAGCGGCGAGGTGGGCGTGATCGCGTCGGTCACGCGACCCTTCTGCGGCGACTGCACCCGCGCGCGCCTGTCGGCCGACGGGAGCCTGTACACGTGCCTGTTCGCCGTGTCTGGCACCGACCTCAAGGGCCCAATGCGCGCAGGTGCGTCCGACGACGAGCTGGCCGGGCTCGTCACGCGCGTGTGGGCCGCTCGGGTCGACCGGTACTCGGAGCTGCGGTCGGCGGCCACGACCAACCTGCCCAAGGTGGAGATGCACTCCCTGGGCGGGTAGGCGCTGCCGGCGGGACCACGGAACGCCTCGTCCACAGGTCGTCCACATCGGTGGGAAACTCGTGGACGAAGGGGACGCCCGGCTGCCGAAAGTCGTGGACAACCCGGTTGGAGGGGCTTGGCGAGGCCCGTAGAGTAGGCCGTGCCCGAAGGGACCACCGGAGGCCAGGGACGGAGGCGACAACCTCAAGTCCAACCCGACTCGGCGGCGGAGATCACCTCAACGCCATCGAGGGGCCAGCCGGAGCGGAGGCGATCGCCTCAAGGCCGCTCCAGCAACCGGCGGACGCCGCGATTGCATCAAGGCGGGGGCTCCCGACGGCCGGGTCCGCGATCACATCAAGGGCAGGGTCGCCAGAAGTCCGAACTTCGGAGGCTTCGTTGCCGACGGTGGGCAGCCCGCGAGGGCCAGCCGCCTCGGGCGCCCGGAGGGACGCGACCGGCATCCCGGTGTCGGTACTCCCTTCGGGCGTCGAAGCTTTAAGCGCCGGGAAATCGGCGTCGCGCCTCGGCACACGGGCGGTCTATGCTGCTCGGTCATGAGCACGCCGCCTGTTGATCGCACCAAGCCCGTTCCCCCGGTGGACCAGCCCGCACGCCTCGCCGCGCTCGTGGATGCCGTGCGGCGGCGGACCGATCTCGTGCCCCGGGTGGCCCTCGTCCTGGGCTCCGGGCTCAGCGGCCTCGCCGACGCGGTGCAGAGCCCAGTGGCGATCCCGTTCGAGGAGCTCCCGGGCTGGCCTGTCGCCACCGCCCCCGGCCATGCCGGACGGTTGCTGCTGGGCACCCTCGCCGGCGTCCCGGTGGTGGCGCTGCAGGGCCGCTTCCACATGTACGAGGGCAATGACCCGGGCCTGGTCATCCAGCCCGTGCTGCTGTTCCACCAACTCGGGGCGACGCTGGTGGTCCTGACCAACGCCGCCGGCGGTGTGAACCCGCGCTTCGGGCCCGGCACGCTCATGGCGATCACCGACCACATCAACCTCACCGGGCGATCGCCGCTCGTCGGCGCCAACGCGGACGGCCTCGGACCGCGCTTCACCGACCTCACCGGCGCCTGGTCGCCGCGTCTGCGCGAGCGCCTCCACGCGGCGGCCGACGCGGAGGGCATCGCGCTCGACGACGGGGTCTACGCGGGGCTGCTGGGCCCCAACTTCGAGACCCCGGCCGAGATCAGGATGCTCCACGCGCTGGGTGCCGACGCCGTGGGGATGTCGACCGTGCTCGAGGCGATCGCGGCCCGCTGGATCGGCCTGGAGGTCTGCGGCGTGTCGCTGGTGACGAATGCGGGCGCGGGCTACTCGGGGGCGGCCCTGTCCCACGAGGAGGTCCTGGCCGTCGGCGCGGAGTCCGGTCCGCGCCTCGCCCGACTCCTCCAGCGGTTCATCGCCGGGCTCTGACCTCCGGTGTCGGCCACGCCCACGACGGCACCGGCGCCGCCGAGCGGCCGATCCTGACGCGTCCTGACGGGTTGGGCGGGGCATAGTCACGGCATCGCCGTCCGCAGTCCACGCACCGCCCTTGCGGTCTCTGCTGACGGGTGCGCGCGGGGATCCGACGATGCCGATCGAGCACCTCAATCCAGAGGGGATGCACCAGAACCCGGCCTTCAGCCAGGCCATCCTGATTCCCGCCGGGGCTCGCCTGCTCGTCGTGGGCGGCCAGAACGCGGTAGGCCCGGACGGTGAGATCGTTGGCAGCGGCGACCTCGGCGCCCAGACGGCGAAGGCCCTCGAGAACCTCGAGCGCTGCCTCGAGGCCGGGGGCGCGACCCTGGAGCAGCTCGTGCACGTGAGGATCTACCTCGCTGGCGACGTCGACCTCCGCCCGGGTTTCGCAGCGTGGATGGCCCTGTGGGGCGACCGGCCAAACCCGCCGACGGTCACCGGCATCCGCGTCCATGGGCTCGCGAACCCAGGTTTCCTCGTGGAGGTCGAGGCGATGGCCGTCCTCGAGTGACGGGCCGCGGCGTCGCGACCCCGACTAGCTGACGGGCAGATCGCGCCCGCGCGACTTCGCCGCATCGCGCCTCTCGGCCCATGCGTCGAGGACGGCGTCCTTGTGGGGGCGGATGGGGCAGTGGCCGTCGCGGTTGTTGAACTCGTCGCAGTAGCCCATGGCCACGCACTTGGGAGCCAGGAAGGATCCCAGGAACGGCGAAGCCGAGAAGACCTCGTGGCGGATCAGCTGGAACAGGCGGCGAATCTCCCACTGCGCCATCGTGCAGAGCCGCAGGCCGCTCATGTGGATGAGGGCGCGCAGGTTCGTGGTCATCACCAGGTTTGTGCGGGTGGCGTTGGGGAAGACGAATCGCGCATCCTCGCCGGGCACGCCCGCTTCCAGCAGCTCGCCGTAGAGCTCGAGGGCCCCGTCCACCTGCGCCTCGAAGCGCTCGCGGAGCGTGGGGTCGCCGTCGGCGATGGTGCCGGGGAGCATCGTGGCGGGCCCCTTGAACTTGACGTACCGCTGGCTCTGCTGGTCGAAGGCGACCCCTGCGCGATGGCGGACGAGCTGGTGCGACAGCGTCCGCGACACCCCGCTGATCGCAAACGTGAACACGATGTGCTCGATCGTGGACCCGTGGCCCGACTCGATCACGTTGGTGATCAGCCGCTGCATTGCCGCCGGGTTGACCTCCCCGTCGACCGCTCGCCGGAAGATCTCGCGAGGCTCCAGCTCCGAGTAGCAGGTCCGGCACGCCGTGTATACGAGCGGCACGTAGTACCGCTCCACGATCTCCCGATTCGGGAACAGGAGGTTCGCCGACATCCCCAGGTCGTGCCGGCCCGGGTTCTTCGGGATCGAGGTCTTGGCTCGCGGGGGCTCAGGGGCGTCGGGCATGCGCGCAGTCTAGCGGCGTGGTCGGGTAGCGGCGAGGAGGCCCAGCCGGGCGCGACGGGGCCACGCCGGGGCTCCCGCCCACTGGATGCCGTGGCGCCTGCCCGGCCACCGCGGCGCAGCCTACCGGGCACCGCAGCGGAGCCTACCCGGCCACCACCGCGCGAGCGGCAGGCCGGCGCCGGTCGAGAGCGTGGAACCAGCCCCAGTAGAGCGCCGTGGCCAGGGCGTAGAGCGTGATGACCGTGACGAAGTTGACGGTGTAGCCCGCGTAGACGCCCAGCGACGCCTGGAGCGACGAGTACCAGACCGCGCCGATGACCCAGCCGAGCTGCCACAGGACGTTCGTCGCCGCGGACAGGGTCGCGCGCTCGGAGGGTTCGACCGTCTCCATGGCGAACGCGTTCGCGATCGGGTTGCCCGCGTTCATCAATGCGCCGCGCACGGCCATCGACGCGACCACCGTCCACAGGATCGGCGAGAAGCCCATGACCAGCAGGAACGGGATGCTCACGCCCTGGACGATCACGACCGACGCCACCTGGCCGAACCGCCGCGCGAGCCTCGGCTGCAGGAGGATGGCGGCGACGGTGCCCAACGACGTGAGCGCGAACACCCCGTTGAGCTCGGCGAGGTTGAGCCCGAACTTCTGCTGCACGAACACGTTGAGGAACGGGATGATCTGCCCAGCGCCGAGCGAGATGAGGAAGCCGGGCAGCACCAGTCGTGCGAAGCGGCCGCGGTCGCGGACCGTGATGCCGAGGTGCGCGCGGCCCCGTCGAGGGTCGCGCGGGAAGGCGGCCGGCTCGCCGAGCCGCCGCAGCGGGGGGCCGGCCGCCGCGCTGGGCCGGTCGTCGGCCAGGAAGCGGATGCTGACGAGCCCGGCCACGAGCAGCGCGGCCATGATCACCAGGATGACCAGGTAGACGCCCCGGCCCGCGGGATCGATCCCCAGCCAGCCAGCCACCACGACGGCCACGACGCCGCCCAGGACCGCGGCGACGACGCTGGTGATGTTCTGGACCGCCGACTGGAGCGCAAAGAGCTCGTTGCGGTGCTCGGCCTCCGAGCGCTCCATCAGGAACGGCGGCATCACCACGCCGAAGGCTCTGTACGAGGCGGACCAGATCATCGCGGCCGCGATGATGAGGGGGACCGAGCTGCCCGCCAGCGCGAGGACGCCGAGCGCGGCCAGGGCCGCGACGAGCGTGGCCGCGAACACGGCGCGCCGGCCGACCCGATCCGAGGCGGCTGACGCCGGGAACGCCACGATCATGCCCGCGAGGCTGCCCAGCGAGGCCACGAGGCCGATCTCCGCGGTCGACAGGCCCGTGGCCAACAGGTAGAGGTTGAAGTCGATCCACCACAGGCTGATCGCGGCCCCGGAGACGAGGCTCGTGACCAGGATCAGCCGGGCATCGCGGTGGTAGCGGCCCCAGGCCCTCCAGCGCAGCGTCCCGGAGTCGCCGGTCCGGCTCACCCGCGCGCGAGGAGGTCGGGGAGCTCCTCGGTCCAGCTGGGCAGCGAGCAGGCGACGTTCGCCACCTCGCCCGAGCCGGACCGGGAGTGGCTGCTCATCGGTTCATAGTACGCTCGAAGGGGCGGGCTCCGGACCCCGGTCAGACCAGTCGTCGGGGGGTGCGCTCGGACCACTCGCGGGCGAAGAACGGCTCCCGGTCCAGCCGGACGTCGAGGTTGACGCGGACCTCGAAGGCAGCCGAGTCGGAGACGATGCCGCCCGAGGCGCGGATGTCCACGGCGAAGTCCGGTCCGGCCCACGCGTACACCACCTCGGTGTCGAGGCTGGCATGGGCGGGGTCCGCGTCGGAGGCGCGCAGCACGAGGCGCTCCGAGCTGTATACGCGCGAGCCGTCCTCCAGGAGGCTCGCCCCGCCCTCGGCGATGGTGACCGCCACCTCGCCGCGCATGACGTCCTCGGCGACCTCCCACGTGGCCGGGTCGTCCTCGGTGCCGCCAACCTCGCGGACGCCCGCGTCCGAAGTGTCGAACCTCGGCGGCTCAAGCGTGGGCACGTCGTCCGGGAGGACCGGCAGCACCAGGCGCGACGGCGTGGCACCGCCGCGGTGGACGCGGAGGTCGCCAGGGAGCGGCGAGGGCCAGAGGGCCGGCCACAGCGATGTGTGGACCGCCAGGCGAACGCGGTGCCCGGGCGTGAACCGGTAGCCGGAGGTGCGCAGCGGGACGACGATCTCCTCGACCACTCCCGGGACGACCGGCTCGGGGTCCGTGTCGGAGCGCCGGTGGGTGAGGTTGAGCACGCCCTGCGCGATGAGGGCGGACACGCCCGCCGGAGACACCTCCGACAGCCGCACAGCGCAGGTCGCGACCGGCATGGTGGTCGAGACGTGGAGCACCACCTCCGGGACGCCGATTACCGACACCGCACGCTCGAGCGGCGCCGACGTGTAGGTGAGGCCGCGCGCCTCGTCCGAGCGGAGATCGCGGGCGAGGCCGTTGGGCTCGCCACCGGCGCCCCACGCGAGCGGCCCGCTCGTGCCCGTGGTCGCCCGGTGGGGGAGCAGGTCGACGCTGTCGTCGGCTTGGGCTTCGGCGTCGGCTTGGGCTTCGGCTTCTGCTTCTGCTTCTGCCAGCGTGCCTGCGCCCAGCCGGAGCGTCCACGGCACCGCGCCGGGAACCGGGAACGCGCTCGCCGCGCGCCACCGGCCCGGCCATGCCGCCGGGAATGGCGTGGGCGCGGCCCACGAGTGCTCGAACCAGGTG
>JBJKRU010000282.1:0-4313 GCA_046704485.1 Candidatus Limnocylindrales bacterium | reverse complement strand
CACGCCCAGACGGTGCTGGCGATCTACGGGATCTGCCTCGCGCTCGCGGTGGGCTCGATCGTCCTCTCGTCCAACCAGCAGGTGTACGCGTTCCTCGGCCTCGGCGTCGCCTTCGGCGTCGGGCTGTTCCTGCTGGCGCGCGGCGACGAGGGCGCCCTGGAGGCCGAGAGCTACGAGGGGAACGGGGACCCCGGGACTGGCGAGGACGGCGGCGGTGCGGGCGGGTGACCGGGCCGTCGGCGGCCTCCGAATCGGCGTCTTCTCGCACGAAATGAGCGTGTCTGAGCGCGGGAGCGCTCTGGTATGATCTCCCGCGCGGTGAAGGGTCGCCCATGAAAGACGGTCTCGGCGTCTACCTCGCGTTGTTCTCCGAGATCGGCGTGATGTACTTCGTGGGGACTATGGTCGGCGTCCTTGCTGGGTGGTGGATCGACCAGCAGCTCGGGACGCTGCCCGTCTTCGCCGTGGGCGGGGCACTGGCCGGGTTCGGCGTGAGCAGCCTTGCCGTGATCCGATTGATCAAGCGGTTTCTGGCGAGGTTCGGCTGACATGACGAACGAGCGGCGCCCCCGGGCGGCCACGCCGCCCGGCCCGGTGGGCCACCCGTGACCGGCACGCTGAACCCCGCGCCCGAGAAGGGCGGCGGCCGGTCCGGCATGTCCCGCACCCGCAAGCTCGTCCTCGCGATCCTGGCGATCGTCGTGCTCGACGTGGTGGCCGGGATCCTCATGGCGCCCGCGGGCTTCCCCGGCCCCAAGGAGGGCATCAACGGCAACCTGGAGCTGATCGCGCCGTCGGTGGTCTACGACTTCGCCCCGCGGGCGGTCGAGCCCACGGGGTCGCTGGTGGTCGACTTCCACCCGAGCATCACCAACACCATCGTCGTGTCCTGGATCGTGATGGTCCTGATGATCGTGGTGTTCGTGGGCGTGGCCCAGAGCCTGCGGCGTCTGCCGAGGCCGTTCCAGAACGCGGTCGAGTTCGTCTACGAGGCGCTCGAGGACTTCGCGATGGCGCTCGGCGGCCCGGCCGCCCGGCCGTACGTGGGCATCTTCGCCGCCCTGTTCGTGTTCATCGCGCTGGCCAACTGGACCGACCTGCTGATCTTCGGCGACAAGGTGAACTGGCTGCGCACCCCGACCAGCGACATCAACATCACCATCGGCCTCGCGCTGTTCAGCTTCATCCTGTTCCACGTCGAGGGCGTGCGGCGCCTCGGCTTCCGGCGGTACCTCGGCAAGTTCTTCAACTTCCGCGGGTTCCGGCGCAGCCTCGTCGACGGCCTCATCGACCTGTTCGTGGGCCTGATCGAGTTCCTGCTCGAGTTCTTCAAGCCCGTCACGCTGGCCTTCCGGTTGTTCGGCAACCTGTACGGCGGCGGGATCATGCTGGGCGTCTTCACGGCCCTGCTGCTCGGGGTCCTGCCCCTGCCGTTCGTGTTCCTCGAGGGGTTCATCGGCTTCGTGCAGGCGCTAATCTTCTCCGTCCTGACCCTGATGTTCACCCTGATCGCGATCGAGAGCCACGACGAGGAAGGCCACGCCGACCCCGCCGAGGCCCCCGATCACCATGGCCGCGACGGCGCGGTCGCAGCGGCGGCTCCGTCGCACTGAGCCAGTCGTCCGTCACACCGTGCGAGGAAGCGTTCGCGCTGAGCGGGCGCCAGAGGAGGTAGAGACTCGATGGAACTGATCGGCGCCGGCCTTGCCGCCATGGGCGTCATCGGCCCCGGCATCGGTATCGGGATCCTGACCGGCATGTCGACCAGCGCGATGGGCCGCAACCCCGACGCCGCGGGCATCATCCGCGCCACGTTCATCATCGGTGCCGCGTTCGCGGAAGGGCTCGGCGTCCTCGCCTTCGTCGTGGGCGTCCTGATCATCTTCCTGAACCCTGCCGCCAAGGCGTAGCGGCAGCGAGCGGACGGCATGGACTTCTTCGCGGTCACCTCGGGCCTCTCGTCCGCGGCTGCCGTCGTGCCCCGTGCCGATAGCAGCGGAGCCGGGCTCGTCATCAACGGGTTCTGGCTCATCGTCGCGCTGCTGAACTTCGTCCTGCTCTTCGTCGTCCTCCAGCTGTTCGCGTTCGGTCCGATCTCGAAGATGCTCGCCGAGCGGCGCGATCGCATCGAGCAGGGGCTCAAGGACGCCGAGGAGTCCCGGCGGGAGCGCGAGGCCGCGGCAGCGGAGCACCTCCAGGCGATCAACGACGCCAGGCGCGAGGCCAACGACATCGTCGCCCGCGCCCAGAAGGCCGCGGCCGAGCTGCGCGAGGCCGACATCAACGCCACCCGCGATGAGCTGGGCCGGATGCGCGAGCGCGCCACGGCCGAGATCCAGACCGAGAAGCAGAAGGCGGTCTCCGAGCTCCACGACGAGGTCGCTGCCCTGGCCATGGCGGCCACCACCCGGATCCTCAGGGAGGGCATCACGCCCGAGGTGCAGCGCCAGGTGATCGCCGACTTCCTGGCCGATCCCTCCGGCGGGTCGAGGAACTGATGGCCCGACCCGTCGCCGCCGCCCGCCGCTACGCGGAGGCCGCCTTCGAGGTGGCGCTCGCGAGCGACAGCCTCGACGCCTGGCGCGAGGACCTGGCGTACGCGAGCAGCGTGCTCGCCCTCGACGAGGTTGCGCAGATCGTCGACAGCCCCGCCGTGCCGCTCGCGGAGCGGACGGGGCTGGTCGCCCGCCTGCTCGAGGACCGCGTCCAGCCGCCGGTCGTGCGGCTGGTGGACGTGCTGATCGCGCGCGGCCGCGTGCGCACGCTGCCGCGCGTGAGCGAGGAGTACGCCCGCCTGCTCAACAACCACCGCGGGATCGTGATGGCCACGGTCACCTCGGCCGTGCCCCTGACCGTTGACGAGACCGCCGCCGTGCGGCGCCACGTCGAGGCGACGGCGGGCGCGGAAGTCGACCTCACCGCCCGGGTGGACCCGGCCCTCCTCGGGGGCCTGACGATCCAGGTCCGGGACCAGCTCCTCGACGCCTCGGTGCGCGGCCGCCTCGAGCGCCTGCGCCACCAGCTCCACGCGGGGGGTAGCCTCCGCTAGCCCCCGCCCACGGCGCCGGACGAGAGCCGGGGCCGACGGGAAGCCCGCCAACGCCCGAACGGAGACGCCATGGCCATCCGGTCAGACGAGATCATCAGCATCATCAAGAGCCAGATCGAGGACTTCGACGCGGCCACCGAGACCCGCAGCGTGGGGACCGTCGTCGAGGTCGGCGACGGCATCGCCCAGATCTACGGGCTGGACGCGGCGCTGGCGTCCGAGCTGCTCGAATTCCCCGGCGGGGTGATGGGCCTGGCCCTCAACCTCGAGGAGGATACGGTCGGCGCGGTCATCCTCGGCGACGCCACGGCGATCAAGGAGGGCGACACCGTCCGGACGACCGGCACGGTGGTCGAGGTGCCCGTCGGCGAGGCGCTACTCGGCCGGGTCGTGGACCCGCTCGGCAACCCGCTCGACGGCAAGGGGGACATCCCGCGGGACAAGACCCGCCCGGTCGAGCGCATCGCCCCCGGCGTGATCCTCCGCCAGGGCGTCGACACGCCGGTCCAGACCGGCATCAAGGCCATCGACGCGCTGATCCCGATCGGCCGCGGGCAGCGCGAGCTGATCATCGGCGACCGCCAGACCGGCAAGACCGCGATCGCGATCGACACGATCATCAACCAGAAGGGCGGCGACCTGGTCTGCATCTACGTCGCCATCGGCCAGAAGCTGTCCACGGTCGCCCAGACCGTCGCGACGCTCGAGAAGTACGGCGCGATGGAGCACACCATCGTGGTCGTCGCCGGCGCCGAGGACCCAGCGCCGCTCCAGTACCTCGCCCCGTACTCCGGCGTCGCCATGGGCGAGGAGGTCATGGAGGCCGGCGTCAACCTCGGCGGCCGGCTGGTCAAGGACGCGCTGTGCGTCTACGACGACCTGTCCAAGCACGCCTGGTCGTACCGCGAGATGGCGCTGCTGCTGCGCCGGCCGCCGGGCCGCGAGGCGTACCCGGGCGACGTCTTCTACCTCCACAGCCGCCTGCTCGAGCGCGCCGCGCGCCTCAACGACGAGAACGGCGGGGGCAGCCTGACGGCGCTCCCGATCATCGAGACGCAGGCGAACGACGTGTCCGCCTACATCCCGACCAACGTGATCTCGATCACCGACGGCCAGATCTTCCTCGAGACCGACCTGTTCAACGCCGGCCAGCGGCCCGCCATGAACATCGGCATCTCGGTCTCGCGCGTGGGGTCCGCGGCCCAGACCAAGGCGATGAAGAAGGTGGCCGGCCCGCTCAAGCTGGACCTCGCCCAGTACCGCG
>JBJKRU010000281.1:0-5992 GCA_046704485.1 Candidatus Limnocylindrales bacterium | reverse complement strand
GTGCTGGACACGACACCGTCTACGGAGGCCCCGGCAACGACGTCATCGTGGTGGGGTACGACAACGCAACCGACATCGTCCACTGCGGTGACGGGTACGACACGGTCTACGCGGGGCCGAGCGACATCGTTGCCTCTGATTGCGAGAACGTGATCCGCGTCGGCAGCTGACCTGGCCCGCGCGGCCAGCTGCCGGTTCCACTCCCATGCGGCCTCGTCCTGCGGCCGGCGGGGCCGCTCCGCGGTCGGCGCGTCAGGCGCGCTTGCGGACCTTCCAGATCTCCTCCGCCGGCCACTTGGTCGCCCACTCCGTCCCGGTCGGCATCCAGCGCGACGTCGCGCCGGCCGGCGCCTGCGGCTCCAGCAGCTCGAGGATGTCGAAGCCCGTGGTGGTGAACAGCCTGATCCAGTCGCTGTGCGCGAGGTGGAACTCCACTGACGGGTAGCCCGGCCAGACCATCCGGCGCATGCCGAACTGCGGGCGCAGGAGCCGGTCGGTGGGCGGCTCGTCATCCTCGTCGGGATCGACGAGGTATTTGAGCACGCTGTTGGTCAGGACGTGGAGCCGGCCGCCGGGACGGAGGAGCCGGGCGGCTTCAGGGACCCAGGCGTCCGGGTCGGCCCACAGGACCGCGCCGTACTCGCTGATCGCGAAATCGAACGACGCGTCGGGGTAGGGAACCCGTTCGGCGTTGCCGTGGATGAGCGGGAACTCCAGTCCGTGCTCGCGCTGCATCCTGGCCGCCGTCTCGAGCTGGCGCGCCGAGTTGTCGACGCCGACGACACGTGCGCCCCGACGCATCATCCACGCGGAGACGTACGCAGTGCCGCAGCCGAGTTCGATGGCGTCCTGGCCCGCGAGGTCATCGGGGAGCATCCGGAGCGTCGATTCCGGCAGTCCGAAGATCCCCCATGTCTCCTGACCGGGCGGCTGGCGCCAGTTCACCTCCGCGGGTTCGACGTAGTCCGCCGCGTACTCGTCCCATGCGGCCCTGTTGGCGGCGACGTGCTCCGGCAGGTCCTCGGTCGTCTCGCCCATGTCACCCTCCTCGATGCTTCGCGGCCGCCGCGGCCAGCAGCTCCGCGAGTCGTGGCCCGTTCGGGCGGAGGTCGACCTGGACATGGCCCGCTCCCAGGTCGCGCCACGCGTCGAGCGCTCGCGCCACGGCGTCGACGTCGGGGGGAAGCGCGTCGGCGGGGATCGGCCGTCCCTCCACGTCGGACGTGGCGTCGATCACGAGCCCGACGGTCATCTCGAGCGTCGCCGGGTCGCGGCCCTCCGCCTCGCAGGCCGTGACGAGGTCCGCCCGCCGCTGGTGGAAGCGCTCCGTCGGCAGGCCGAACCAGGCGACGTTCCAGGCATCGGCGTGGCGTGCCGTGAGGCGCATCATCCGCTCGCCCTTCGAGGCGATGAGGATCGGCATCCGGCCCGACAGCCGGCCAGGCCGGGGCGGCGGCGGCAGGAGGACGGCGTCCTCGGCATGGTGCCACTGGCCGTGGAACGTCACCCGCTCCCCCCGCAGCAGCGGCAGCGTCACGGCGAGGAACTCGTCGAACCGGCCCACCCGGTGGTCGATGGGGTACCCGAACGCGGCGTACTCGGGCTCGTGCCAGCCGGCGCCGAGCCCCAGGATGAGCCGGCCGTCGGACACCTCGTCGATCGCCGCGGCCATCTTGGCGGTGATCCCGGGCGAGCGGAACCCGGTCCCGAGCACGATCGTGCCCAACTCCACGCGCTCGGTGACCGCCGCCACCGCGGACAGGATCGCGAGGGGCTCGTGCGGGCCCGCCTCGTCCTCGCCGGGTGTGCGGAACAGGAGGTGGTCGTAGACCCAGACGCTGTCGAGGCCCGCCTGCTCGGCAGACACCGCAAGGCTGCGGATCGTGGTCCACCGAGAGCCGTTGGGCCCGTCTTCGTCGACGAGGGGCAGCAGGGCACCGATCTTCATCGCCTCATGGTAGGCGACCTGCTTGCTCCGCCGATCCCCGACAATGGCGCCGTGAACACCAGCAGCATCGCCCGCCGCCGCGTCGACCCCTGGCTGGTCGCCGGGGTTGCACTCGCCGTCGTGATGTGGCTCCTGGTGATCGCGTGGTCTGACCCCTCGGTCCAGGCGACGCAGCCGTGGAACGGCCGGCCCGTCACCGCCCAGGACGCCCGCTCCTACTACGGGTTCAACTACCTGGACCTGTACGCCGGCCGCACGGACTGGAATGCCATCGGCGCCTACCCGTACTCCCCGGCCTTCGCACAGCTGCTGTTCCCGCTCAACCTGCTGCCGTGGCCGCTGTTCGTCGCCGCGTGGACCGCCATCCTCCTGGCGGCGGTGTGGTTCCTCGCCGGGCCGGACTACCTCCTGCTGGGCCTCGTGATCGGCGCGATGGAGATCGCGGGCGGGAACGTGTCGCTGCTCCTCGCGCTCGCGATCGTCAAGGGGTTCCGGCATCCCTGGACATGGTCGTTCGTGCTGCTCACCAAGATCACCCCCGGCGTCGGCCTGCTCTGGTTCGCCCTCCGCCGGGAATGGCGGCAGCTGGCGATCGCGCTCGGGGCGTCGGCCGCGATCATCGCTCTGTCATACCTGCTCATGCCGCAGGCCTGGCGCGACTGGATCGACCTGCTGAGCGCCAACACGAGCAAGGCCGGCACCTGGGCCGCGATCCCGATCCCGCTGCTGGTCCGCGGGCCGATCGGGGTCCTGCTGATCGCCTGGGGCGCCCGGCGGGACCAGCGCTGGACGGTTCCGGTGGGGGCCATGCTGGCGCTGCCCGCCCTCTGGTACGGGTCGCTGTCCATGCTGCTCGCAGTCATCCCCCTCACGACGCCAGCCGAGCGGGTCCGCGCGTGGGCGCGCCTGACCGGTCGGGCAGCGCGCGATCTGGCGGCGTAGGCGGAGCTCGCGCCGACGCCCGCGCGATGCGCGCGGCGGCGCTTGTCGTCAGGCGCTGGCGGCGATCACCGCGCCCAGCGCGTCGGCGAACGTGCCCAGGTTGTCCGGCGTGAAGCCCGCCACGTTGATGCGGCCCTTGCCCACCACGTAGACGCCGTGCTCGTCCTTGAGCTGGGCCACCTGGTGCGCCGAGAGGCCGAGCAGCGCGAACATGCCCCGCTGGGTGGCGATCCCCCCCCAGTCGCCCGGGATGCGCCGCTCCTCGAGGGCGGCCACCAGAGCCCGGCGGTTGTCCTTGATCCGGGCCCGCATCGCGGCGAGCTCGACCTCCCACTGCGGGCGCAGCTCCGGATCGCCCAGGATGGTCCGGACGATGTCGGCTCCGTGGGCCGGCGGGTTCGAGTAGTTGACGCGGATGGCGGCCTTCACGTGCGACTGCACCGCGTTGGCATCGGCGGCCGAGCGTGCGATCACGAGCATGGCGCCGACACGCTCCGCGTAGAGCGAGAACGTTTTGGAGAACGAGGTGGAGACGAGCAGCTCCGCGCCGGGACGCAGCAACTCGTGGAGGCCCGCCGCGTCCTCGACGAGCCCGTCGCCGAAACCCTGGTAGGCCAGGTCCACGAGCGGCAGCAACCGCCGCTCCTCGACCAGATCGCCGATCCGGCGCCACAGCTCCGGCGACGGGTCGACGCCGGTCGGGTTGTGGCACGCCCCGTGGAGCAGCACGATGTCGCCCGGGCTGGCGTCGCCCAGCGCGGCGAGCAGGCCGTCCTCGTCGATCTTGCGTCCGGTGGCGTCCGTGTACGGGTAGGTGCGGATCTTGAACCCGGCGGCGTGAAACAGCTGCGGGTGGTTCGGCCAGGTGGGCTCGCTCATCCACAGCGTCTCTGACGCGCCCGTCTGGCGGAGCAGGTCCGCGACGACCCGCAGGCCGCCGGTTCCGCCCGGGGTCTGCGTTGCGAGCGCCCGGCCCGAGGTGATGGCCTCGTGGCCGCGACCCAGCACGAGCTCGCGGACGGCGTCGCGGTAGGCGCCCTCGCCGTCGATGGGGCGGTACAGCTTGGTGGCTGCCGACGCCGCGAGCCGGCGCTCCGCCTCGATGACGGTCGTGAGGATCGGGGTCTTGCCGGTCGCGTCCACGAACACGCCGGCCGACAGGTTGACCTTGTTCGGCCGGGGGTCGTTGCGGTAGGCCTCGGCCAGGCCGAGGATGGCATCGGGCGGGGCGGGAATGCGGGCGAGTGACGGGAGCGGCACGGGAGGACCTCGACGCTGGAGTGAGCGGGGCGCCAACCCGGACTCTACACGGAGGGGACGGTTGCCGGCCGGTGTCGACCGCCGCTCAGCCGACCGAGGCGCCGAGCAGCGACCCGATCGCGTAGGTGACCGCGGCCGCCGCCAGGCCGAGCCCAGCCTGGCGCGCCCCTACCAGGAGCGGCGGGCGGTGGGTGAGCGTGGACACGGCCGCCCCCACGGCGAACAGGGCGCCAACCGACACGATGAGCGACGCCCAGAAGGCCGCCGTCCCCGCGGCGACGAGGTAGGGGACCACGGGGATGATGGCGCCCAGCGAGAAGGCCAGGAACGAGCTGCCGGCGGCGGCGAAGGGCGAGCCCATGGTCTGCTCCGACAGGCCGATCTCCTCGCGCACGAAGGTCTCGACCGCCACGCTGTGGTCGGCCATGACCCGCGCCACGATCAGGTCCGCCTCCGGACCGGACAGGCCGCGTGAGCAGTAGATCTCGCGCAGGATGGCCGCCTCGGAGGACGGGTCCTCACGGAGCTGCGCCTGCTCGAGCGCTACCTGGTAGTCGAGCACCTCGCGCTGGCTGCGGACGCTGATGTACTCGCCAACGGCCATCGAGAAGGCGCCCGCGAGGAGCCCCGCGATGCCCGCGATCATCACGGTGTGGCCGTCGTTCGACGCGGCCCCGACGCCCATGATCAGCGCGAGGTTGCTCACGAGGCCGTCAGAGGCGCCGAAGACCACCGGCCGGACGATCGAGGCACCGGGCGTGTCATGCGGTCCCGACGGGGCCAGCAGGCCGGACCATCGAGCGCGAAGCGAGGCGAGCGGTGACACCAGTGACCTCCGGCGGGCGGGCGGGTGGATCAGCAGCGGCGATTGTCGCTCTGCTGCGGCGGTCCATGGCGGTCCGTCCGGCCCTCCGCACGAATGGCCAACCTGCCCGACAATCGGGCCATGTCATCGCATCCTGTCGCGCACCCGGCCACCATCATCGTCTACGGCGCCGACTGGTGCGGCGACTGCCGCCGCTCGAAGCGCCTGCTCGCGGCCCGCGAGACGGCCTACGACTGGGTGGACGTCGCCGCGCAGCCCGAGATCCGCACCGAGCTCACCGCGAATGGCTACCCGGCGATCCCGGTGATCGTGATGCCGAACGGCACCATCCTCATGGAGCCGTCCGACGGGCAGTTGGCCGCCGCGCTCGACGCCGCCGAGGTGCCGGCCGAAGCTGGCTCCTGACAACGGGGAAGGTCAGCTGTCCTCGGCCGCGTCGAGCTCGAGCAGGAGGTCGTAGGGGCCGTCGCCGAGGAAGGCGCGCACGGCCGCCTCAGTCTCGGCGGTGACGTTCACGGGCTCGCTGCCGTCGTCCTCGTCGGACTCGACGTCACCACCGGCCAGGACGCTCATGACGCGGGACGGGGTGGGCTCGACCGCCCACTCCTCGCCCGTCTCGGGATCGACGTCGAAGAACGACACCGCGTCGATCTCATACGCGGTGCCGTCTGGCCTGGTCAGCGTGCACGACCACGACTCATCGTCATCGTCGACGGGTCGGATGGTCAGCGACAGCCCGAGCGAGCGGAACAGCTCGCTGAGGTTGGTGGGGGAGTCAGACATGGGGTGGCGTCCTCGGGGCGGCAGTGTCGGGGTGAGCCTACAGCGTGCCGCGGTCGCGCGCCGCCTGTGCCGCCGCCGCAGACGGGTCAATCCCGGCTCCGCGCACGGTCCACTGAACCGGGCAGCCGGCCGTATCCTTGCGCCATGACGCACGATTCCCGCGTGGCCGTGATCGGCCTCGGCTATGTGGGCCTGCCGCTCGCGATCGCGTTCGCCGAGGCGGGGCTCGACGT
>JBJKRU010000280.1:0-8531 GCA_046704485.1 Candidatus Limnocylindrales bacterium | reverse complement strand
GCAGGCGGCGCTGTTGTATGCCTACGCGCACGAGGCGCTGCTCATCGAGGACAGCGCGCTCGCGATCGACCTCGCCCGTCGTGCTCGCGAGCAGTTCCTGGCGGCTGGCGATGACGTCGGCGCGGCGCGCTCGCTCCTCGTCATCACGACGATCTGGCGCTGGGACGGCCACCCGCTCTCGGAGCGCGCCCGGTTGGCTCGCCAGGTGATCGACGAGATCGACGCCCTGCCCGACTCACCGGCTCGAGACGCGGCTCGCCAGGACGCCTACGCGCACCTCGCCTCGGTCCACCTCGACGGCCTCGATGTTGCGTCGGCACGGGCCGACATCAGGATCGCGGCGTCGATCGTCGACCGGGTCGGGATCACGGCGGACGGCATCGATCCAGCCCTCTGGGTCGGGACCCTCGAGGTCATGGAGGGCGACATTCAGCCCGGGCTGGCACGCCTCGCCGCCGCCGCGCATGCCGCCGAGGAGCGCGGAGCGGCGACGCGGGAGCACGGCTACTACGAGCAGTCGGTGGCCGCCTATCGAGACGTCGGGCTGATGGCGTGGCGGGTCATGGAATACGGGCAGGCTGCCGCCGAGCTGGCGCAGGGCCGGCGCTTTGCCGATCGGATCGAGATGACCCACTGCGGCCGGGTGATGGCCTCGACCGATGCCCTCGTCGCCTGGGCGGTTGGCCAGTGGGAACGCGCCGAGCAGATCGCCGACCAGGCGCTTGCGGATCGAGCCGTCGGACGCACCGGGGCCATCGCCCGGTGGGCCCTCGGGTACGTCCGCCTGGGACGCGGCGACTTCGCCCAGGCGGCGGCCCTGCTGCAATCCGCGGTGGACTTCGGCGAGCGCGCCGAATGGCTCGCGATGGTCCTGCCGGCGCGGTGGGGCCTGGCCGAGAACGCCCTCCTCGCGGGGGATGTCGACACCGCGATCGCCGAATGCGAGCGTGCCATCGGGGCCACGAGGCCAGCCGAGGCTGACCTCCTGGTGCCGTTCCTGGTGACCGGCGTCCGGGCCTACCTCGCGTCCGCGCGCCCCGAGGCCGCCGAGGCATGGCTCCATCGCGTGGCCCAGGTGGTCGGCCAATCGTCGCCCGTCGCCGCCGCAGCGCTGGAGCACGGCCGGGGGCTGGTGCTGCTGAGCCAGGGCTCCCTGACGACGGCCCGCGAGGCTCTCGATGCCGCCGTGGAGGGGTGGGGCGACCGCAATCGCGTCTGGGAGGCGAATTGGGCGCGGCTCGATCTCGCGGGCACCCTCCTCCGCGCAAATCGGTACGTCGAGGCCGCTCGCCTCACGAGCGCGGTCCGCGCCGACGCGGAGGAGCTCGGGAGTCGCCCGCTGCGCGAGCGGGCCATCGAGCTCGACCGCCTGGGGCGCGGGCGCGGTGCCGAGCGGGAGACCTGGCATCCGCTCTCGCAGCGCGAATTCGAGATCGCCCGGGGAGTCACGGCGGGCCTCACCAACCACGAGATCGCCGACGAGCTCGGGGTGTCGCCGAGGACGGTCGGCGCCCACGTGGAGCACATCCTCGCGAAGCTCGGGGTGTCTCGCCGCGCTGAGATCGCCGCCTGGGCCACGACCGTCGCGGCCACGACGCCCGCGCCAAGTCCCCACCACCGGGGCGGCACTCGAATGGAATAGGCTCCCCGAGCGAGAGTGGCTCAGCTGGCACCCGACCCGGCGAGTCGCCCGATGCCAGTTCGTCTCGGGAGCCGAGAGCCTCTGCACGGACTCCGCACGATGTCCCCCGTGCGCGCCATGGAACCTGTCATCGAGTGGCGGCACCACCGTCGGGCCAGGCGAACCGATACGCGGGACCCTCTGCGGTCTGCGAGATGGCCCACCCGAAGTCGGCGAGCGACAGCTCGGGGCGCGCGGCGAGGGCGTCGAACGCATCCCGGACCTCCCTCGGGGCCGTCGCCACCACCCGCCTCAGCGCCGTTGCAGGGTCGAGGCCCAACCGGCGGGCGCAGTCGATGAACGGCACGAGGCTGACGGCCGCGTCGCGCCAGTCGCCCCCGCCCGCTCGCGTCTCGGCCTCGACGAGCCTGGCGAAACCCTCCCGCAGCCGGCCGGCCGTCGCTTCGCGCAGCGCCGCCGTCGCTTCGCGGGCGTCGAGTCCAGGGCCGGGGGCCATGCCGGCGATCTTACCGCCCGAGTGCATTCAGAGTTCATTCACAGGCTCTAGGAGCCGGCGTGAACGGCCTCGCGGAGCAGGCCGAAGGCCCGCTCGTGGTCGCCGGCCTCGGCCAGCGCCTCGGCGTACTCGCCGAGCACCAGCCGGATCCGGGACGGCTTGCCCTCCTGCCTCGCCAGGTCGGCGGCGCGCGCGTAGTGCGCCAGCGCGTCGTCGTCCCGCCCAAGGGCCCGGTCGGCGCGCGCCAGCGTCAGCAGGGCGCCCTGCGCGGCGAACTCGTTGGGCGTCTCCTCCGCGAGGGCCAGCGCGTGGGCCGCGAGGTCGGCGGCCAGCGGCGCGTCGCCCTTCGCCAGGGCGATCTGGGCCTCCGTGTCGGTGACGTACGAGAGCCACAGCTTGTCCCGGAGCCGCTCGAAGAACTGCCGTGCCGCGCGCACCGCCTGGTCGGCCTGGTCGACGCTGCCCATCGCGAGGTACGACAGGGCGAGGTCGCGCTCCAGCGATGCGGCCTCGAACTCGGCCTGGGCGGCTCGCAGCAGCCCGAGTGCCGTCGTGCCCGTCCGGATCGCCGCCTCGAAGTCCCCCGTGTTGCGGTAGCTGAAGGCAAGGTCGAACAGGTAGACGCCGCGCCGGCGGTCGTCGAGCCCGGCGCTCAGGCCCCGGATCTCCTCGAGGTAGGCGAGCGCCACGGCGTGCTCGCCCTCGAGCGAGGCGTTGCTCGAGAGGGCCATGAGCACCCGGGTGTGGAAGTCGGGCTCCACGCGCAGGCCGGCCCGCACCCGGGCGAGGATGCCCTCGAGGAGCGCCCGCGCCTCGACGGTGTTGCCCTGCTGGTACTGCCCGCACGAGAGCCAGTAGTTGGCCAGCGCTTCCTCGGCCTCCCTCCCCTGGCTCGCGAACAGATGCGCGGCCGTGGCGGCGGCGCCGACCGCGTCCCTTCCTCGGTCGAGTCCGGCGAACGCCTCGGCGAGCCCGAGCAGCAGCTCTGGCCGGCTCGCGGCGTCCGGGTGCTGGTCGAGCAGGGCCTCGTATGCATCGGCCGCCTGCTGCCACCGCCCGGCAGCGAGTTCCAAGTCCGCCTGGAGCCGGCTCCACCCGTCGACCTCGTCCTCTAGGAACCGGCGGGCCGGGAGGCCCAGCCGCTCGGCGAAGAAGGTGAGCGCCGCCATCGACGGCCTGCTGTGGCCGTTCTCGAGGGAGCTGACGTACGCCTTCGTATAGCGGCCCGCCGCCAGCTGCTGCTGCGTGAGCCCGGCCGCCTGCCTAGCCTCCCTGATCCGCGCTCCGATGGCGAGCCCCAGTTGGCTGCGGGCCGTGCGCGTCTCCGTCCTCGGTTTGAAATCCATTGACCGCAGTGTACGTCGGACTTCCACTGCCGGTTGCCCCGTCGATCAACTCCGCGACGGATATGCCCAGGCGCTCCGACAGCAGCCACAGCGTGCCGAACGAGGGCAGCGTCGACCCGCTCTCGAGGGCCGAGATGTAGCTCCTCGACAGCGGGCGACCCAGCTGGCTCTGTGTCAGGCCACGCCGACGACGCTCCTCCCGGACGCGGTTCCCGAGGGCGATGGCCGACGGCGAGCGCGGCCCGCAGCCGAATTGTTTAGCAATACTTGACTTACCCATACAGCGATCGTAGCATCTCGGGTGACCTCCGGCTACCGGACGTCGCCCGGGTCCCAGGCGGGCACCAGCCACAGGAGAATGTTGTGCCTGCTCGCCTCAATCGCTTTCGCCCATTGGTCGCCGCTTGGATCATCGCTGGCGCTCTCGCCCTGCTGAGTGCCGCCGCCGTACTCGCTCAGACCCCGTACCCGCACTGATCCGGCTCTAAGGCTCGGAGCGCGAGGGTTCGCTCCGCTCTGTCGAGTGTCACCCGCCCGTCTGGGATCCGGGCCTGCGAAACGATGACCGCCCTGCCGACGGGTCACGCGCACCGCCTCCGTGTGCGGCGAGTCAACTATTGATAAACTCCGAGCTGCCCAGGTGGACTGCGGGCCTATCGGTGTCAGGGGGGGTCGGCCCGAAGTCCGGAACCGGCCAACGGAGGACATCGTGGTCGCTCGCCGATCGGACTGCTGAGTGGACGCACGCGACACCGCCGCTCGACGGCGCGTGGTCGACATGCTGTCGAGGCCCGACTGCCAACGGTCGGTGTTCCAGCCGATCCTCTCCCTCGCGGACGCACGGGTGGCCGGCTACGAGGGCCTGAGCCGGTTCGTGGCAGAGCCGGTCCGGGCGCCTGACCGATGGTTCGCCGAGGCCACGCGGGTCGGACTGGGGGCCGAGTTCCAGGCGGCGGCGATCGAGCGGGTCCTCGGTGCCGCGGCCGCGTCGCGCCTGCCCGACGAGACCTTCGTGTCGGTCAACGTGAGCCCCCGCTATCTTGCGCATCCTGCGGTCGCGGCCGCGGTGAGCCGCGCCGATCCGTCGGCCCTGGTGATCGAGCTCACCGAGGAGGAGACCGTCGACAGCTACGAGGACCTCCGGCGCGCCATGGCCCCCTACCTCGAGCGCGGCGTCCGGTTCGCCGTCGACGACGCCGGAGCGGGCTTCGCGTCGATGCGCCACATCACCGAGCTCGGGCCGGCGTTCGTGAAGCTCGACGCCAACCTCGTCAGGGGGCTGCACACGCACCACGCGCGCCAGGCGTTCCTGCGCGCGCTCAACGGCTTCACGATCGAGATCGGCGCCGTCCTCATCGCCGAGGGCGTGGAGCAGACGACCGATCTGGCCCTGTTGACCCAGATGGGGTTCCCGGTGCTGGCACAGGGCTACGCGATCGCGCGGCCGGGACCGCCCTGGCCGCGGGTGAGTACGAACGCGAGGCGGGCCTGGCTCGCGGCGAGCTCCGGGCGCACCGCCACGCAGCCGGCTGCCTCGGCCATGCCCGGGCACGGCGGGGTCGTCGCCGGGACCGGCCGGCCGGACTCGTAGGTCCCGTCAGGGCAGCAGGTCCTGTCAGCTGCTGCCGCGGTCGACTCCCCACGCAGCGCCTACGGCTGAGAGCCCCCTTCGATCCAGCGCCGGACGACCTGGATCCGGTCGGCGGGCCAGGCGCCGTCGCACGGCATCTCGCCCGACTCCAGGGCCGCCAGGATGTCGCCGCCGTTCGCCTTCACGTCGTCGCAATCCCAGAGGTCGAGCAGGAACGTCATCGCCGATCGGTCGCTCGCCCTGAACAGGGGCTTGACATCGGCTTCAAACCGCGGTGCCGAATCGTCCATCTCGCTCCTCGTCTGTCGGCCGGGTGGCCGTGTCCGATCATGCGCGCCACCGCTCGCCGTCAGGAAGCGCGGCGAGCCTCGTACGTGCCGTCCTCCGCCACTCGGACCTCGTACCTCGGCTGATCGTAGACCGTCGGTCCGCGCCGCCGCCGCCCCGTCCGTAGATCGAAGCGCGAACCGTGGTAGGGGCACTCCACGCACCCGTCGACGACCGTGCCGGAGCTCAGGGGACCGCCGGCGTGGGCGCACTGGTCATGGAGCGCGGTGATCGCGCCACCCGAGCGGAACAGGACCACGGCCTGGGCTCCGATCTTCGCGCTGACCAGCACCCCGTCCGGGACCTCGCCGACCTCGACCGGCTGCCACTTCTTGCCGGCCGGGCGCCACGCATGGCGGTCGACGGCGTTACCGAGGGCGTAGACGACGTCCCCGCCGACGAAGGCGCCTGCCGCCAGGATGAGGTAGCCGACGATCGAGAGCACGATGGGCAGGGTGCGGCTCGCGGGCCCGGTCGCCCTGATCCCGAGGGACACGAGGTAGACCACGACCGCCACGAGCATCAGGACGCTGTGGACCGTCGCGGAGACGCGCGCCCGGCCGTCGGTCGTCGAGTAGTCGGCGAAGCCCGCGGCGGCCGCGGCGAGCATCGCGAGGATGCCGAGGACGAGAGCGGCATCCGCCGCGGTCGGCTGCCCGAGCACATCGAGCACGATGACGAGGGTGAGGACCCCGATCGGCACATCGCTGAGCAGCCCGTGCAGCGGGTGGCCGAGCCAGGTCCCGGCGAGGAGGTCCCGGACCGGCAGCATCCGTGAGAACACCGCGGCCACGAGGCGATGAAGCCAGTCGCCGAGGGGCCGCGCCCACCTCGCCTGCGCCTCGATGACGCGCCCAAGAACTCGGCCGAGCATCTGCGTTCCTCCCTGGGCCGGACGTGCCATCGTCCGCTGCCGCAGTGGAGCGGGGACGGCCTCGCCTGCCACCTCAGACTAACCGCCATTGGCATCCCCCGCACCGGAGAGGAGGTCCGTACACGCATCGCCCGGCGCGGCGGCGGGAACGAAGCGGCCGCCCCGCGGGCGCGATGACGCCCGGGGAGGCGCGGGACCCCATCCGCGCGCGGGTTCGGGACCCGCTCACGGGCCGACCGGAGGTCGCCGAGACGACCAAGCGCCCCCCTCCGGCCGTCCTTTGTGCTCGACCGACCTTCGTGCTCGAGGTGGCTCGTGCGCCCTGCTGGCAGCAACGGGCGGCGTCGACGCCTGGCGTCAGACACTGCGACCAGACGCTGCGACCAGACGCTGCGAGCGGACCCGACCTTGCCCTTGAGGCGCCGCTGCGGCTGCGCTAGGATTCGGGTCCTCCCGAGCGGGAGTAACTCAGCTGGCAGAGTGTCTGCTTCCCAAGCAGAATGTCGCGGGTTCGAATCCCGTCTCCCGCTCCAACCCCCTCCTCCACGCTCAGGGCGACACCCTGCCTGGCGAATCGCACCCAACGGGGCTTGAGCATAGCGCTCCGAGACACGATAATTATCGGCGTCAGGAGGAGCGCCATGGCGACGATCACCCGCCTCAAGACCCAGGTTCCGGAGCCCTCGTTCACCTCCCTGCCCGTCCTCGCGGAGTCGTTCCGGCTCTCGCTCGAGGCGCAGAACAAGAGCCCGCGGACCGTCCAGACCTACCTCGAGGCGGTCGCGCGGCTCGACGCGTTCCTGCTCCGGAGCGGCCTGCCCCACGACGTGACCGTCCTCCAGCGGGCGCACATCGAGGCGTTCGTCAAGGACGTCCTCGACACCCAGAGCGCGGCCACCGCGTCGAACCGGTACCGGGCCCTGCAGGCCTTCTTCCGCTGGGCCGTCGAGGAGGAGGAGATCGAGCGCAGCCCCATGGAGCGGATGAAGCCGCCGCGGGTGCCCGTGACCCCGGTGCCGGTGCTCCGGGAGGACCAGCTGGCGGCCCTGTTCAAGGCGTGCGAGGGGACGGCCTTCGCCGACTACCGCGACATGGCGGTCGTGCGGCTGCTGCTCGCCGCCGGCCTGCGGCGCGCGGAGCTCGGCGGGATCGCGCTCGGCGACCTCGACCTCAAGCGCCGCTCGGTCCGGGTGACCGGCAAGGGCGGCCGCGTGCGCGAGGTCCCGTTCGGCGTCAAGGCGGCGCAGGCCCTCGACCGCTACCTGCGCAAGGCGCGCTCGCGCCACCCGCTGGCCCGCGACACCGACGCCCTGTGGCTGGGCCACGCCGGGCGGATGACCGACAACGGCATCTACGAGGCGATCGAGCGGCGGGCGAAGAAGGCCGGGCTCGAGGGCGTCCACCCCCACCAGTTCCGCCACACGTGGGCGCACCTCCTGAGCGCGGACGGCATGCAGGAGACCCAGCTGATGCACTTGGCTGGCTGGTCCAGCACGCAGATGGCCCAGCGGTACGGCGCGTCGGCCCTCGGCGAGCGCGCACGGGCGACCTACCGGCGGATGAGCCCGGGCGACAAGCTGTAGGCCTGCTCGTCCGCGAGGATTAGTGCCCAAGCCTGCCCTTCAGCAACTCTGTCAGTTGGACGGGACTGATTCCGAGGGCGACTGCGATCAAGACAATCGACCCCGCAAGGGCGAGTGCGTTACCTCCGAGCCACGACGGTTCGGCACCGACCGCCATGAGCAGACAGGCAATGCGAACGACCACAGCAACGGGATCAGAATCTTGTTGATAAGTGGTCTGGACGGTCCTGCGCCTGCGCTGTAGTGTCACTGTGCGACCCCCGACGAGGATTTGGTTTCAGCGCCTGCATCGTCGGGGGTTTCGCGTTGCCCTCACAAGGGGTTTGTCCACGAATACTCGGGAGGCCGCGAAGGAGTTGTCCACGACTAATCCACCGTTGTGGACGCTTCGTGAGGATCCTCGCCAATCTGTCAAGGGGTTTCTGTCCACAATCTCTCGAGCGGCCCACGCGCCCCGAGCGTGTCGCGCCTCAGTGGCATTCAGTAGCGGATCGCCCCGCACGCCCGGACAGGGACGGGAGCGAGGGACGTCGATCGTCACCTGGGGGTCGTGTCCCGTCAAGTGGTGTAAGTCGGCCTCCAGCCTGATCGTCTCTCAGACGGCCATGCCCTCCTTCAGCAGCTCGGCGAGGGTGGTGCCGGGGATGCCGCCCAGGAGCCGGGTCATGGAGC
>JBJKRU010000279.1:0-4888 GCA_046704485.1 Candidatus Limnocylindrales bacterium | reverse complement strand
GGGCTCGGGGACCATCATGGCCATCACGTGCGCCAGCGAGCGGCCGCCGAGGTGCAGCAGCTCGAGCACGTTGTCGAAGATGGCCGTGTCGCTGCCGTCCACGTCGATCGCCGGCAGCACCTTGCGGAGGTCGTCGCCGAACACCGACGAGCGCATCGCCGACTGCCGGGAGTACATCCAGTTCACGTTGCCGCGCAGCGTGTTGATCTCGCCGTTGTGGCTGATGTAGCGGTAGGGGTGGGCGCGCGCCCATGACGGGAACGTGTTGGTCGAGAAGCGCGAGTGGACCAGGGCGACCGCCGACGACAGCCGCCCGTCGAGCAGGTCGGGGTAGAACGTCAGCAGCTGGGACGCGTTGAGCATCCCCTTGTAGACGATCGTGCGGCAGCTCATCGACGGGACGTAGAAGTCGCCGCGCCCCGGCAGGGCGCTGCGCTGGACCGCCTTCTCCACCAGGCGCCGCGCCACGTACAGCCGCCGGTCGAACGCGAGGTCACCGTCCTCGACCGCGGCGAGGTCCGCGGGACGGGCGATGAAGGCGTGGCGCATGACCGGCATCGACGCGACCGCGGCGTCGCCGAGGCCGTGTGGGTCGATCGGGACATCGCGCCAGCCGAGGATCCGGAGCCCCTCCGCCTCGAGCGTGGAGGCGAAGACCGCCTGCGCCGCGTCACGGCTGGCGGCATCGCGCGGCAGGAACAGGCTGGCGACGCCGAAGCGGTCGGCCGGCAGCTCGAGGCCCGCGGCGGGCGCCACGGTCCGGAAGAACGCGTGCGGAACCGCCACCAGGATCCCGGCCCCGTCCCCCGTGTTGCGCTCCGAGCCCGTCGCGCCGCGGTGTTCGAGGTTGACCAGCACGGTGAGGGCGTCGGCGACGATGCCGTGGGAGGAGCGGCCTGCGATGTCGCACACGAAGCCGAAGCCGCACGCGTCGTGCTCGGTCGACGGCTCGTAGAGGGTGTGCGACAGGAGCATGGAGATCCACCTCCGACGTGGAGATCGGGGCGCCGACGATACGGGCCGGAATGTTGAAGGGCAGGATCCGCAGGGGTGCTGGTTGGGTTGCGGTTCGGGCCCCCGGTGACTGCATCAGGAGGTCGCGTCAGGGCCGGCGGGCGGCGGATCCGGCCCGGGGCGCCCCGCACTGCTCGGTGCCCGCGCCATACTGGACGGCGATGCGACGTGTTGAGGCGGAGGCGCTTGTCGGCGCCTCCCGGGACGAGGTCTGGCAGCTGCTCGACGACCTGGAGGGTGAGCATCGCTGGCTGCCCGGGGTCCATGCGGTCACCGCGTCTGGCCCCGCCCGCGTCGGCGCGCTCTACCGCGAGCAGTCGGTGATGCTCGGCATCCGCCGCACCCGCGAGTGGGAGATCAGGGAGCACCGCCCGCCGCACCGGCAGGTGCGCGTGGCCCGGGATGGCACGCTCGAGCGATCCCTCGTGCTCACGCTGGAGGCGCGCGGCTCCGGGACGCGGCTGAACGCGGCCCTGGAGCTGCGCTCATCCGCGGCGTTCCCCGGCAGCCTCGTGCACGAGGCGCTCGCGGCGCTCATGGCGAGCGGGGCGACACGTCGGCTGGTGGGGGCCGTCAAGCGCGCGTTCGAGGGGCGGCCACGCCACTAGGCGCCAGACCAGCGGGTCAGCGGGTGCGAGTCGGGGCAGCGAGAAACGGACCGCCTGAGAGGAAAGCTTCGAGGCTCCGCCGCCGCCCGACATCCCGCCGGAGGTACGACGCGCCGCCCCAGGTCACCCGTATGTTGGCGGTCCGTTTGACGCCTCCACCCTAGGGGTCGCCGGCGACGCTCGGAATCCCTCAGATGGGCTAGGACGGCGGGCCAACCGAGTCATCCCGCATCCACGCCCAATGCCGGGTACGCTGCGAGCATGACCTGGCCGCCCCGACCCGCCCCCTCCAACCCGGCCGACCAGTCGGGGCCGCTGGAGGCCATGGCGCCGACGCCCGACGACCCGCGCCGCCACCTCCCGCTCGACGGCACCCGCAATGTCCGCGACGTCGGCGGGTACCCCTGCGCCGGCGGTCGCCGCACGCGCTGGCGGACCCTGCTCCGGTCCGATGAGCTGACGCGCCTCCCCGGCCACGCCGCCGACGAGCTGCGCCGAGTCGGGATTCGTCAAGTGATCGATCTTCGGTGGCCCGACGAGCTTGAGCTCTCGCCCAACGTCTTCGCGGAGGACGCGGCCGTCCGCTACCGCCACATCGCCCTGCTGGTGGACGACCCGACGCCGCATGCCGGCTTGGCCGGCATGTACCGCCATGTGCTCGACGAGCGGCTGCCGCAACTGGTTGAGGTCGCGCGCGCGCTGCTGGAGCCGACCGGGCTGCCCGCGGTGATCGGCTGCGCGGCCGGGAAGGACCGAACGGGGATCACCATCGCGGTGCTGCTCTCGCTGGCCGGCGTGCCCGAGGACATCGTGATCGAGGACTACTCGCTCTCCGCCGGCTACTTCGCCGTGCCCAACCACACGATCCCGCGCGGCGACTGGCGCCACGCGCCACTGGTCGTGGACAGCCCGCCCGAGTTCATGGCGTCGGCGCTGCACCATCTCCGCGACGTGCACGGCGGCGCCAGGGCGCTGCTCCGCTCCGGCGGCATGCGGACGGACGAGCTTGACGAGCTCGTGGAGCGGTTGACCGAGCCGGACGAAGCCGACTGATGGGCCGGGTCAGCGCCTCGGTGGCGCTCCCCTACCCGCCCGATCGCGTCTGGCGGGTCGCGACCCGCGTTGCCGACCTGCCCAAGTGGATGCCCGAGGTGGTCGGCGCAGAGCAGCTGGACCCGCTGCTCGCCGTCGGCAGCAGGGCGCGTCTCAAGCTGTCGGCCGCCGCGGCGGGCGCCGAGATCACCGCGGCCATCAGCGAGCTCGCGCCGCCCACGCGCCTGGTCATGACGGGCTCCGGCGGGCCGCTCGGGATGGCGGTGCGCGTGTCGCTCCGGGCGGCGGACGGGGGCGGCACCGAGGCCACCGTCGAGGTGGACCTGGACACGCCGCCGTTCCTCGGCTTCATCGCCCACGAGGCCGAGCGGAGGCTCCAAGCCGGCCTGCCCGGCTCGCTGGAGCGCCTCCGAGCGCTCATCGAGGTTGAGCCCGCCTGACTGGGCCGAGCCCGCCTGACTGGGCTGAGCCCTGGCCGGACCTCGCCGGACGGGGCGGGGCCCCGGCCGGGCGGGTCCGCTAGCCGGGGTAGCCCTCGACCCTGACCTCGATCAGCGGGCTGTGCGCCTGCATCACGTCGAGGTCTGTGCGGTTCCAGTTGCGGGCGACGCCGGCGAGCAGATCCGCGCGCTCGGCCGGGTCGGTGACCACGCGAGCCGTCGCCGGCACGTCGGCCACGACGGCCGACTTCAGGTGCAGTACCACGGCCGGGTCGTCGCCGACGTTCCGCAGCCAGGCCCGCGTCCGGTCAGGGTTCGGCTTGCCGCTGATGACCAGCCGGTCTCCGAGGCTGTGAAGGAAGATCTCGATGCGCCTCGGCTGGCCGCTCCGGCGGCCGGTGGTGGTCAGGTCGATGACCTGGTTGCGGCGCAATGCCGCACGAATCGCGGGGTCCATGGGACGCTTCCCCTGCTGGTGGCGGGGCTCGATCCCGCCGTCGAAGTGATTGCGCATACAACGTTATGCCGGGCGCCATCCGGCCGCAAGCGGGCCCTACACTCATCGCGATGCTCCGAACGGTCACCGCCACCCGCTACGTCACGCCCCTGCGCGAGGGCGGCTCTGTCCCCGCGCTCGTCGAGGCGGACGACGACGGGCTGTACGTGGTCAAGCTCCTGGGCGCGGGCCATGGGCGCAAGGCGCTCGTCGCGGAGCTGCTGACCGGAGCGATCGCGCTGCACCTGGGGCTGCCCGTCCCCGACCTCGTGCTCGTGGAGCTTGACGGCGCGCTCGCCAAGGCGGAGCCGGACAGCGAGATCCGCGACCTGCTCGCCCGCTCGGCGGGCACCAACTTCGGCCTCGACTTCCTCCCCGGCGCCCTCGCGTTCGCGCCGGCTGTTGGCCCCCGGCCCGACCCCGACCTCGCGGCTGAGACGGTCTGGCTCGACGCGTTGACGACCAACGTGGACCGCACGGCGCGCAACCCCAACCTCATCGTCTGGCACCGGCGGCTGCACCTGATCGACCACGGCTCCGCGCTCTACATCCACCACACGTGGGCCAAGCCGGATGAGCACGCCCGGCGGCCGTTCCCCCAGGTCCGCGACCACGTCCTCCTGCCCTTCGCCTCGTCCATCGAGGCGGCTGACGAGCGCCTGGCCGCCCGGCTCGACCGCCCGGTACTCGAGATGATCGCCGCGGGCATCCCGGACGCGTGGCTGCCGGCCGAGGCCGGCCTGCCCGACGCCAACGCCCACCGCCGGGCCTACGTGGACTACCTCGCCGCCCGCCTGTCAGCGCGGCGCGCGTTCGTGGAGGAGGCTGAGCGTGCGCGCGTCGCCTGAGGCCCCGACGGGAACGGCCCGCGCGAAGCGCCATCCGTTCGAGTACACGATCGTGCGCGTCGTCCCGCGCGTGGAGCGCGGCGAGGCGTTCAACGCGGGCATCGTCGTCCACTCGCGGTCAGCCCGGTTCCTCGCGGCCCGCACCATCCTCGACGAGGCCCTGCTGGTGGCGATGTCGCCCGACTGCGACGCCGAGACGATCCGGGACCACCTCCTGACAATCGAGCGCATCGCCGCCGGCGACCCGGCCGCCGGGCCGATCGCGATCCTCCCAGCGCCCGAGCGCTGGCACTGGCTGGCGGCGCCGTCGTCGACGGTGATCCAGCCCTCCGACGTGCACACCGGGCTGACGACCGACCCGGCCGTGACCCTCGAGCACCTGTTCCGGACGCTGATCGCGCGCTGAGGGCGCGTGGCGGCGCCGCGCGC
>JBJKRU010000278.1:0-2754 GCA_046704485.1 Candidatus Limnocylindrales bacterium | reverse complement strand
CCACTACATCTTGTGGTGCGGGGACCTCCCGGTGAGCCAGACGCGGCGGCCTCGAGGGCGGCTCCCTGCGGCCGGGCGCGCTGGTCCTCGTCACGACGAAGAACCGGGCCGGGCGGCTCGTGCCGCTCGACCCGGTGCTCGAGGCGCTGCTCGTCCGCCACCGCGGCGACGATCGGGCCGCCGGCGGCGAGGCGCTCCTGCGGACGAGGACCGGCAGGCGGCTGGCGGGCGACGCGCTGCGCCTGGCGATCGCCGACGCGCGACGCCGGGCCGCCGTCGAGGTCCGCGTGAGCCCGCACGTGCTGCGCCACTGGCACGCGCGCGACGTCGCCGCGCACGGCACGACGGACCGGCTCCTGGCCGCCCGCATGGGATGGCGCAGCCCGTCCCTCGTCGGACGGTACGCACCCGTGGCCGAGCACGAGCTGCGCCTCGACGTCGAGCGCTACGCGCCGCTGGTCCGGCTGCGCGACGAGGGCTTGCTGGACGGGCTCTTCCCGCGCCCCGTGCTCGACGGCCGCGCCGCGTACCCCTCGAAGAAGGACAGGTCGCGGCTGGGGCCCTCCGCGGTGACGTCGCCGCGCTCGCGCCGCTCGTGAAAGGAGTCGGCGGGGCGGGCCTGGTCGTGGGCGCGGCGCTTGTCCCGGTCGCTCGGCTTGTAGTACCGCTTGAGGAGCATCGGGATGCTGCTCGGCTCGTGGCCCATGATCGCGGCGAGCGTCGTGACCGGCATGCCCGCCTCGGCGGCGCGCTTCGCGAACGTGTTGCGGAGCGTGTAGAGGCTGATGCCGTCCTCCTCCTCGGAGCGGGCGGTCCCCGGGTCGACGATGCCGAGCGCCACCAGCAGGTCGCGCATGTCGCCGGCGAGCGTCGCCGAGGCAGCTCGGCGGCTCCCGGCGTAGATGTCGACGAACACCGGCTCGGCCGCGGACGCGGGCGCCGGGCGCACACGCATGTAGTCGTCGAGGTACGCGAGCGTGCGGCCGCTGACGGGCACGATGCGCACTTTGCGGCCCTTGCCGTAGAGGCGGACCTCCGAGGTGCCCCTGTAGACGTCGTCGAAGTTGAGCGTCGAGAGCTCGTCGGGCCGGGCGCCGTTGTCGAGCATGATCTGCGCCACCGCGCGCAGGCGGAGGTTCAGGGTCGTGCGGTCCGCCTCGAGGGCGCCGAAGATCCGGGCGAGCGTGGGCTCGTCGAAGCTGGCCGGGTCGCGCTCGGTGACCTTCGGGAGCTCGAAGCCGAGCAGCGTGCCCCGGCTCATGAGGCCGCGCTTCTCGCACGCGGACACCACGGAGCGGATGTTGCCGGCGTTCGTCTTGACGCTCTGCTCGCGCCAGCCCCGGGCGTCGCGGGCGGTGCGCAGGTACGCCGTGAGGGATGCCGTGGTCAGGTCGTCCGCGAGCGGCTCGCGCCCCAGGGCGGCGCGCATGCCCGCGACGAGGCCGTTCCAGGACCCCCGGTAGTTGCCGGCCGTGCGGTTCTCGGGGCCGAGGCGGGCCCGCGCCTCGTACTCCACGAAGAGCCGGGCGAGGGTGATCGTGCCCGCGTTGTTGGCGGGCTGGGTCGTGGTCTGCTCTGCCACTGGTCGATGTCCTCGGCCGACTTCGGTCGGCTTCCGGCGACTGCGAGTGTTCCTGCGGTCGCCCGGGACGCTCGGCGGGGCCGACTTCTGGTCAATGGCCGTTTGCGAGTTGGCGGTGCGGCGGCGCACCGGCAACCGCCGATGGCGGCCTTGACGGCTGCACGCGCCGGACGAGGGTCCGGCACCAACCCCCACCATGGAGCATGCAGATGGCCAACGACTGGGACCGCATCAGGCAGGCGCTCGACGCCGACACGTCGATCACCGAGGGCCGGCGCCGGGAAATCTGGAGGTGGACCGCCCTCGCCCGGGACTGGCTGGACGCCGCGGGCATCGACATCCTCACCCTGACCTCGGGCGACCTCGTCCGCTACGTCAACGAGGTCGAGCCCGTGTCGGGGCCGAAGAACCCCTACCAGCGCAGGTCGGCGCTCAACCAGCTCCGTGCGGCCGCGCTCACGGTCGCCCCGCGCGTCGCGAAGCGCACCGACACGCTGGCGGCGCGCTTGGACGCGGTGCCGGCCCGCTCGCCGCTCGGCAAGGCGATCGCGCGCGTCCTCGCGCGCGCCAAGACGCCGAACGAGCGCGCCCGCCTGGCGACGCTCCTGGGCGCCTTCCTCGAGTGGTGCGAGAAGCGGGAGCTCACGCCGGCCGAGTGCTGGCCGGGCGACCTCGACGTCTACCGTCGGCAGCGGCTCGCCGACGGGTACCGCTCACCCGGCGACTACCGGCGGATCGCGGGCTGGCTGCTCGAGGAGCTGGCGTCCAGGTGAGTTGCGGCGCGGTGCGCCGTCGACTCTGGCAATCGACGCCTCGCACACCGCGCTCGGCAGTCTCTCACCCTCCGCCGTCGTCAGCGGCATCCTTGGAGACGACGGTCCAATTCGCACGCAGCATTCGCTGCCGTACTGAGCGACACCCTACCCGGCCAGCAGCCGCCGGGCGAGGTCCACCGCGGCCCCGGCGTCGGGGGCGTGGCCGTCGGCGCCGATCTGGGCGGCGAACTCGGGGGTGGTGGGGGCGCCGCCGATGACGACGCGGGCGCCCGAGCCCGAGGCCCGGACGGCCTCGACGACGGCCCGCATGCCGGGCATCGTGGTGGTCAGCAGCGCCGCGTCCGGCGGCAGGGTATCGGATGCACGGGCGCGCTGCAGCGAATCGAAGAAGGCGCG
>JBJKRU010000277.1:0-7671 GCA_046704485.1 Candidatus Limnocylindrales bacterium | reverse complement strand
CGCTACGCGGGCCGGACCCGCTGTTCGTCCAGGTCGCGAAGGGCGGCCGGGCCGTGGGGCGGGCCCTGTCGGATCGAGCGGTCTACTCGGTCGTCGCTGAACGACTGGTCGCTGCGGGCCTCGACCGGTGCGGCCCCCATACGCTCCGGGCCGCTTTCGTCACGCTGGCGCTCGAGGACGGGGCGCCCCTGCACCTGGTGCAACGCGCCGTCGGTCACGCCGACCCTCGGACCACGGAGCGCTACTGGCGGCGGAAGGACGCCCTCGACCACTCCGCCGTGGACTACATTCACCTTGAGTGAACTGCGACCTCGGGGAGGGTCTCTGGCGATGTGGCGTGCCAAGCTGCTGGTCTCGGTCGCCGTGGTGCTGTTCTTCGTCGGCTGGGACCTCGGCGTCGCAGGCGACGGCTTCCTCTTCTTCCTGGCCTCGGCCATCGCGCTTGTGCTCGGAATCCTCGCGAGGGCCGCCGAGCAACGCGCCACAGCCCGTGCCCGGCTGGAGATCGCGGGCGACGACTGGGGTCTGAGCATCGGACCGGTGCTCGGGGAGGCGGGGGCGCTCATCACACCCGACCGCTTTCCGCCCTCGCTTGCCCGCTCGTACCGCGGTCGATCCCGAGACTGGATCGAGCGGGTCAGGAAGAGGGACGCGGAGCTCCTGGCGCAGCGCGGGTACTTCCCGACGGCGGAGAGCTTCATCGCCGGCGCGTGGCGGGGCCGTGACTGGCTCGCCGCCCTCCTGATCGTGCTGCTCTTCGGCCTCGGCCTGCTGGTGCTCGCCTACATGCTCGTCGTGAGGCCCGGCGGCACGCTGACCGTCTTCTACGCCCGCGACTTCCTCCGCGACACCCGGACGGCCGATGTCTCCTCCATGGCCGACGCCGCCGACGACACGATGGCGTGCCCGCGCTGCGCGGAGACGATCAAGAGGGCCGCCAAGATGTGCCGCTTCTGCCAACTCGACCTGACAGCGCCCTAGCAGGAGGAGGCAGGGTGGGAATGTTGTCGTCAACGCCGCCGATCGACAGCAATAATGCCGGGGAGGTCGAGGAGGTTCGGGTCGGCGATGTCGTGACGGTGACGCCGCTGCCGGGATTCGGCGGCGCGTCCGGCGTCGTCGTCGCCTGCCGGGACGACGGCTTCGACATGGTTCAGCTGGACGAAGAGGACGGGCGACCTGTCGGGCTGACGGAGGTCCTGTGGGCGCGAGTCGACGAGTATGAGGTGTTCGACCCGCCGCCGGTGCTGGTGCTCGTCTATCGCGGGATGCAGCAGGCTGACACGACAGCGGCATTCTCAGCCGACGCTGATCTCCTCGCCCAAGCGGGGTACCGCCCCACCTCCCAAAGCTGGGCCCAAGGGCAGTGGGGCGCGTGGACCTTTCTGCTCGCGACGGTCTTGCTGTTCGTGCTCATAGGCATCCTGGTCTTCCTCTACCTCCTGATCGTGAAGCCAGAGGGGACGCTCACAGTCACCTGCGAGCTTGTCGGCGGCGCCCCCGGCGACGCAGACCCGGACGGCGTCTCCCTTCCTGGCCGAGCCGGGCAGGAGGTCGGCTCTTCCACCCTGAGGGACCGACTCGAGCAGCTCGCCGGCGCGCACGATGCCGGCCTGATCACGGACCAGGAGTTCGCTCGCAAGCGGCAACAACTGATAGACGGGCTGTAGCAAAGGGGGTGCAGCGAAGTTGACGACCGACGAACGGGCCGCGGCGGCCGGTTGGGAGCGACCTCGTGCATGAGGGCCCGCCGTCAGGGCAGTACCCGCCGCGCGTGTGCTCAGCCTGCGGCACCGCCAACCTGCCCCTCTCCTCCAAGTGCTCCCGGTGTAGGGCCTCCCTGGTTACTGCGACGCCGGCGGCCGCCCCCGCTGGCCGCCTGAGCCCAGTCCTCGTCGCGGGCGTCACCGCCCTCGGGGTGCTCGTTGCTCTCCTTGCGACATACACCGCGTTCGGGCGACTCAGCACAGCCCCGGCCGCCTCGCCGCCCCTGACCTCGGGGCTCGCTGCGATCCCCTCCGCCAGCCGCCCGAGTCCCACCACGGTCCAGCAGCCTCCCGCGACGCTCCCCTCGCTCTCGCCGACGCCGAGCCTGTCGCCGACGCCCAGCCCGGCCCCGACGGTCAAGCGGGCTCCGACGCCGGAGCCGACGCCGCGGTCCATCTCGAGGCCCACGCCAAGGCCTACCCCCGTGTCCGGCTGGACGGCCGCCGCCCGGAACACGGCGGTCGCGTGGGAGTGGGATGTGGAGGCGACCTATGGCGGGTCGCTCGGGTCGATGACGTGGAGCCTCGCCCCCGCCGGAGGGTGCGCTCCCGGCCAGACCGATGCCCAATGTGCCGCCGCCATGGCCGAGGGGGCGACCATCGTCAAACAGGCAAAGGCGATCCTGAACGGCCATCTGAACTGGATGAAGCAGCATCCGGCGGCGCGGTGCTTCCTCGACGCGTACGGCGCTGATCGGTCCGTCGCGATCCGCTACCTTAGCTGGCTCAGCGCGTGGCAGCCTTACGGAGAACCGACGCCGGCCGGCCAAAACCAGATCTACGCGCTCCAGCAGGACGACGCAAAGCTCTCCGCGTTCCTGAACCACATCAGCGGATACTTCTCGGACTGCGCGTGAACGCGAGCCCAGAGGCCGGAACTGGCACGTCTTTGCCCGCTGGGTTCACTTGCAGCGGCTCTGTACCCATGCAGGCACCCGCGAAGTCCCACGGGCGATGCTGCGGTCAAGCTGCCACCAGCCCGGTCCTGACGGCACAAGTGCGGCAGACGGCCGCCCCACTCCACAGCGCGGGCGAACCAGGGTCGGGCGGTCGGCCCTTGGCGGGGTCGCCGGGCGTCGGGTCGTCGGGCGGGATCCACCAGATGTGCAGCCAGCCGAACGCTTCGGGCGACCTGCTCCTGCGGACGTTGAACGGCTGAGCGCATTCATCGCACGTGAACGGGAAGCCTTCGCGGATCGCCAAGAGCCAGTGCCTGTCCCTGTCGAGCCCGTCGAAGACGTCCTCTTCGCCAGTCCACATGAACAGCCTCGGGTCTTTGGGATCGCAGGCCTCCCATGACCAATCCAGCGCGTCGAGGAGAACCTGGGCGGTCGGGGGATCGTCGGCTTCCGGCGAACTCACGACTGGCGATTCACCGCTGGTAGTTACGCGGAAGTGGCTGCTTCCGCCAGATCGGGGCTCGGCTTCCGGTAGCACGCCGGGGGTTGCCGCCAGATGCGGCCTTCTTGCGGAAGTAACTTCCGGTAGATCAAAGGCGACCTTCGGGAGCCGCTCCAGGCCGTCGCGGAGCAGGAAGATCCGGTCGCTGGTGCGGCCTCGCAGCCCGCCATAACGTTTCTCGCGGCGGAGCACGCCTGCCTTCTCGAACCCCGACAGGAGAGTCCGGATCGTGCGGTCGGAGACGCCCACCTCTGCAGCCAGGCGAGTCTGGCCGACGAAGCAGGACCACCGATCATCGCAGTAGCTGGCGAGCGTGAGGACGGTCAGTTTCGCCGACGGCGGGTGGAAGCGTCGCGAGCGGACAAGCGCGAGGAGGTCCCAGGTGCTGGCCAACGGAGCGTCCTCAGGTGCCGAGGCGGTCCGAGAGGACATCCAGCAGCTGAGCTAGGTCCGCCTCGAGACGCTCGGTGCGTGCGCGGACGTCGCACAGCTCGGCAGCCATGGCCAGGAGCGCATCCAGCTCAGGGCCGCGGAGGCCGACGCAGGTTGCAGCTGGGCCATGCTCGTCGGTGTAGGCCCGCTCATGTCGCGCCACCGACCATCCGACGGAGCGGCCGCGCTCGCATACGCCTCCGGGGACGCTAGGATTGGCCCGGAGCTCGGCGGCCGCCACCGTCGCCCTCCTCGGCCACCGGAGGCGTCACTATCGCCCTGGTGGCCTTCTTGCGGGCCGCAGCACTCTTCACGGACAGCATGATCATGTGGGCGCGGCGCGCCCGGTCGGCGCGGATCGCCCGCTCTCGTGGGTCGAGGGTGCCGCCCGGATCGACCAGCCGCTCGAAGCGTCTGCGGAACCCGAGGTGTGCCGGTCCGAGCATCGTCGCCGGGTCGTTCCGGGCCCAGGCGGTCAGGCCGCCGATGCGGCCCGTGAGGCGGGGGTCAGGTCGTCCATCGCTCATGCCCAGAATGTGCCATCAACCTGCCGGCCTGATCAGGTCAGCGACGGTCACGGCGGGTCAATCCTCGCCGCTGGGCGTCCAATCGTCGGGTGGAGCAGGGGGCCAGGGACCCATCCTGAGGTCCTGCACGGCTCGTTTCAGTGTTGACTCTGACGTCCTAAGTTCCTCCGCGGCACGTGCGATAGACGGCGCCCTACCGAGGGCGACTCGGAGGCCCTGCACTGCGAGCCGGATCTGTCGCGGTGTGAAGCCTCTGGCCTCCGTCGGCGCCTCCTTCGGCGGCTCGCCCGGGGCCACCGGGAAGTTCCGCAGCAGACCGCGTTCTCGATCCATATCGGCCCGTCGCAGGACCTCGGCCTGCATCTGTGCGACCGAGTGCCCGCGGAAGGCGGGGCTCAGGAGGCCCTGCACGATCAAGGACTGCTCGAGCATCTTCCGCTCCGCCTCCAAGAGATCGTCGTCGACGGTCACGGCCTCGGCTCCGCCATCCGGTCGGACGGGGAGAGAGCCCGAGCGGCCTTGATCGCGCGCTCGGCGCGTGTCGACTTCGCGTACCGCGCGACCATCTCGCGGCTGCGCCAGCCTGCGACCTCCATGAGGTCGGTCTCCTGCATCCCGGCCGAAAGCATGGCGTGCGCGTAGGCGTGGCGGAACAGGTGCGGGTGGATGCCCTCGAGTCCGGCCGCGGCGCAGCGGTCGCGGACGAGCTTCGCGAGGCCGGTCTCCCGCAGCCGGCCCTTGCGGCCGAGCCAGAGGGAGGGGCCCTCGGCATCGGGGCGTCGCGCGCGGGCGCGCACGTACCTGTCGATGGTTCGAACGGTCGTTGCGCCAACCGGCACGACGCGGGGTCCAGTCTTCCCAGTGACCTTCACCAGCCCTTCGTCGAGGTCGACGTCGCGCAAGGCGATGCCGAGGAGCTCGCCCCTCCGGATGCCGGTGTCGACGAACAGGCGCAGGATGGCCGCGTCACGGACGCCCGCGAACGTGCGGTCCCGCTCAGTACTCTCCAGGAGCACGCGTAGCTCCTTCTCGCGCAGGACCGGCGGCGGCGCCTCCTGCAGCCTCGGAGGCCGCATGCGCTCCATAGGTGACGCCTTGACCTCGCCCTCCTCCTGGCACCACGCGAAGAACGCCTGGCAGCCGCGGTAGCGGTTGTGGGCGGTCGCCGGCGCCTTCGTGGCGAGCAGGTCCTCCACGAACGCCTCGACGTGCTCCCGGCGGACCGACGCGACCGCCGTCGGCATGCCGTGGTCCGCGAGGTACGCGGCCAGCTGCTCGGCGCTCGTCGTGTAGGTCGCGATCGTGCGCGGGCTGAGGCGCCGGGCCGCGAGCGAGCGGCGCCACGAGGGGAGCAGGGCGGCGATGCCGCCGGCCGTGGTATCTTCCGTCGCGCTGGGCGGGCTGGCCTTCATTGGTTCGGCCTCCGGTGCTAGGGGTCCTCAACAGCGCCTAGCATGCGGGATTCGAGCGGTGGAGGCAAGCCGGCCAGCACGAGAACAGCGAGGCATGCGGCCTAGCTGAACTCAGACACCCGGGCGATTAGCTCAGCTGGTTAGAGCGCATGCTTGACATGCATGAGGTCACTGGTTCGAGTCCAGTATCGCCCACCACACAGCGATGACCGGGACACGCCCGGTCCCGCACCCGCCAGAGAGGCGCGGCCTGGGCTGAGAGCCGCGCCAGGGCCAACGGGGCTACGGCACCACCCGCGAGCGGCCGGCGAACCGGCCCGGGATCCGCCCGTTAGCGCGGCACGAGAGCGCGACGGCCAGGGATAGGCCGAGCCGGCGCGAAGGCGGGTGGAACCGCGGGAGGTCGAACCTCTCGTCCTGTCGGACGAGAGGTTCTGTGTTTCCCGGGAGGACCGACGATGGCGCAAGACAAGGCGAACGAGCACGAGGACGAGGGGCTCCTCGAGGCACCGGTGCGGGGTTCGGCGGACGAGCTCCTGGACGCTGGCGCCCACGCGCCCATCGACGCGATGCGCCACAGCGCCGCCCATGTGATGGCCGAGGCCGTCCTCGACCTGTTCCCGGGTGCCCGGTTGGGCATCGGTCCGGCGGTCGAGAACGGCTTCTACTACGACTTCGACCTCCCGCGGCCGCTCACGCCCGACGACCTCGCTGCGATCGAGGCGCGGATGGCCGAGAGCGTGAAGGCGGACCACGCCTTCGTCCGCCGCGAGGTCCCGTTCGACGAGGGGCGGGCGGTGGAGGATGCCGCCGGCCAGCCGTTCAAGGTCGAGATCCTCGACGACCTCGCCCGCAAGGCCGAGGAGACGGGCACGCCGATGCCGCCGGTCTCGTTCTACGAGCACGGGCCGTTCCGGGACCTGTGCAAGGGCCCGCACGTCGAGTCCACGGGCAGGATCGGCCCGTTCAAGCTGCTGTCGGTCGCGGGCGCCTACTGGCGGGGCGATGAGAAGCGCCCCATGCTCCAGCGGATCTACGGCACGGTCTGGGAGACGCACGAGCAGCTGGACCAGTACCTGTGGCGCCGCGAGGAGGCGAAGAAGCGCGACCACCGGCGCCTCGGCCGCGAGCTCGACCTGTTCACGTTCCACGACGTCAGCCCGGGCTCGGCGTTCTGGCACCCCAAGGGCCAGCGCATCTGGCGCACGCTCGAGACCGCGGTCCGCGACGTCCAGGACCGTCGCGGCTACGACGAGGTATCCACGCCGATGGTGGTCTCCCAGAGGCTCTGGGAGGCGTCCGGCCACTGGGCGCTCTACAAGGAGAACATGTTCCTGATCGAGAGCGAGGGGCAGGTGTTCTCGCTCAAGCCGATGAACTGCCCCGAGTCCACGATCATCTACAAGAGCCACCTGCGCTCGTACCGGGACCTGCCGCTGCGGCTGTCGGAGTTCGGGCGGCTGCACCGCAACGAGCGGTCGGGCACGCTGTCGGGCCTGACGCGGGTCCGCCAGTTCATCCAGGACGACGCCCACATCTATGTGCGCCCCGACCAGCTCGCCGACGAGATCGCCGCGCTGCTGGGCGAGGTGGACGAGGTCTACGGCTGGTTCGGACTCAAGCCCGACCTCAAGTTCGGGACGAAGCCGGACAAGGCGCTGGGCGACCCGGCGCTCTGGGACCAGGCGGAGGGGCTGATCCGCGAGGCGCTCGACCGGGCGGGCCTGCCCTGGACGCTCAAGCCCAGGGACGGGGCCTTCTACGCGCCGAAGATCGACATCCACATCGAGGACGCCCTGGGCCGCAGCTGGCAGACGGCCACGATCCAGGTCGACCTGACGATGCTGCCCGAGCGCTTCGACCTGGCCTACATCGACGAGCACGGCCAGGCCGTGCGCCCGATCGCGATCGACCGAGCGATCTACGGGTCGCTCGAGCGGTTCATCGGGATCCTCGTCGAGCACTTCGCCGGCGCCTTCCCGCTCTGGCTGGCGCCGGTGCAGGCCGTGGTGATCCCCATCGCCGACCGGCACGTCGCGGCGGCACGCGAACTCGCGTCCGAGCTCCGGGCCGCGGGGCTGCGGTTCGTCGACGTCGACGACTCCGACAACCGGATGCAGAACAAGATCCGCC
>JBJKRU010000276.1:0-2988 GCA_046704485.1 Candidatus Limnocylindrales bacterium | reverse complement strand
ATCGCGTCCTCGCCGCCGGTGACGCTTGGCAGGCGGACCAGCGCCGCCAGGTCTGGCGCAAGGAGTGCGGGGTCGACGGCATCCGCAGCCGAGCGAGCCGCCGGAGTGAGCCGGCTCTGCGCCATCTGCGTCACCCGCGCAGCAGCGGACGCGTGAGGCAGGTCACGCCGCCGGAGCCGTTCTCGCCCACCTCGCGCAGCGGGATGCCGTGGACCTCGATCCCCGCCGCCTCCATCCGGCGCCGCGTCACGGGGTTGCCGTCGGCGACCACGACGACGCCCGGCCGCACCGCGAGCACGTTGCAGCCGAGCGTCGCGTACTCCTCCTCGGGCACCTCGATGAGGCGCACGCCCAGGTCTCGCAACAGCTCGTGCAGGCCGACGGGGAGGAGCGGCAGGAACACGACTGCGGCGTCGTCCGCCACGGGCGACACGACCGAGAGCAGGTGCACGAGTTCCGCGGGCCCCTTCCAGTACGGCACGTCGAAGATGCGCACGTCACCGCCCACGTTGGCCGCGAGCTGCCGGGGGCCCTCTTGGTTGGTCCGCAGCGCGCGGCCGACGCAGAGGAGGTCGGGGCGCAGCCAGAACGTGTCGCCCCCCTCGACGGTGCCGCGGCCGCCGATCCGGCCCAGGGTGGGGATCCCGTGCCCCGCCGTCCACGCCTCCAGCACCGCGGGCTCGCCGCGCCGGTTGGGCTTGCCGGGCGCGAGCGGGATCGCGCCGCCGTCGGCCACGACGAGCGGGTCGAACACGTAGACCAAGTCCGGGTCGTCCGTCTCGGCACCCAGCTCGTGGACGCGCACCCCCAGGCTGTCGAGCGTCGCCACGAGCCCTTCGTGCTCGCGGCTCGCGGCGTCGAGGTCCACCGGCCGGAGGAAGCCGACGGCGGGATCGGCGAAGGCGCGGCCGAAGGCGGGGCCGGGCGCCTTGACCAGGACCTCGTGGAGCGGCGCGGTCATGGACTGGGCGCCGTAGGCGCGGACGGGCGTCGTCATGGCTCGAGGATACGCGGCGCCGGTCAGCCGGCGGTGATCTCGCGCAGGTCAGCCGGCCGCGATCTCGCGTAGCTCGGCGAGCAGGCGGTCCACCTCGGCGGCCGTGTTGTAGTGGGTGAGGCCGATGCGGAGCACCCCCCGGGGCTGCAGCCCGAGCGCCTCCACCGGGCCGACGGCGTAGAAGTCGCCCCACCAGGTGGCGATCCCCCGCTCGCCCAGCGCGACCGCGGCGGCCTCGGGCGTCGCCCGGGCCAGCGTGATGGCCGCGGTCGGCGTCCGCTCCTCCAGGCGCGACCGGTCGGTGATCCCCCAGACGCGGACGCCGGGGATCGCCTCGAGACCGTCGAGCAGCCGGGCGAACAGCCCCAGCTCGTACGCACGGATGGCGGCCATGCCCGCGTGCGCGTCGCGCCGGCGGCCGGCGGCCAGGTGGGCGAACCGATCGGCGAACGGCGCCCCGTAGGCGCGCCCCACCTCGGCGATGTACTCGACGGCCGCCCGGGCGCCCGCGTACCCCTCGAAGTTGCCGGTGCCGGTCTCGAAACGGTCGTGCGCGGGCCGGAGCTTGTAGCTGGGCAGCGCGTCGAGCACCGAGCGCCTCCCGTAGAGCACGCCCACGTGCGGCCCGAAGAACTTGTACGCCGAGCAGGCGAGGAAGTCCGTGGCGACGGCCTGCACGTCGATGGGCAGGTGGGGCGCGGCGTGCACCGCGTCCACGTAGGTGAGCGCACCCGCCTCGTGGGCACGGCGCACCAGCTCGGCCACCGGGTTGATGGTGCCGAACGCGTTCGACGCCCAGCCGAACGCGACGAGCTTCGGCCTCCCGTGGAGCAGCCGGTCGAAGGCCTCTACGTCAAGCGTGACGTCGTCGGGGCGGATCGGCACCGTGTGGACCGTGATCCCGCGGTCGGCGGCAGCGGACCGCCACGGCCCGACGTTCGCCTCGTGGTCCAGTCCCGACAGCACGATCTCGTCGCCCGGTGACAGCGACGCGGTGACCGAACGCGCCACGTGCATCGTGAGCGTGGTCATGTTCGCCCCGAGCTTGATCTCGCCGGGGTCGGCGGCGTTCAGCAGGTCCGCGAGCGCGGCATGCGCATCGGCCACGACGGCGTCGCTGCGCCGCGACGTCAAGAAGGTCCCGTCGTGATTGGCGTTCGACTCGCGGTAGTAGCGGGCCACGGCCTCGATGACCGTGTCCGGGACCTGGGTGCCGCCGGGACCGTCGAACAGGGCGACGGGGCGCCCGTCCTGCTCGATCGACAGCGCGGGGAAACGGGCGCGCAGGGCGGCTGGGTCGAACGCGGGCATGCGGCTGGGCACCTCGGCGGCGGGTCTCGACGCCGATGCTATCGCGGCGGGCTGCCCCGCGGACGTGCCCACCGCACGCTGCGTGTTGCGGTGGCCCCGGAGGAAAGCGATGCGCCCCGCTGCACGAGGGCACCAGGGCGCATCAGCTGGGCAGCCGCCGGTCGCGGCGGCCGGCGGTCAAGCCGCTGCCGTGGCCTCGGCCGACTGGGCTGCCGCGGCGACCTCGGCAGCCTCCTCGACCGCCAGGTCGATCTCGATCTTGATCTCCCTGCCCACCAGCCAGCCGCCACTCTCGAGCGCCACGTTCCACGTGAGCCCGAAGTCCTCGCGGTTGATCTTCGCCGTGGCGTGGAACCCGGCACGGCGGGCGCCGCCCATCGACTGGAACAGGCCGAGGAACTCCACGTCGAAGGCGACCTGACGGGTCACGCCCTTGATGGTGAGGTCGCCGGTCACCCGGTAGTCGTCGCCGCCCTTGGGCTCGACCCGGGTCGAGCGGAAGGTCAGCGTGGGGTAGGCGTCGGCGTCAAGGAAGTCCGCGGAGCGCAGATGAGCGTCGCGCTGGCCCACCCCGGTGTCGATCGATGCCGTCTCCACCGTGAACGAGCCGGTCGATGCCGCAGGGTTCCCTGGGTCCAGGTTGAGCGTGCCGCTGACGCCGTTGAACCGGCCGCGGACGG
>JBJKRU010000275.1:0-10243 GCA_046704485.1 Candidatus Limnocylindrales bacterium | reverse complement strand
GACCAGGGCGGCCCGCTCCTGCTCGTCGCGCACGACGCGGTCCCGCCCGCCACCGCGGCCGAGCTCGCCCGGCTCAGGCCCGCGAGGATCGTCGTGCTCGGCGGCGCCGGCGCGGTGTCGGACGGCGTCACCTCCTTGCTTGGCCTTCCCTAGAACCCGGCTGCGAGGAGGGCGGCGGCGCGAGCGGGCCATCTCGCCGGACTCGTTTCGTCGGCCACGCTCGCTCCTCCTCCCGGTGCTGGTGATCGGCTGATCCTCGCCGGGCCGGCAGAGGAGGGCCAGTACCGGCGATCGAGACGGCAGGGCCCACAGGTCACGGCCCGGCTGCGCGAGCCGTGCCCGGGGCAAGCGGGCCGCGGCACCGGCCGGTGCTCCTCGCCCGAGTGCGGGCGCCGCCACTTCAGCGCCAGGCGCCGATCGGCCCGTCGTGCAGCACCGGGCCTCGGAAGAAGCCAAGGGGGGGCTCGCCCGTCGTCTGGCGGAGGCCGACGCGGCCCGCCAGCGGGCGGCCGTCGTCCGCCGCCACGCCCAGCTCCAGCGCGACATCGTCCGCGTCTGGGTGGTTGGGGTCGTAGACGCGGATGCGGACGGCGAGGGCGCCGTCTGCCTGGTCGACGGTGTAGGCGAACGCCAGCACCTGATGGTTCTGGACCAGCGCGCCAGGGCGGAAGCCCCCGACGCGGATGAGCTCCACCAGGCAGGGTCGGCCGGCATCGACTTCGGCACGCACCCTCGGCCACTCGCGGGTGGCGGTGGGCACGCTGACGGGCCCGAGGCGGAGCGGGCCGTGGACGAGGGCGAGCTGCGCGTAGCGCAACGGCACGCGCAGCCAGTCGAGCGACTGCACCTGGCGCCGGACGAGCGCCTGGAAGCGCCGGCTGCCCTCGGACGGCGGCTCCGTCTCGGGCGGGGCGGGCAGCCGTGCCGCCCACAGGTCTCGCGCCGTCAGCGCCATCCCGCCGCACAGCCCCGCGGACGCGTCGCCGATCCCGAAGACGCGCGGGTCGAGAGGCCCCAGCCGGAGCGTGGGGCCGGGCGGGAACGCGTTGGCGAAGTGGAGCCCGTAGATGCTGGGCAGGAACCCCGCCACTGCACGCTCGTCCATCGGGGGAGCGTACGCCGCGGCGGCGAGCTGCCTGCAGCGCCGTCGCGCGACCCGGCGATACCATCCATCCATGGCCGACGGGGAGCAGCCTGGCGCGCGCACGAACCGGCTCGCTGGCGAGACGAGCCCGTACCTGCTTGCCCACGCCCGGAACCCGGTCGACTGGTACCCCTGGGGGCCCGAGGCGCTCACGCTGGCGGCGGAGCTCGACCGCCCCATCTTCCTCTCGATCGGCTACGCGGCCTGCCACTGGTGCCACGTCATGGAGCGCGAGTCGTTCGAGGACGACGCGCTCGCCGCGTTCCTCAACGCGCACTTCGTCCCGGTCAAGGTGGACCGCGAGGAGCGCCCCGACCTCGACGCGCTCTACATGTCCGCCGTCCAGGCCATGACCGGGCAGGGGGGCTGGCCCCTGTCGGTGTTCCTCGCGCCCGACGGCCGGCCGTTCTTCGGCGGCACCTACTTCCCGCCGGAGCCGCGCCACGGCATGCCGGGCTTCGGCCAGGTCCTCGCCGGCGTGCACGAGGCGTGGCGGGAGCGGCGGGAGGCCGTGGCCGGGACGGGTGCGGCGGTAGTGGCCCAGCTGCGGGAGGCGCGGGGGATGGGCAGGGCAGCGGAGACGCTGCCATCCGCGGAGGTGCTGGCGTCGGCGAGCGCCGCGCTTGAGGCGGGGGCCGACGAGGTCAATGGCGGCTGGGGCAGGGCGCCCAAGTTCCCGCAGCCGATGGCGATCGAGCTCACCCTCCGCCGCCACCTCTCGACAGGCAGCCCGCGGCCGCTGGCGATCGCGCGGCACGCCCTTGACCGCATGGCCGACGGCGGGGTGCGCGACCAGCTCGGCGGCGGCTTCCACCGCTACGCCACCGACGCCGGCTGGCTCGTGCCCCATTTCGAGCAGATGCTCTACGACAACGCCCAGCTGGCGCGCGTGTACCTCCATGCCTGGCAGTTGACGCGAGAACCGCGGTACCGCGACGTCGCGGTCGAGGTGCTCGACTTCCTGATGCGCGATCTGCGGACTCCCGGCGGAGGGTTCGCGTCCAGCCTCGACGCCGACACCGAGGGCGTCGAGGGCGGCACCTTCACATGGCTGCCGGGCGAGGTTCGCGAGGTCCTCGGCGAGGCGGCGCCGCTGTTCGAGGCGGCGTACGGCGTCACCGAGGAGGGCAACTGGGAGGGTGTCACCATCCTGTCCCGCGTGCGCTCCGACCGCGAGCTCGCCGATCGGCTCGGACTCAGCCCGGCCGACGTGAGGGAGCGCCTGGCCGCCGCTCGCCTGCAGCTCCTCGCCGCGCGCGCACGGCGCCCGCAGCCCGCTCGGGACGACAAGGTGCTGGCCGCCTGGAACGGGCTCGCGATCGCGGCGCTGGCCGAAGCTTCGCGAGCGCTCGATGCCGCGGACCCGGCGATGGCAGACCGCGCGAACCGATATCGCGCGGGGGCCGTAGCAGCAGCCGTCGACGTCCTGGCTGGGCTGCGCGTGGCCCCGGGCCGGCTGCGCCGCTCGTGGAAGGACGGCCGCGCCACGGCCGACGGCGTGCTCGAGGACTCGGCCAACATGGCCGACGGCCTGCTGGCGCTGTACGAGGCCACCGCCGACGAGCGCTGGTTCCTCGAGGCGGTCGACCTCGCCGAGGGCATCCTGAGCAGGTTCGCCGACCCGGGCGGCGGCTTCCACGACACGGCTGCCGACGCAGAGGGCCTCGTCGTCCGGCCGCGCGACGTCCAGGACAGCGCCACGCCTTCCGGCTCGTCGATGGCGACGATGGTCCTTCTGCGCCTCGCCGCGTTCACCGGCGAGCCCCGCTATCGCGCCGCGGCCGAGCGGGCGCTGGCTGGTGTCGGGCCGTACCTGGCGCGCTACCCGACGGCGTTCGCCAACTGGCTGTGCGCGCTCGAGGCAGCCCACCAGGGGATCGTCGAGGTGGCCATCGTGGGTGACAGCGACGTGACGCGATCGCTGGTTAGGGCTGCGTCGCGGACCTATGGGCCGTTCCGAGTCCTGGCCGTCTCTGCGTCGCCTTCGTCGTCTGCCGTCCCGCTGATGCGCGACCGGTTCGCGTTCCGCGGGCGCCCCACCGCCTTCGTCTGCCGGGACTTCGCCTGCCGCCAGCCCGTCCACGAGCCGGAGGCGCTCGAGGCGCTGCTGGTGGGCACATGAGCCGTTTCGCAGTCCGCGAGGCACAGCCTGACGAGCTCGACGTCGCCGGCAGCCTGGTGGCCGACGCCTACGCGGCCGCCGGCGTCATCAGCTCCGACACCTGGTACCTCGACAGGATCCGCGACGCCCGCGACCGGTCCCGGCACTGCCCGATCCTGGTGGCGGTGGAGGAGGGGAGTGGAACGCTGCTCGGCTGTGTGACGTACGTCCCAGGTCCCGGCAACCCGTTCTCCGAGCTCGAGGAGGAGGGCGAGGCCGGGTTCCGGATGCTGGGCGTGGCGCCCTGGGCGCAGCGGCGCGGCGTCGGCGAGGCGCTGGTCCAGGCGTGCATCGAGCGGGCGCTCCTGGCCGGCCGCCGGGGCATCGCGATCTCGACCGGGCCGGAGATGCGGCCAGCGCACCGGCTCTACGAGCGGCTCGGGTTCCGGCGCGCGGCGGCCCGCGACTTCGAGCCCGTGCCCGGCGTCCACCTGCTCGCGTACACGCTGGCGCTGTGACGGCACGGCGCGCGACGGCGCCCCACGCGTCGATGCGCGCCCCCCGCCCAGCGTCGACCGTGGCCCTGCTGCGCCCGTCGCCCGGCGGGACCCAGGTGCTGCTGACGCACCGGCCGTCGACGATGGCCTTCGGACCGGGGCTCCACGTCTTCCCAGGCGGAGCGGTCGACACCGCGGACTCCGACCCTGCCAGCGGGCGCCAACTCGGCGTGGACGCGGACGGGTGTGCGGCCGCCTGGGCGGGGGACCTCGCCCCCGACGCGGCGCTGGGCCATGCCGTGGCCGCTGTCCGCGAGCTGTTCGAGGAGGCGGGCGTGCTGCTGGCCGAGCGTGCCGACGGGTCCCCTCCGGACCCGGCGGCGGTGGAGGCGGGGCACCGCGCCGGCGAGCCGTTCGCGGCACTGGTGCGTCGTCTGGGGCTGCGGCTCCGCGCGGACCGCCTGGTGCCGCTGTCGCACTGGGTCACGCCTCCCGTCGGGGTCACCCGCCGCTACGACGCGCGGTTCTTCGTCGCCGACGGCGCCGACGGCACAGGCTTCCGCCTGGACCGGCGCGAGGTGGCCGGTCATGCGTGGATGCGTCCCCGGGACGCCGTGGAGGCGTTCGGGAGGGGCAGCATCGACCTCTGGGCGCCGACCGCCACGACCCTGCGCACCATCGACGGGGTCCGCGCCACGGAGGATGTGCGCTCGTGGCTCGCCCCCGAGGGCGTCGCGGGTCCGCCGGTCGTGGAGCGGGTCTCGCCTGGAATCACGCGGGTGCGGAGCTTCGGGGCGGGGGGCCTCCCCGGGCGTCCGGTGAACACCTACCTCGTCGGCCGCGAGCGGGTGGTCGTCGTCGATCCCGGCGATCCCAACGGGCCGACGGCGGACACCGTGGTCGAGGCGGCGAGGGCGAGCGGCGGCCGGGTGGTCGGGGTGGTCGTGACCAGCCCTGATCCGGGCCACGTCGGCGGGGTCGTGGGCCTCGCGCTCCGAACGCGCGCCCCGGTGATGGCCGGGCCCGGTGTCGGGCCGGAGGTGTTCACCGGCGTGCAGACGCTCCACGACGGCTCGGCGATTGACCTCGGCGACGTCGAGCTGCTGGCGCTCGAGACGCCCGGGACCGCCGCCTCGCACCTTGCCTTCGACGTGCCGTCCGAGGGGGCCGTGCTGGTCGGGGACCTGCTCGACAGCGGGCGGCCGACGGCGGTGCCTGCGCTCGTGGACGCGGGGGCGCTGGCGCGCTCGCGGGGGCGCATCGCGCGCCTGGGGTCACGTCGGCGTCTAGGCGCCCACGAGGCGTAGGCGGACGCTGCGGCGCGAGGGCGGCCTTCGCAGTTCCTCGTCTGCGGGCGGAGGATCCGACCCCGAGGCGTCCTGATCCGACGCGATCCGGGTCTCGACGGCTCAGGAGGGCGGGTTCGCGCCGGGCGGGCTGGGCGGTGCGGGCGGGCCGGATGCCCCCGCTCCGCCATCGGGCTTGTGCTCGATGTCCGACTTGATCTCGCTGATCTCGCGCTTCGCCTCCTTGACGCCCTGGCCGAACGCACGGCCGATGAGCGGCAGGGTCTTCGGGCCGCGCCAGATGATCACGACGATCAGGATGACGATGAGGATCAGGAGCAGGTGCGAGGGGCCCATAGGGCACGATCGTAGCAGCGGGCGGGCATCCCGTCGCGGGCTTCCGTCGCCGATCTCGTCCCGCACCAGTCTGGCGTGATCGACGGGCGCGTCGAATCTGGGCGGATCTTCGGACCGTCTGAGCCCGTGGACGGCGATAATCGAACATCTGTACGATCCTCGGCGAGGCGCCTATACTCGTCGTCCCGTGGCCGCGCGCACCTCCGATCCGCTCGCCCCGTTCGGGCCCGCCGTGCGGGCCTGGTTCGCAGCGACGTTCGAGGCGCCAACCGAGGCCCAGGCCGGGGGCTGGGCCGCGATCGCGCGAGGCGAGCACACGCTGATCCATGCGCCGACCGGCAGCGGCAAGACCCTCGCCGCGTTCCTGTGGTGCCTCGACCGTCTTGCCCGCGACCCGAGTCCGTCGCCGCGCCGGGGTGAGACCGGCTCCGTCCGTACCCTGTACGTCAGCCCGCTCAAGGCCCTCGCCTATGACGTCGAGCGCAACCTCCGCGCGCCACTGGCCGGGATCGCGCTGGCCGCGCAGCGGCTGGGCGAGGAGCCGCCCCGAATCACCATCGCCAGCCGCACCGGAGACACCCCCGCCGACGAGCGGCGCGGCCTCGCGAGGCACCCGCCGGACAACCTCGTCACCACGCCCGAGAGCCTCTACCTGCTGCTGACCAGCCAGGCCCGAGACATCCTCCGCGGCGTCGAGCAGGTGATCGTGGACGAGGTCCACGCGGTCGCCGGCACGAAGCGCGGCGCCCACCTGGCGCTGAGCCTCGAGCGGCTGGAGCGCCTCCGGGCTGCCGACGCCAGGCCGCTGCAGCGCATCGGCCTGTCGGCGACGCAGCGTCCGCTGGCCACGATCGCCCGGTTCCTCGGCGGGGTGGGGGATGGGCGCGAGGTCACCATCGTCGACGCGGGCGCCCGCAAGCCGCTGGACCTGCGCGTGGTCGTCCCCGTGGAGGACATGTCGCGCCTGGGCGAGGTCCTGCCCATGGGCGAGCAGCCGGGGGGACCAGTCGTGGGCGGCGAGATGCGCAACAGCATCTGGCCGGCGATCCACCCGCAGATCCTGGAGCTGGTTCGCGCTCACCGCAGCACGATCGTGTTCACGAACAGCCGGCGCCTGGCGGAGCGGCTGGCACAGCGCCTCAATGAGCTCGCGGGCGAGGAGCTGGTCCGGGCCCACCACGGCAGCATCGCGCGCGAGCAGCGCCTCGCGATCGAGGAGGAGCTGAAGGCCGGCCGCCTCCCAGCGCTGGTCGCGACCAGCAGCCTTGAGCTCGGCATCGACATGGGTGCCGTGGACCTCGTGGTCCAGGTCGAGAGCCCCACCAGCGTCGCCCGTGGGCTGCAGCGGATCGGCCGCGCCGGCCACCACGTGGGCGAGCCGAGCAAGGGCGTGGTCTTCCCCAAGTACCGGGGCGATCTCCTCGAGACCGCGGTCGTCGTGCGCGGCATGCGCGACGGCGCGGTGGAGCCGACGGCGCTGCCCCGCAACCCGCTCGACGTGCTCGCCCAGCAGGTCGTCGCCTGGGCGCTCGCCGACCGCTTCTCCGTCGACGAGCTGCTGACCGCTGTTCGCCGTGCCGCCCCCTTCGAGACGCTGACCCGGGAGGCGCTCGAGGGCGTGCTCGGCATGCTCTCGGGGGCCTACCCGTCCGACGAGTTCGCGGAGCTCAAGCCGCGGATCACCTGGGACCGCCTGACGGACGAGGTCGCGGCCAGGGCCGACGCCCGGACCGTGGCGGTCACCAGTGGCGGCACGATCCCCGACCGCGGGCTGTACCCGGTGTTCCTCGAGGGCGAGGCCGGCACGCCCGGCCGTCGGGTGGGCGAGCTCGACGAGGAGATGGTCTACGAGCTGCGGGCCGGGATGCACGGCGACGTCATCGTGCTGGGCGCGTCCTCCTGGCGGGTCGCCGACATCACGCCCAATCGCGTGTTCGTCACGCCGGCTCCCGGGATCCCCGGCAAGCTGCCGTTCTGGAAGGGCGACGCGGTCGGGCGGCCAGTCGAGCTTGGGCGCGCGATCGGGGCGTTCACGCGCGAGGCCGAGGCGGACTTGGCGAGGGGCGCGCGGGGGCGGGCGAGGGCGGCGGAGCGGCTCCGCCGCGACCACGACCTCGACGAGCTGGCCGCGGAGAACCTGCTCGCCTACCTCGAGGACGAGCGCGACGCAGCGGGCGCGCTCCCGACGGACCGCCGCATCGTCGTCGAGCGCTTCCGCGACGAGCTGGGCGACTGGCGGCTCGTCATCCTCACGCCGTTCGGCGGCCGCATCCACGCTCCCTGGACGCTGGCCATCGAGGCGCGCATCGCCGAGCGCCTGGGGATCGAGGTCCAGACCATCTGGTCCGACGACGGCATCGCCATCCGCCTCCCCGAGGGCGATGCCCCGGTCGCAGGGGTGGAGGAGCTGCTGTTCCCCGACCCCGACGAGGTGGAGGACCTGGTCGTCGGCCGCGTCGGCCAGTCGAGCCTGTTCGCGAGCCGGTTCCGCGAGAATGCCGCACGGGCCCTGCTGCTCCCGCGCCGCCGGCCGGGCACCCGGACGCCGCTCTGGCAGCAGCGCCAGCGGGCCGCGGACCTGCTCGCGGTGGCGAGCCGGTACGGGAGCTTCCCGATCCTGGTCGAGACGTACCGGGAGTGCCTCGCGGACGTCTTCGACCTGCCGGCCCTGCGCGAGGTGCTCGCGGGCGTCGCCAGCCGGGAGGTCTCCGTCCACGCCGTGGAGACCCCGCGCGCCTCGGCGTTCGCCAGCAGCCTGCTGTTCGACTACGTGGCGGCCTACATGTACGAGGGCGACGCGCCGCTCGCCGAACGCAGGGCACAGGCGCTGACCCTCGACCGCGATCTGCTCCGCGAGCTGCTGGGCCAGGAGGAGCTCCGCGAGCTGCTCTCCCCCGACGCCCTCGCCGACCTCGAGCTCTCGCTGCAGCAACTGCTCGAGGAGCGCTGGGCCAGGACGGCCGACCAGGTGCACGACCTGCTGCGCCGCCTGGGCGACCTCACCCCCGACGAGGCCGGGGCACGGACCCATGGAGGGCGCGTGGAGGCCGCGCTGCACCTGGCCGAGCTGGCCGCGTCGCGCCGGGCCGTCCGGGCGCGGGTCGCGGGCGAGGAGCGCTGGATCGCCATGGAGGACGTGGCGCGCTACCGGGACGGCGTGGGGGTCGCCGCCCCGCCGGGCGTGCCGTCGGCATTCCTTGCCCCGGCGTCGGGCGCGCTGGACGGGCTGCTCGCGCGCTATGCCCGCTGCCACGGCCCGTTCACCGCCGGAGAGCCGGCGAGGCGATGGGGGCTGCCACTGGGCGTCGTGGACGACGCGCTGCACCGCCTGGCGGCGGCCGGGACGGTGCTCGCCGGCGAGTTCCGGCCCGGTGGCGCCACCCGCGAGTTCTGCGACCCCGATGTCCTCCGGTCGCTCCGCCGCCGCTCGCTGGCGAAGCTGCGGCACGAGGTGGAGCCGGTGGAGCCGACGGCGCTGGCCCGCTTCCTGCCGGCGTGGCACGGCGTCGCACCGGTGGCGGGCGGGGATCAGCCGGCGTACCGCGGCGACGCGGCCCTGGAGCGCCTCGCGCAGGTCGTGGACCAGCTGGCCGGGCTGCCCATTCCGGCCTCGGTCCTGGAGCGCGACGTCCTGCCCGCGCGCATCGGCGGATACCAGCCCCGCCTGCTCGACGAGCTCGGTGCGATGGGCGAGGTCGCCTGGGTCGGGCGCGGGAGCCTTGGCCGCGACGATGGACGCGTGGTGCTCTACCGCCCCGGACGCGAGGCGCTCCGGCCGGCGGGACTTCCGGACGGCGTGGCGCGTCCCAGCGGCCAGATCCACGACCGGATCCGGTCCCACCTCGCCCGCCGTGGCGCCTGCTTCTACCGCGAGCTGTTCGCCGCCGCGCAGGGCACGTCGGACCGGGAGGTGCTCGATGCCCTCTGGGACCTGGTCTGGGCTGGCGAGGTCACCAACGACACTGTGGCGCCGCTGCGAGCGCTGCGCTGGAAGCGGCCGGCCAGGGACCATCGACCGCGGCCGGGCCGACTGTCGGCACTCGGGCCGCCCGAGGCAGCGGGACGCTGGTCGCTGGTCGAGACCGCTCCCGACCAGGGGGTCGGCGACGTGCCCGCGATCGACGGGCCGCCTGCTGCCGGGATGTCGCGCACCGAGCGTCTCCACGCCCAGACGATGTCGCTGCTGGAGCGCCATGGGGTGTTGACACGCGAGGCCGTGGCCGGGGAGGCCGTCGAGGGCGGGTTCTCCTCGGTCTACCCGGTCCTTCGGATGCTGGAGGAGGGGGGCCGCATCCGCCGCGGCTACTTCGTCGACGGGCTCGGCGCGGCGCAGTTCGCCCTCCCCGGCGCCGTGGACCGGCTGCGCTCGATGCGCGACCTGCCCGGCGAGATGGCGGCCGACCGCGGGCGGGTTGTCCACCTGCTGGCGGCCGCTGACCCGGCCAACCCCTATGGCGCCGCCTTGCCTTGGCCGCGGCGTGGCGACGACGACCGGCGCCCGCTCCAGCGGTCCGCCGGGGCGTACGTCGCGCTCGTCGACGGCGAGGCGGCCCTCTACCTCGAGCGCGGCGGCGCCTCGCTCGCCACGCTCCCCGCCGCGGACGACCCGACCGTGCTGGACGCGGCGCTCCGGGCGTTGGGCGCGCTGGTCGCCGACGGACGGACCCGCGAGCTGGTGATCACCAGGGTGGACGGCGAGTCCGTGGCCACGTCCCCGCGGCGGGAGGCGCTGCTGGCGGCGGGGTTCGCTGCCGGCTACCACGGCCTGGTGCTGCGGGCCGGGTCGGCCGCCCCGGCCCTCTAAAGGCCACCCCCCCGGCCGCCTACCAGCCGTATAGGTATCCCGCACATGCCCGCG
>JBJKRU010000274.1:0-28285 GCA_046704485.1 Candidatus Limnocylindrales bacterium | reverse complement strand
TGAGCGGGGGGAGGGCCGGGGTGGGGGGGTGGTGGGACGGGGGGGTGGGGTGGCGCGTTGGGGCGGCGCGCCCCCGCCGCGACGATGCCGAGCCTGCGAAGGCAATCCTCGTGCGGTACTGCCGAGGCGTCCATCGCCTCGGCCAGGGGCGAACCGCCGAGGCGCTCGCCGCGCTCGCCGAGGCCCAGAGGCTCCAGGCGCAGCTCCTCGCTCCCGATCCGCTCGCGATCTCGGCCCGCGCCCTCCAGGCGCAGTTGCTCGCAGGCCTGGGCGACGCGGTGGCAGCACGAGCTGTCCTCGAGACGGCAACCGGTCAAGAGCAGGCGTTCGCGGAGATGCGGATTGCCCTCGCCGCGATCCACCTCGCCGAGCGGGATCCGCGCGGCGCGCTCGACGCGCTCGCTCCGGTCCTCCGCGGCGAGGCCGTGGTCGTCGCCGACTACTCGCTCCCGAACGCCTTCATCGTCCACGCCCTCGCCCGCAGCCAGATCGGCGACTCGAGGGCGGCCGAGGACGCCGTGGAGCGGGCGCTCGACCTGGCTGAACCCGATGCGCTCGTGCTGCCGTTCCTGGTCACGCCGTCGCCCGAGCTGCTCGAAGGGCACCCGCGTCACCGGACCGCGCACGCTGCGCTGCTGTCGAGCATCCTCGACGTCCTTGCGGGGACGCCGGTGCGAACGGGCCGCGGCGGACCGGCGGAGCTCGCCGAGGGCCTCACCGAGAGCGAGGTGCGCGTCCTCCGATTCCTGCCCAGCAACCTCTCTGCCCCGGAGATCGCCGCCGAGGTCTTCCTGTCCACGAGCACGGTGAAGACGCACATGCGGCACATCTACGAGAAGCTTGGCGTGCACAAGCGGACGGAAGCGGTCGAGCGGGCGCGCGAGCTCGGGCTGCTCGGGCCATCGGGTCGGGCACGCCGGTAGGTCGGAGGCGCCTCCTGTATCGCGCCAGCCTCGCAGGGGTGACAGGCGACGCGGGCTCAGGCAGCAGCTGCAGGCACAACCGATCGCGGCTGGCCCCGCCTCTGTCGCCGTCGCCGTTCAGGAGCGGCTCGCGATCGACCCGTCGAGTCCATCGGGGCCCGTCTCACCGCGCCCATGCGGCGGCTCGCCTCCAGTTTCGGCCGGATCGGACGACGCCGGCTCACACGGCCGTCGCGGAGGCTGACCGCGTCTCGGAGCCTGGAGACGCCAAGCCAGAGGACCGATCAACGTCCGGAGGACATCGCAGATGGTCAGCCTGTACGACGAGGAGCGGGAGAACCGGCGGAACTCGATCCTGCTGGTCCTCCTCGTCATGGTCGCCCTCGCCCTGCTCGGCTACGTCATCGGGTACGCCCTGACCGGCGACGCGGCCGGCGCCACGACGGCCACCGCGATCGCGCTCCTGCTCAGCGCGGTGAGCGCAGTCGGCTCGTACTTCGGCGGGGACCAGGTCGTCCTGGCGTCGTCGCGGGCGCGTGAGCTCAGCCCTCGCCAGGCCCCGCAGCTGTTCGACGTCGTCGAGGACATGGCGACGGCGGCCGGCGTGCCGATGCCCCGCATCTACCTCATCGACGAGCTGTCCCCCAATGCGTTCGCGACAGGACGCGACCCGCAGCACGCGTCGATCGCCGTCACCACTGGCCTGCTCCAGAGGCTCGACCGGGAGGAGCTCCAGGGCGTGATCGGCCACGAGATGTCGCACGTCCGGAACTACGACATCCGCTTCAGCCTGCTCGTGGGCGTCCTCGTCGGCGGCGTCTCGCTGCTCGCGCAGCTCTTCCTCCGCTGGACGTTCTGGTTCGGCGGCGGAAGCCGACGCGACGACCGCAGCAGCTCGGGCCTCATCGGGGCGATCTTCATGCTCCTCGGCCTGGTCCTCTCGGCCCTGGCCCCGGTCTTCACGTCCCTCGTTCAGCTGGCCATCAGCCGCCAGCGCGAGTACCTCGCCGACGCCTCCTCGGTCGAGCTGACGCGCAACCCGTACGGCCTCGAGCGGGCGCTCGCCGCGATCGCCTCAGACCCGGAGCCGCTGAGGGTCGCGAACGGGGCCACCCAGCACATGTACATCGTCAACCCGCTCAAGAAGGGGGGAGAAGGCGCGGCCCTCTTCTCGACCCATCCCCCGATCACCGACCGCATCAACCGGCTCCGCCGGCTGACTGGTGAGGCTCCGCTCGATGGGCGCGCTGTCGCCGCCTTGGCCGGGCTCCAGTAGCGGGTCGGCGCCGCCGTCATCAACCCAAGCCGACGTTTCACAGAAGGCGAGGCATCACGTGAGATCACCAGTGTTCGAGACGGAGGGCGCCGCGCGGGTGGACGTCCGCGCTGAGGCGCTGATCAACGACGCGTACCTGCGGGTCATCCAGACGGGCGCCAACGCGCAGATCGCCGTGATGACGCTCCCGGCAGACGACGAGACCGGCGAGGAGGTCCATGGGGACGTGGACCAGCTCATCGTCGTCGTCGAGGGCGTCGGCGAGGCGTGCGTCGGCCAGTACTCGCTGCCCGTGAGGTCGGGTGACCTCGTCTTCATCGGGCCCGGCACCCGCCACAACATCGTCAACCGGGCGACCCTGCCGCTCCGGCTCATCAGCGTCTTCGCGCCGCCCGCATACCCCGTGGGCACCTCCCTCGTCACGAAGGAGGCATACCTCGCCACGAGGCCGGACCCGGACGCGGCCCGATCCTCCATCCTGCACGGCCCGCGACGAGCAGGCCCGCGCCTGGCGCCGCCGGTCGGGTACGGGCGTACAGGCGCTTGACCGCCGGAGCCCGGCTCCGACGATGCTCAGGCGCCGCGAGGAGTGGCAATGGAGAGCAGGACGATGGCCACAGACCGCCCCGGTGGCGCCGTCAGCGACCCCGCCCGCGCTGCCGAGCGGCAGGTTGGGGCAACGGCTTTCCCGCCGGTGAGGGTCCCCTCCGCACCGGCCGTCGTCGCCGTGATCGCCGGCGCCCTCCTCGCCGTCGTCCTCCTCGCGTCGGCGCGCGCACTCCCCATCTTCGTCGTCGGCCTCGGGCTCGCCTATCTCATCGATCCAGCGGTGACCGCCCTCGAACGGCATGGGGTTCGGCGATGGCTCGCGAGCGTCGCGCTGGTCGTCCTGATGATGCTCTGCCTCGTGCTGCTCGCAGCGATCGTGACCACAACCGTCGTGTCGCAGGGCACGACGTTCATGGCCACGGCGCCCGCAGCGCTCGAGGACCTCCAAGTCTGGCTGGGGAGAGCGCCGATCAGCCCGGAGCTCCGTGAGCAGCTGGCCGTCTATCTCGCCGGCCTCGGAGCGTCGCTCGGCAGCGTGGATCCCCTGGCCGTGCTGTCGGGCGTCGCCGCACCGCTGTTCAGCGTCTTCGACGTCACGATGGCGATGATCGGGCTGCCGTTCTACGTGTTCCTCGTCGTCGTCGACCGACCGGGCCTCGCGGTCGAGCTCGAACGGCGCCTGCCGGATGCGTGGCGGGCGGACGTCCTCGCCGTCTCGGGGATCGTCAGCCGGCAGTTCGGCAACTACATCCGGTCCGAGGCCATCCTGATGGTGCTCCTCGGGTTGCTGACATGGACTGGCCTGATGCTCCTGGCGCTGGTGCTGGACCCGCGGATCGCCGAGTTCGCGCTGTTCCTGGCCGTCGTCGCGGCGTTCAGCGAGCTCATCCCGCTCTTCGGCCCCTGGATCGCCGCGATCCCCGCCGTCGTGTACGGGCTGACCCTTGGGCCAACGTCGCTGGTCGCCGTCATTGCCCTCTACATCGTCGTCTCGTTCGTCGAGGGCAACCTCCTGGTGCCTGCGATCGAGGGCCGGTCGTTCGCCTTGCGCCCCGCCGTCGTGGGACCGGTGATCACGATCGGCCTGGCCCTGGGCGGAGCCTTCGGCGCGGTCCTCGCCATGCCGGCCGCGTCGGCGGCACGCGACGTCTACCTCTACCTGTTCCGGCGAGCCACAGGCGTGTCCCCGTCCACGGCCGTCGAGGTCGAATCAGCCGGTTCGGACGACGTCCACTCGTCCGGCCGAGGCTGAGGCTGCTCCTCGATCACCGCCGGTCTGGCGGGGACAGCTCAAGGAGCAGAGGACAATGAACAAGATCCTGGTCGCGGTCTTCGAGACCGAGCCGTCCGCCTTCGAGGGCCTGACGGCGCTGCGGGACCTGCATCACGCCGGCGACATCACCATGTACGCGTCGACCGTCATCACCAAGAGTGCGGAGGGCTGGGTCTCCGTGCCCGAGGCGCACGACCGCGGGCCCGTGGGCACGCTGGTCGGGCTGACCGCCGGCGGCCTGCTCGGCCTCCTCGGCGGTCCCGTCGGCGTCGCCGTCGGCGCGTCGATGGGCGGCCTCGGCGGCCTGGTGTTCGACATGGCCGGCGCCGGGTTGAGCAGCGACTTCGTGGCGGAGGTCACGCAGCAGTTGACCCCCGGCCGGACGGCCGTCCTCGCCGACATCGACGAGACGTGGGTGGCGCCCGTGGACACGCGGCTGGGCGCCCTCGGCGCGACCATCTTCCGCCGCTATCCGGGCGACGTGATCGACGAGGAACTCGTCCGCGAGGCGAACGAGGCGAGCGCCGACCTCGAGCACCTGCTGGAGGAGTTCCGCCAGACCAGCGGGGCTGCGCGCGCCAACGCCGAGGCGGCGATCGGGCGCCAGCGCGAGAAGCTGACGACCATCGCGAATCGCCTGGATGCGGCGCTCAAGCACCAATGGAGCGACTTCGAGGCGCGCCTCGCGACGCTGCGAGCCCAGCGCGAGCACGCGGCCGAGGAGCAGCGCAAGCGCATCGACGCCCGCATCGACGAGATGAAGGCGAACCGCGACGCTCGGCGCGCACGCCTCGAAGAGGCTCGTCGACTGGCGAAGGCGTCTGCCGACAGCGCCCGCGAGGCGCTGAAGCCCTGACACGGACAAGGCCACGGGCGCCGAGTGCTCCCGTGGCCTGCCACCGCCGTCAAACCAACCCCGTGATAAGCCCGGGTCCACTGCCGCCATTCCCGCGGCCTGAACAGGAGTCCCCACGTGAACATCGTCCTTTGGGCGGCCGCGATCGGCCTGGCCATTGTCGTACTGGCTGCTGGCGTCGAGAAGCTTGCGACGCCGTACAACGATCTGCGTCGCAAGCGGCCGTGGGTGGCTGATGTCGACGCGAGGACGGTGCGGCTCATTGGCGCGCTCGAGGTCCTCGGGGCGATCGGCCTGGTGGTTCCGGCCGCGTTGGGCATCGCCACCGGTCTCGTCCCGCTGGCCGCGGCCTGCCTCGCTGTGCTGCTGGTCGGGGCGATCGTCGTGGAGACGAGGCATCACCGACCCGCGCCGGCACTCGTGCTGCCGGTCGTGAGCCTCCTCCTCGCGGTCTTCGTGGCCGTGGGTCGAGCCGGCCCCTGGAGCTTCTAGATGGCCTCTGGCCCACACGTCCAACGAAGTCGGGCACCAGTCGCCCGCTCGCCGCGCCATGCCCGCAGCACCCGGGCGGACGACATCGCAGACCATGCACAGCCTCACCCGCAGATCGTCGGGCGGGCCATCTGCGGGGTCCACACGCTCGCGGTGCCGGACTCGCGGGAGCAGGGGAGCAGCAGGTCGCAGCTGGCGGATGTGCGCCCCGAGTGAACGACGGGCGAGCGACGCCGGCGGCGATCCGAATGGCCCCCGACCTTCGGACCAGAAGCACTTCATCGGCGGTGGTCCGGAGGCATGATTCGCGTCGCGCGGCGTCGGCACGCGCGCCCGCTCCGACAGGCCGGGCTCCCGCTCAGAGGCCTCGGGGACCGCGCCGTGGTCAGACTCTTCGACTCGACATTCGTGCTCGGCACGGTCCTCGTGCTCCTGGCGCTCGGGATCGCCATCGCGGCTGCCCTGCGCGCTGACCTCCCCGTCGTCGGCACCGGCGTCGGTGCGCTCATCGCCGTTGCCGTGATAGGGATGGCGGGCTGCGCCGTGGGCGGCATCTCGCAGGCACCCGCGGTCGGGTGGGCAACCCCCCCGATCGTCGTAGGCATCGTGCTCGGCACCGTCGCGCTCGTCGTCACCGCTGCCGGCGTGTTCGGCTGGAACGGCGTCCTGCAGCCCGTCGCCCAGCTGGTGGCGGGCCCGTCAGAGACTGTGGCACCAGCCCGCGCGGCGATCGTGGCACTCGGCGCGCTGATCGCGGTGAAGTGGGTCATCGCGACCGTGATGGCGGCACGCGCCGGCTGACGCCGCCGGGCGCCCAAGACCAAGTGGAGGACGAGTTCTCGATGACGACCGATGCCGATCTGCAGTTGCCACGCAGCGCCGTCGCCGGCCCCGAGATGGCGGCCCTGGCGCCGTTCTATCGGGACTGGAGTTGGGCCGGCACGATCCGGGCCGGCGGCATGGGCCCGGGGTCGCCCGAGATGCGCGGCGTCGGCCGGGCGGTGTGCCGGCGGATCCAGGACGGCCTGTGGTACGACTGCGACTTCGAGCAGGAGCAGCGGCTGGCCGATGGAACGTTCGTGCTGACCTGGCGGCTCCACTGGGTCACCGGCTGGGATCGGGCCGCCGGCGAGTACCGGGCCAGCAGCGCCGACAACAACGGGCCGACGCTGGCCATCTACCGCGGCCGCATCGAGGGCGATCGCCTCGTCTACGAGTCCCTCTCCGACGCGCTGCCCCGCATCAGGCTGACGTGGATCCTGATTGATCGCGACCACGCGACCTGGCGGAATGAGTTCACCCTTGACGGCGAGACCTGGGGGCTCATCGAGGAGTACGAGATGACCGCCGCATGAACGGGCTCGCGATCGCGGTCCTGATCCTCGCCGCAGCGATCGGCATGTACGCGGCGGTCCTTCGTCCGCGCAAGCTCGCCTGGGGCGCCACCGAGGCGGAGCGGAGGGCCCCGCTGCCGGGCGACGACCTCGTGCCCGGCGCACGCTACGTGACGACCCGTGCGGTGACGATCGACGCGCCGCCCGATTCCGTCTGGCCATGGCTCGTCCAGATGGGCCAGGACCGGGCTGGCTTCTACACCCACAACTGGGTCGAGCGCCTCCTCCGTTCCGGCATCCCGGACGTCGATACGGTCCACCCGGAGTGGCAATCACTGGCGGCCGGCGACCTCATGCGCACGAACCGCGACATCGGCGGCAAGCCGATGGGGTGGCCCGTCGTCGCGGTCGACCCACCTCGGTCGCTGGTGGTTCGCAGCGCGACCATGCCCGCCGGCACGTATGCGTTCGTCCTGCTACCGATCGAGGGCGGCCGCACCCGCCTCCTGGTGCGCGACCGGGCCGCGTGGAGGGCCCGGGAGTGGCCGTTCACTGTGCTGGTCTACGAGCCGCTCCACGGGTACATGGAAACGGGACTGATGGAGGGGCTCAAGCAACGCGCGGAGCGGCGTCCGACTCAGCAGGGGGTCGGGGCCCACTGAGGGCGGGCGTCCGGCCAGTCGACCGACGAGTAGAGCACGGAAGGCCGCGATGAAGCCCGCCATCCTCCTGGACGCCCTCACGGCCGTTCCGTGGTTCCTGGTATCGCCGCTCACTCGACCGTGGCACATGCGGTGGGGGGCGACGATGGACGAGGTGCGCGGCCCGATGCCGGGCGACGAGGTCGTGCGGAGAGCGCAGTTCAACGCGACCCGCGCCGTCACCATTGACGCGCCACCCGAGCGGGTCTGGCCCTGGATCGTCCAGCTCGGATACGGCCGGGCTGGGTTCTACACGTACGACCTGATCGACAACGCGAGCCAGCCGAGCGCCGTCCGCATCCTCGAGGAGTATCAGGATCTCGCCGTCGGCGACCTGATGCCGATGTTCAAGGAGATGAACGACCTCGCGATCGCGTATACGGTGGCCGCCTTCGAGACGAACGAGTGGATGGTGTGGGTCCATCGGCCGCATCCGACCGAGAGGCCGGACAGCACCTGGACCTGGCGGCTCACGCCGTTGCGTGGAGGGCGCACTCGGCTCGTGACGCGGATGAAGCAGGACTACCGGTGGGAGACGCCACGGCTGGCGATCTTCAACTTCGTCCTCATGGAGATGGGCGACTTCGCCATGGAGCGCCGGATGCTCTTGGGCATCAAGCGACGCGCTGAGTCGGCAGAATGATCCCGCTGAGCCGAACCGCCTGTTGCGGTCCGGCCGACGTCCAGGTCGGACTCGGCACCACCGGCCATCCCCCCGCCCCGGTGGACCCGCTGCCCCGGCCGCGGGGGCGGGAGCGCGCCCGCAGGCCCGCCCCGCGGCGTCGAGCCGTGATGGGGCGGCCCGCGTCCAATGCGTCCCGCCACGCAGGATCCGGCCTTCACGTCTGTGGTCGCCTGCTGGTTGACGTGCATCACTCATCTCGTCGCTAACCCTCTCGCCCCGACCAACCCGTTCGTGAGGAGGGCTTCGACGACCACGACCTCTCGGGCGATGTCGCGCTCGACTACGCTACGCCCCACCGGTCCTAGGGAGAGTCGCATGGAGCCGAGGGAGATCGTTCAAGCGGCGATCGACGCCTACCACGCCCACGACCTCGACGGCTGCCTCGGCTTCTACGCGGAGGACGTGGTCGTGAAGGATTCGGCGGGACGCGTCCTCATGGACGGGGCGGCCGCCGTCAGGGCCCGTTACGCGAGGTCGATGGCCGACCACCCTGAGCTGCACTACGAGATCCCGAAGCGGATCGCACTCGGCCAGTGGGTCGTGGATGAGGAGCGGGTCACGGGGATGGCGGGGCACCGTGCCGGCGAGGTGATGCGCGCCGTGCTCGTCTACCGCTTCGAAGACGGGCTCATCCAGGAGATCGTCATCTACTCGTGACACTCCGCGGCGAAGTGCCTGCCGACTCGATCGCGCGCGCGTGCTCGCTCACACACGGTGGCACTCCGCGGCCAGTCGTGAGCCATTCTCATCGCGCGAATCTGCAGGACGCTGGGAGGCTTCGCGTGCCGCTAGGGCCTCATGCCCTCGCGCCCCCTCTCAGCTCGCCCTGTCTGGCGCGTCGAGCGCTCAGCAGCCACTCGCATGGCTCAGCGGCTCGGCCAGCCGCATCGCGCGCCGCAGGTCAGGCGGTCGCGTCACTGCGCCCGTCGCCTGGTGCGTGGCGGTACGCTGGCGCTATGCCCAGCACGCGTATCAACGGGATCGACGTCTATTACGAGGTGTCGGGGAATGGGCCCCGGCTACTCCTCGTCAACGGCACGGGATCGACGATCGGCCGGTCCCGCCCGCTGATCGGTCTGTTCGTGGGGGACTTCCAGGTGGCGGTCGCCGACTCGCGCGGCATCGGCCGCACCGGCATGCCCGCGGGCCCCTACGCCATGGCCGATCTGGCGAGCGATGCCATCGGGCTGGCAGACCGTCTCGAGTGGGACGCCTTCAATCTGCTCGGGATCAGCTTCGGTGGCATGGTCGCCCAGGAGGTCGCCGTCACCGCACCGGAGCGGATCGAGCGCCTGGTGCTCATGTGCACCTCCCCGGGCGGGGCGGGCGGCTCGTCATATCCGATCCAGGAGTGGGCGCGCCTCGACGCCGCGACGCGGGCGGCGAGGTCCATCGAGGTCGTGGACACACGCTTCACACCCGAGTGGCTCGCCGAGCACCCGCGGGAGCGGGCGCTCATCGACCAGATGGCGCAGGCGGCGACCGAGGAGCCGACGGCGGAGGCCCTGCGCGGCGCCGACCTCCAGCTCCAGGCGCGCGCGGGCCACGACGTCTTCGACCGCCTCCCCCACATCACCTGCCCGACCCTGGTCGCGTGCGGCCGCTTCGACGGGATCGCCCCGCCCGAGAACGGCGCTGCGATCGCCGCACAGATCCGCGGCGCTCGCCTGCGCCTCTACGAGGGCGGCCACGGCTTCTTCGTGCAGGACCCCGCCGCCATCCCGGAGATCATCGAGTTCCTGCGCCTGGATGGTTAGGCGAGCCGGTATCGTCCTCGGTCAGGCGCTCAACATGGCAGCCACGAGCAATGCGAACTCGGCGTGCGGATCGAGGTGAAGGTCGAACTTACGCAAGGTACTCGACGATCACGAACCGGTAGCCCGTGAGTAGGTTGTGCTCCTCCACGATCGCGATCATGTGTCACCACGAGGACGCGACGCGGTGGACGGCGCGCCCTCGGCTGGCGGTGCCGACGCGGCGTAGAGCTGGGCCGACATCGGCGCGAACGGCCGGCGGCTGAAGATGGCCTCGACGGGGAGGGCGAAGAACTCCGCGGCTCGAAGCGCCAGGTCGAGCGACGGGTTGTACTCGCCGCGTTCGAGGTAGCCGATCGTCTGGTAGGTCACGCCGAGGCCCTCGGCCAACTCCTGACGGCTCAGGTCGCGCTCGGCACGCAGGACCGCCAGCCGGTTGTACAGGACGGGCTCGGTCCGCTCCGGGCGCGCCATCAGGACTCCTCGACTTGATCCGGCTCGAGCCAGGCGAGCGTCGCAGCCGGCAGGAGCGGGAGCAGGACGCCGAGGCAGAGCGCGATCGCCGTCGCGGCCGACGCGGAGATCGTGACGGCGTTGCCGAACCCGAGGACCGGGATCACGACGGCCGCGGCGAGGATGACGACGACCACGGCGAGGACCTGGTACGCCAGGATCCAGGCCCGGTCGCGCTGCTGCCGCTCACGCTCGTCGAGGTTGCGGCCGGGCATGTCCGCCCGGTCGCGGACGTATCGGTACAGCACGAACCCGCCGACGAGGGTGACGCCGATGAGCGCGAAGGTCACCGGGCCCCAGAGCGCGGGTGACACACTCGTCCGCTGCCAGAACGCCGACCAGGCGAACATGGCCGGCAACCCGAGCATGGTGGCGACGGCGACGATCCTGCGCGACGATCGGGGCAGCCGGTCGATGCGGGATGGACGGGGCGGGGACGCTGATCTCATGGATGGATCCTCGTGGCGTGCATTCCTGACTGAATGTTGTACTTATACAACACAGAGTCAAGCATCTCACTAAACTGGCGGTCTGAGGCGTCGGCGATCAGGGCTCGGCCGAGCCACGGGGAGGGGGTTGGTCAGCGCCTCACGCGCTCGGCAGCCACTCGCTCGGCTCGGGCGGCTCGGCGAGCCGTATCGTGACGGGAAGGTCGGTGGTCGCGGGGCAATGCCTCTCGCCCCGACCATGCCTCCGCATCTCCCCTTCGGCTCGGAGCCCAGCATCGGCCTGCCATCCGCTGCCAACTCTCGGCAGTAGGGGCGGGTCGCCGGCAGCGCCTTCCAGGGCATCAACACCCTCGGGGGCCAGCGTGACCCGCGGAGTTGCGACGGCACCGGGAACGCCCCGAAGCCCGGCATGTGTCAACTCGTGAGGCAGCGGGAGACCCGATCCCGACCGCCCATTCGTACCATTCGCCTCTAGGACACCATCCCCGTATCGCGAGGGGGTGACGGATGTCAGCCTTGCTACCTGCTGCAAAGGGTCGGATCTGCGAGGCGAGGCGTTCCATGAGACAGGACAGGGAGATCCCCGGTGCGCCGGCGCTAGCTCGGCGCGGCCTGCGGGCCAGACACGAGATCGGCGGGCGTGGCACCCCGTGGGCGCCGTTGCGCTGCAGTGAGATCCGCCCCCGCCTGGCCCAACCCCCCGGAATGGCTGCCAGTGCGCATCCCGGCATTCGATCCCGGACGTGCGGCCGTGCTTCCTGACCCGGATCTGGACCTCGTGATCGTCCTGGTCGGGGTGGTGCTCGGCTGCATGCTCGGCTCCGCCTCGGTCGTGATCTCGATGCGCCGCCGCGTTGTCGCGCTTGCGGCGGCGGCCGAGGGCGCGGCCGACGGTTCCGCCCTCGACCTCCCGGCCACGGCCAGCCGAGGGATGCTCGCCCCGGTCGCCCGTGCACTCGGTGCTCAGGCCGAGGCGCTCGCCTCCGCGAAGGAGGCGGCGACCACGGATCGGCTCACGGGGGTCGCCAACCGTCCGACTCTCCTCGCCGAGCTCTTCGCCGAGCTCGACAGAGTCGCCCGCTACAATCGCCCGCTCTCGATCGCGTTCATCGACATCGATCACTTCAAGGCCGTCAACGACACGTACGGCCACGAGGTCGGCGACCGCGTCCTCCGCGGGGTCGCCTCCGTATTCCGCGAGCACACGCGCACGAGCGATCTCGTTGGGCGCTACGGCGGCGAGGAGTTCGTCATCGTGCTGCCGGAGACCTCGGTCGACGAGGCGACCGCGGTCGCAGAGAAGCTCCGCCTCCTCGTCCTCAAGCGGCGCTTCAACGCCGCGGATGGTGAGGAGCTCGCGGTCACGGTGTCGATCGGCGTGGCCGGCGGACAGAGCCAGACCCTCCGCGTCGACCAGCTGCTTCGCGACGCCGACGCCGCGATGTACTCCGCCAAGTCGCTCGGGCGGAACCAGACGTACGTCTTCGCCGAGGTGGATGACGACACGGCGAGGATCCCACGGGCCACCATCTCGGCCGAGGGCCGAGCCCGGGCAACCGAGGTCGGCGACCTCGCCCGGCGGGCGGCCGAGGCGGCGATCGCCGCGGTCGTCTCTCCCCTGCCCCACTATGCGGGCAAGCCCTCGTCGCTCATCGCCGCCATTGCCGTCCGGATGGCCCGCGAACTCGGGCTGCCCGAGACTGAGGTGGAGCGGATCAGAGTGGCGGCGCTCCTCCATGACATCGGCAAGGTGGCCGTGCCCGAGCAGATCCTCGAGAAGCCCGCGCCATTGTCGACTGAGGAGTGGGCGACCGTGGTCCAGCATCCCCGGATCGGCCAGGTCATCATCGACCAGGTCGCCACTGTCAAGGATGCTGGTGCCATCATCCTGCACCACCACGAGCGCTACTCCGGCCATGGCTACCCGTATGGCCTCCGCGGCAACGACATCCCGCTGGGGGCCCGAATCGTCGCGATCGCCGACGCCTACGACGCGATGGTCCACGATCGCCCGTACCGCAAGTCGATCGGGCATCACTCGGCCGTCGCGGAGCTCCGCGAACACGCGACCCTCCAGTTCGACCCCGAGCTCGTGGCGCTCTTCTGCGACCTGTATGCCATCGACGCCCCGGTGCCCGACCCGTCGTTGCTGCTCACGCCGCCCGCGGTGGTCGGGCCGACGCCGTCCCGCCGCCAGCGCCGCCGGAGCGCGACAGCCTGAACCAAGGTGAGTCGATGATCCGAGCCCTTCGCGCACGGTTCGGCCTGGTTGCACCCGCGCCAGCTGACGGAGCGCCCGGCATGCTCGAGGCGGTCGTGTCGGAGGCCTCGGCGCTTCCCGAGGTCGAGTTCGCTGCGTACACCGCCGACTGCCGCATCTTCGGCTTCTGGCGTCACGGCGCCGAGCGGCTCTCCGACGCGCTCAACGAGACGGACTCGTACCTGCTCCACGACGTCCTCGTCGCCACCCTGGATGATGGGCGCACCATCGAGGCCAAGGAGCTGCTCGTCCACCGTGACGAGCTGCTCGGGGTCCGCGCCGCAGGCCCGCGCGGCAATGCCGCGAGGCGCCCCCGCGTCCGCCCCTCCCCCATCACCGTGGGCATCGGACCGTACACGGTCCACGGCTATCTTCACGGCCGGCCGGGCGCCGATCCCCTCCAGCAGATCCGCCGGCGTCCGCCGATGGTGCCGCTCACCGAGGCATGGATCGAGTACGCGGCCGCTGCCGAGCTGCACCGCGTCCGGGTTGGCGTGCTCATCGTCAACCACGACGCCGCCGACTGGGTGCGCCTCTCGCGCGACGAGGAGGTCCGGCTTCCTCTGCCGGTTGAGACCGCGCTCGATCCGCACGCCAAGGATCTGACCGGCTACATCCTCACGCGGGGCGAGTGAGGCGGCTGGACGCAAGGGCCTGACGGCCGCCAAGTGAGCCCCCGGCGGCCGCCGCGCCGCGATGCCATGCCGGCCACACGGCCCCTGGCCACAGTGCTCGGGGCTGCGGGGCTTCCCATTGCGGCCCCGAGCGCGCAGAATCCGACCCCCGCGGGAGGGAGCAGATGAGCCTGTTCGGGGCTGTGCGCCTCTATGTGGTCGGTCGGACCGCGGGGGAAGCTGAGCCGCTCGGGCTGCTCGGGCTCCCCGGCTTCCGCGGCGCATCAACCGCTCCGCGTCGCGGGGCAGCGGACGTGCCCTGGGCAGGTCCCGGCGTGACCGCTTCGCCGCGGGAGCAGACGCGGCGAGACGCCGTCGTCGTCCCCGTGTCGCCCGTGACGCGCGGCCGCGGCGCCCTCGGGTCCGCACGCCACCCGTAGCCGGTCCGGGCAGGCTGCCCCGGTCGCGGCCGCGGTCGTGGCGCCGGAGCCCGGTCAGGAAGCCGGGAGCGGCGATGAGGCCGACACGTCCTGAGGGGCTGGGTCCTCCTGCGAGATCGGCGGGACCCGCCGCAGCCAGAGGAGCTGGCGCAGGCTCGACGTGGCACCGGCCAGCGCCACGCCGGCGATGAAGATCGAGGCGGACGCGATCGCCAGCAGCGCCACGAAGAGGGTCGTGGCTGCGTAGCGCCCCATCTGCACCAGGAGCCCGGTTCGCTGGTGGAGGTACAGCTTGCCGTGCAGGCCGTGCCGGCTCGCGCGATAGCCGATGAGATTGCTCAGGTGGGTGGTTCCGACGAGCAGGAACAGGCCCCAGACATGCCCGATGAACAGCTCGCGCGGCGTGCCCTCCAGGATGGTCGAGACATACCCCACGGCGAGGCCGAGGACGATTGCGAGGCTGATGTGCCTCGGCTCGATGGCACGGGCCCGCCTCACCGATTGCTGCAGTAGCGGATTGCCTTCGACCGTGTGCACGGGATAGCTCTGGTAGTGCGCCGCGTAGTGACTAGCCATCTCGCGCTCCTGGAGGGTCGTCAGGAGCCAGTCGAGCCACATCAACAGGGTCGTCATGCCCCCGACGATCACAGGCGAGACGGTCTGCCAGTCGACGGTCATCTCACCCTCACTGTGGGCGATTCCCTGGACGGGAGGCAACCAGCAGGCCCGCTCCGCGGCACGCTAGAACGTCCTCAGCACGGTGACGAGGGCGATGACGCCGACGACGTCCGCCGCATAGTGGGTCGCCCATGTGACCCAGAGGTTGTGCGTCCGGGCGTAGACGAGCCCGAAGAAGACGCCGTCGAGCATGACCCCGCCCACGTCCAGCGCGGCGACCGGGGTGCTGCCGGACGCCCCGACCGCATGGGCAAGCCCGAACAGGACTGCCGCCACCACGATGGCGGCGGGGGTCCCGATGTACCAGCTCATCCGCTCCTGGAAGACGACCCGGAACACGATCTCCTCGATCAGCGTGAGCACAAGGGCCGCCGCGAGCAGGGTGGTGATCGCGGACACGCCCGCCGCCGAGCCGATGTCGACGGGGAGCCGTCCCGTGATCTGCGAGAGGAGCTCAGGCCCGTATCCCGCTGCGAACGCGATCCCGACCATCGGCGGCAGGACCTGGAAGACGATGGCGACCAGTGCGGACAGCGGCCAGACGCGTCGGAGATCCTCGGCGAAACCGCGCTTCACCCCGATATACGACCATGGCCGGCCGTGGCGGCGCGGCGCGCCGACGGCGACGACGACCGTCATGATGTAGGCGAAGACGAAGACGTCCTGCCCGTTGGCCATCGAGACGGCAAGCGTGACGAGCAACAGCGCGAGCAGCGCGACGAGCTCGTTGCGCGCCCGGCGCTCGAGCCTACTCTCCTGACCCAGCCCAACCCCTGGTCGATCAGTGACCCGCTGCGCTGCCTCGCCCAACCCCGCACCTCCGGCGCTGGACGATGCCGGTGGCTGCGGGGAGGCGGCAAGGGACAGACGGACCAGCTTTCCGGAGCCCTACGGCAAGTACCCGTCCGGGATACGGGGGCCGCGCGGCGGGCAACCTTGCCAAGCGGGCCCTCTCGATCAGTTCGCCGGCTAGCGCCCTCGGTGGGGGAAGGCCATGTTCATGACCCGCACGCGACGACTGCCGTCCGGGCGGTCAGCGAGGGCTCGGCCCTGGTACGGCTCGAGGATGGACCGGAGGGCGGCTGTCACGTCTCGGGTCTCCTCGGCGGTCAGCCAGAGGTCGGCGTTGCCCAGGAACGCGACGTCCCGCCACTCGTCTGGCTCCTCGTGCACGGTTGCCACGAACGCCTCCGCCAACGCCCGGGAGCGGTCGATGTAGGCGAGCGCCACCGCCGACGCGGCGGCTGCGCCGGCCGGCGTGGTTGTGTCGATGTCGACCATCCGCCGGTCAGTCGCCCGCCACGGCCTCTCGCGTCCGTCATCCCGGGCGGGGGCGGGCTCGACGAAGCCGTAGCGCTCCAGCAGCTTGAGGTGGTACGCCGTGGCGCTGGGGCTCAACCCGGTGAGCTCGGCGCACTCGGTTGCCGTCAGTTCGGCCCCCGATGCCAGCGCGTCGATGATCGCCATCCGGGCCGGATGGGCGAGCGCCCGGATGTCGCGGGGATCCTGAACATGCAGCACGTGTTCACCCCGGGCCGGACCCGGGCGGGCCGGTGGCTCCTCGCGTCGCGACGTCGGCGCGGTCAGGCGCTGACCGCCAGGGGCCGATGGATCGGCAGGCATCGCGTCACAGGATACCCCTCTTGACGTCGGGATGTTCAGGGAATACTGTTCAACATATGCTGAACAACTGCAGAGGACGACGCGACCTGGTGATTGCGCTGGTGGGGCGCATGGTGTCGACGTTCGGCGACGGGGTAGCGCTCGTGGCGCTGACCCTCCGGCTGCAGGAGGACGGTGCCCAGCCGTACGAAGTCGCCCTGCTGCTCGCCGCCGGTGTCATCCCGCAGATGCTGCTGGCCCGGCCGATCGGGCGGCTGGTGGACGCCCATGATTCCAGGCGCCTCCTGGTCGGGAGTGGCCTGATCGAGGTGGCCGCCACGATCCCGCTCATCTTCGTCCACGCGGTGGCGCCGATCGTGCTGCTGGTCGCCCTGCTGGGCGCAGCCGCGTCGGTGGCGGGTGCCACCTGGTCGGCCCTCATCCCAAGGATGGTCGGCGAGGACCACCTGGCCAAGGCAATCTCGGCCCAGCAGTCCCTGAGCGTTCTCGCCCTTGTCGCCGCGCCCGCCGTCGGGGGGCTGCTGGCCGGGGCGTTCGGCTCGGGCGTACCGGTCACCGTGGACGCCGCCACGTTCGTGGTGGTGACCGTCGCCGCGGCCCTCGTCCGGACGCGTCGGGTGCCGGAGCGGGTGCCCACCGCTGACGGGCCGGGCCGGGTCCGGGACGGATTCGCCGTCATCCAGGCCGATCGGCTCCTCGCTCCGCTTCTCGCCGGCGTGGCCGTCGTCGTCTTCCTGGTTGGCATGGTCGATGTCGTGCTGGTGTACCTGGTCCGCGACACGCTCCATGCCAGCGGCGTCTGGTACGGCGTGACCGAGGCGTCTTGGATGGCGGGCATGGTGGCGGGGTCGCTCGGGGCGGGCCGCCTCGGCGCCGAACGCGGGCAGGTGCGCGCCACAATTGCCGGGGCGGCCCTTGCCTGTGCTGGTGCGGTCGGCTTCTCGGTGGCGCCGACCGTCGTGGTCCTGGTTCCCCTCTCGGTGCTCGGCGGTGTCGGAAACGGCTACGCTGGAACGTGCCTGTCGACCCTGCTCATGTCGCGGACGCCCGACGCCGCACGCGGTCGCGTGTCCGCCGCGGCCAATGCGATCTTCGGGGGCGCCCAGGGCGCCTCGCTCCTGCTCGGCGGTGCGGTGGCGGTCGTGCTGTCGCCACGGGCGATCTACGCAGTCGCCGGCTCGCTCGGTCTGGCCGCCGCCGGGCTGGTCGCCTTCACGAGCGCCTCCCGGGCCACCAGCCCTGCGAGCCCCGTCGACGCGTCCGCGAGCTGATCCTCTCGGCCCCCGACCCGTCCTGCCGCGGCCTCAGGCGTGGCTGATCAGTGTGACGATCGTGTTGCTCGCCTCGAACGCCCTCGCACAGGCGAGTTGAGCGGCGGGGTTGTCAGACGATGGAGCCTCGACCGTGCGCGCTCCCTCGGCCACCGTGCGCCCTCCCTCTTGACCTCCGAGGTACACTGCGCGGTAATGATACCGGGAATGATTTCGACCGGGAGAAGCGGACCGGGCTCGCGGGTTCGAGGAGGTAGTCCTATCGAGCATCCGATGCTGTCATCGACAAGACGGGCACGTTCGCGGCCACCCCATACTCGTTCGAAAGGCGGCACGTTTCATTGAGCAGAATCGCAAACGCCGCACTCTCCGCGCTGATCGTCGGCGCGCTCGTTGCCGGATGCTCCTCCCAAGCGTCGAGCGCGCCGACCTCAGCGGCAACGCCGACGGCGCCGCCGTCGGTGGCGGCCGCCACGGAGAGCCCGAGCGCCGCGCCGAGCAAGTCGAACGTCACCCTCGAAGTCCTGGCAAGCCAGGACTGGATCAAGTCGTCCGAGCAGGTCCTCGCGGGGCGGTTTGAAGAGCAGACCGGCATTCACCTCGACTTCCAGATCATCCCGTCCGCCCAGTACTTCGACGTCCTCAAGACCAAGCTGAACTCAGGCGAGGGCATCGACCTCTTCCTCGGCCAGGCCGGGAAGTCGGACATGAAGCTCCAGTACGACGCCGCCAACAACGCCGTCGACCTCTCCGGGGAGTCGTGGGTCAGCCGGCTGGATCCCGTCGTCGCCGACCAGTCGTCCCTCGACGGCAAGCTCTACGGAGCCGAGATCTGGGACGTCGTCGCGGCCAACTACTGGGTGATGGTCTACAACAAGGACCTCTTCGCGAAGTACAACATCGCCGTCCCCACCACCTTCGATGAGTTCGAGAAGGCGTGCGACACCCTCACACAGAACGGGATCACGCCGGTCTACGAGCCGATCTCGGACGGGTGGCACCACGTCCTGTGGTTCCCGGAAGTCGGGGCCCAGATCGAGTCGCTTGAGCCCGGACTGAACGACAAGCTCAACGCGAACCAGGCGACCTTCGCCGGCGACGCAACGATGGAGAAGGCCCTGACCCAGATCAACGACCTGTACCAGAAGGGCTACTTCGGCAAGGACGCGCTGTCGGCCAAGGAGGCCGACACCTCCAAGGCCATGGCGAGCGGCACGTTCGGGATGACCCTCTCTGAGCTGTCCCGCGGCTCGCAGATCGCCGCGGCCTACCCGAACCTCCAGGCCACCAGCTTCGGCTACTTCCCGATCCCGATCCTCGACAACCAGCTTCAGCCGACCCACCCCGCAGGCCCAACCTGGATGATTTCCAGCAAGAGCCAGCACGTGGCGGAGGCGAAGCAGTGGCTCGACTTCATGATGCAGCCCGACAACCTGCAGTGGCTGATCAACAACACGCCCGACTTCGAGACGCTCCCGTTCTCGGGCGTCACGGCGAAGTGGGACGCCAGCCAGTCAGCCTTCTTCACCACCTACACGCCGGCGAAGACGCTGGTGATGCAGGACGCCGTCAACTACGTCAACCCGCAGTGGATGGACATGGGCAAGTGGCTCGTCAACATGTTCACCGGCCAGAAGACGGCCACGGACATGCTGAAGAGCATCGACGCTGGGCGCACCACGCTCGCGAAGGCAGCAGGCGACCCGGCCTGGCCCTGACTCGAGCCCCCAGACGTGAGGGCTGGAAGGCGAGCCACGCGGCCCGCCCCCAGCCCTCAACCTTCCCGCGCCCGGTGGGCGATCTTGCACGGCATGGCGCTGAACGCAGCGCGGCTGGATTGTCCGGCAACCCAGCCGCGGCCCGGTCCCGCCTGACCCCAGACGACCTGCCATCTGGAATGAGCCGACCTTGAAGAACGCCTATCCCACGTGGTTCGCCGGTCTCGCGCTCCTGCTAGCCGGCCTCTTCGTCCTCCTGCCGAGCGTGCTCGGCCTGGGCTTCTCGTTCACTGACTGGAGCGCCTACTCGAAGAACCTCCACTGGGTGGGTCTCGACAACTTCCGGGCCATCCTCGACCCGAGCGGGGACTACATGGCCGCGATCGAGCACACGGTGCTGTTCACGGTCGCGACAACCGTCCTCAAGACCGTCATTGCACTGGGCCTGGCGATCCTGCTGACGTCCGGCATCCGGCGGCTGGCGTATCTGCACCGCGGCCTCATCTACCTGCCGGCTGTGCTGCCCGTCCTCGTGGTGGGCATCGTGTTCAAGTCGATCCTGGATCCGTCCACAGGCCTCCTCAATACGACACTCGCGCTCGTAGGGCTCGGGGGCCTCGCCCAGCACTGGCTCACCGACGTCACGCTGACGATCTGGGCCGTTATCGGCGTGGACACCTGGCGCGGTGTCGGATACATCATGGTCATCCTGATCGCAGGCGTGCTGGCGATCCCCCGCGAGTACTACGAGGCGGCCTCGATCGACGGCGCCTCGGGGCGCCAGGCCTTCCGGTACATCACCCTACCGCTGCTCATGCCGGTGCTGGCAGTCACCACCGTGCTGAACCTGCTGTACGGCCTGCGGGTGTTCGACATGGTCTTCGTCCTGACCAACGGCCAGTACGGGACCTCGACCGTCTACACGATCGTCTTCGACAACTTCTCGCGCGGCCTCTACGGCGTGGCGACCGCCCTCTCCACGCTGTTCTTCGTGGTGATGGTGGTCCTCAGCTACTTCGTGATCCGGGTCATGCAGCCGCGCGAGGCGGCCTGACATGCATCCGATTCGCGGGCTTCGGACCGGCATCCTGAACCTGACGGCGGGCGGGAGCAGCCTGATCGCCGTCGTGCCCATCTACCTGGTGTTCGTCAACGCCCTCAAGACACAACCTGAGGCCAGCTCGATGGGCGTCGAGCTGCCGGCGATCCCCCAGTGGGCCAACTTCGGCACCGTGATCGACCAGGGCAAGCTGGTCACCGCCTTCTTCAACAGCGTGCTCTACTCGCTGGGCGGGACCGCGCTCGCTGTCCTGGTCTCGGCGCTCGCGGCCTACGTCCTGGCGCGGCGGCGGACCCGCGGTCACCAGGTCATCTACCTGCTGCTGATCATGGGCATCGCGATCCCCACCAACTTCGTCACGCTCACCAAGGTCATGCAGGTCGCCCACCTCATCGATTCGCAGCTCGGGATGATCCTGCTGTACGCGGCGACCCAGATCCCGTTCAGCGTGTTCCTGATCTACGCATTCGTCGACACGCTGCCGAGGGAGCTCGATGAGGCGGCCTTCATCGACGGCTGCTCGCCGATGCGGACGTTCCTCGCGGTCGTCCTCCCGATCCTGACGCCGGTGCTCGTGACGAGCGGGATCCTCAGCATCCTCAACATCTGGAACGAGTTCTTGATGCCGCTCTACTTCCTGAACAGCACCAGCCGCTGGCCGATGACGCTCGCGGTCTACGGCTTCTTCGGCCAGTTCCAGTCCGACTGGAGCCTGGTGTCGGCCGACATCGTGCTGACGATCCTGCCGGTGATCCTCATCTACGTCGTCGCGCAGCGCTGGATCCTGTCCGGCGTCTCCGCGGGGGCGGTGAAGGGATGAAGATCCTGTCCCACGAGGTGGTCGCCGACGGTCTTGTCCTCCACGCCGATCACGGCCTGATCGCGCTGACGCCGCGGACGAGCCGCACCGTCCGCGTGCGATACACGCTCGGCGACATGTTCAGCGAGCGGCCGAGCCTCACGGTCGCCCCGGCCGCGCGCGGCGCGTCGGCCGTTCCGTTCACGGTCGCCGATCGCGCGGACGCGCTCGTCCTCGCCACCGGCGCGATCACGGTCGAGGTGACCAAGGACACGGGAGCGTTCACGTACCGGACGGCGGACGGGACGCTGCTGACGAGGGAGCCCAGCCGCGGCGGCAAGACCCTGACGCCGGTCGAGGTGCTCCGCCCGGAGTTCGACGCGTCCACGGCGCACGAGAGCCGCGAGAACGTGGACGGGGTGCGCATCGAGGTGGCAGAAATCGGTCAGGTCGTCGACCGGACGGCCTATCACGCCAGGCTCGAGTTCTGCTTCGCCGACGGCGAGGCCCTGTACGGCCTCGGGTCGCACGAGGAGGGCATGTTCAACCTCCGCGGCCAGCACCAGTACCTCTACCAGCAGAACCTCAAGGTCGCCGTGCCGGTCGTCGTGTCCACGCGCGGCTACGGCGTGTTCCTCGACTGCGCATCGCTGGTCGCCTTCCACGACGACGCGTTCGGGTCGTACCTCTGGGGTGACGTCGTCGAGGAGCTGGACTACTACGTCATGGCCGGCTCCTCCTTCGACGAGGTCGTGGCCGAGTTCCGGGCCCTGACCGGAGAGGCGTCGATGCTCCCGCGCTGGGCCTTCGGCTATCTGCAGTCGAAGGAACGCTATGAGTGCCAGGAGGACCTGCTCGACGTGGCACGCGAGTACCGCCGCCGCGGGCTCCCGCTGGACTGTGTGGTGCTCGACTGGAAGTCTTGGACGGGCGAGGCGTGGGGGCAGAAGACCCTTGACCCGGCGCGGTTCCCGGACCCGGACGCCATGACCCGCGAGCTGCACGCTCTCGACGTGCGGGTCATGGTGTCCATCTGGCCCACGATGCGCCCCGGCGGCGATGACTGGCGGGAGCTCGCGAATCGTGGGCAGTTGCTGGGCAACCAGGCAACCTACAACGCCTTCGACCCAGATGCGCGCGCCACATACTGGTGCCAAGCGGACCGGGGCCTGTTCTCACACGGGATCGACGCGTGGTGGTCGGACTGCACAGAGCCGTTCGAGGCGGACTGGACGGGCGCCGTGAAGCCAGAGCCCGAGGAGCGCCTCCGGATCAACACCGGCGAGGCCAAGCGCTTCCTCGATCCCGCCCTGATCAACGCGTACTCGCTGGTCCATGCGCAGGCCATGTACGACGGCCAGCGCTCCACGGGCGTCGGCAAGCGGGTGCTGAACCTCACCAGGTCAGCGTTCCCGGGCCAGCAGCGCTACGGGACGGTCACGTGGTCCGGCGATGTCAGCGCGAGCTGGGACACGCTCCGCCGGCAGATCGCCGACGGGCTCAGCTTCTGCTCCACCGGCATGCCGTACTGGACGACCGACGTCGGGGGGTACTTCGTGGCCCGGCGTCCGGACCTGTGGTTCTGGGCCGGCGACTTCGACGACGGCGTCGCCGACCCGGGCTACCGGGAGCTGTACCTGCGCTGGTTCCAGTACGCCGCGTGGCTGCCGATGCTGCGCTCCCACGGCACCGACACGCCGCGCGAGATCTGGCGCTTCGGGGACCCGGGCGAGCCGGTCTACGACGCGCTCGTGAGCGCGCTGCGCCTGCGCTACCGCCTGCTGCCCTACATCTACTCGCTGGCGGGCTGGACCACGCAGCGCGCCTACACGATGCTCCGGTCCCTGCCCTTCGACTTCGCGGAAGATGCCCGCACACATGCCGTCGCTGACGAGTTCATGTTCGGGCCTGCATTCCTCGTCTGCCCGGTCACGACACCGATGGGCCACGAGCCTGGGGGCCGTGGGCTCCACGGTGTGCCCCGCACACGCCACGTGTACCTGCCGGCGGGCGCCGAGTGGTTCGATCTCGCGAGCGACGAGCGGCTCACTGGCGGCCGGGAAGTCGAGGCCGCTGCCTCACTCGAGCGGATCCCGGTCTTCGTCCGCGCCGGGTCGATCGTGCCGATGGGCCCCGACCGCGATCACGCGGACGCGGAGCTCGGCGGACCGCTCGAGGTCCACGTCTACCCGGGCCGCGACGGCGCGTTCACCCTGTACGAGGACGCCGGCGACGGCTACGACTACGAGGCCGGCGACTTCGCGACGGTGGACTTCGCCTGGGACCAGACCGCGCGCACCCTCACCATCGGGCCGCGGGTGGGGGAGTACCGGGGCATGCCGCCCGAGCGCGGGCTCGTCGTCGTGCTCCACGAGGTGGCCGACGCGGCGACCGCGGGCTCCTCCCTCGCGCCGCAGCGGCTTTGTTACGCTGGATCGCGGTTGCAGGTGCAGTGGTGATCCCCGCGGCGACGGCCGGCCGTGGTTGCGCCTCGGCTCGACGTCGGTGCAGGTAGGAGGAGTCACTCCGGCGTGGCCCCGAGATCGAAAGTCCCCAACACGACGATCGTCGACATCGCCGCTGCCAGCGGTGTGTCGGTCGCCACCGTGTCGCGGATCATCAACAACAAGCCCGACGTGGCGGATGAGACGCGGCAGCGCGTCCTCCAGGTGATGGAGGAGATCGGGTTCGCGCCCCAGAACGCATGGCGCCAGATCCGGTCCGGCCGGACCCGGCTCATCGCGGTGCACGTCCCGCAGGAGTTCAACCCGCCCGCGTACCCGCTCGTCATGTCGGCCGCGCTGGGCGTGGAAGATGCCGGCTACTCGATCAACATCATCACGCGCCGGCTCTCCGACGCCGAGCTCCTCGGCATCTTCCGCAGCCGCCAGGCCGACGGCATCATCCTGCTCGAGATCCTAACGGAGGACCGCCGCCCGGAGTTGCTCCGCGATCACGGCTATCCGTTCGTGATGGTCGGGCGCCGCGCCGACAACGCCGGCCTGAGCTTCGCCGACGTGGACGTGGAGCACGGGATGGAGCTCGCAGTCGAGCACCTCGTCGCACTCGGCCACCGCAACATCGGCCTGCTCACGATCGATCCTGTGGTGGGCGACGATACGTACGGCTTCGCGACTTGGGCAACGGACGGCTACCGGGCCGCGTGTGCGCGGCATGGCCTGCCGGTGATCCGGAGCGTTGGGGGTCCAACCGCCCAGGCGATGGCGGAGGCCGCCGAGCGGCTGCTCGAGCAGCATCCGGGCGTCACGGCGTGCATCGCGCCGCAAGACCAGTCGGTCGTCGGCCTCTTCCGGGCCGTGGCCGCTCGGGGGATGAGGGTCCCTGCGGACATCTCGGTGGTCGCGGTGCTCAACGAGTCGCTGGCCGAGCTAGCCACCCCGCCGCTGACGACCATCGGGTTCCCCTCGGACGACCTCGGCCGAACGGCGGCCCGCATCCTGCTCGACCGGCTGGACCGGGGACGTCAGGAGGCGGGGCAGGTTCTGCTCACGCCCGGATTGGTCGTGCGGGGCAGCACCGCCGCGCCAAGGCGCTGACGCGAGGCCGAGTCGGCGGACCCCATGCGCACGGCAGTGGCCTCCGGCTCCCGGACGCGGTTCGGTCCTGGCGAGCGACGGGGAGATGGCCGGGACCGGCGCTCGGGCGGAGGTCGCGGCGCAAATCGAGGAGGTCGGTCTCGTCGGGCCGACTCCTGGCCGACTCCTCGCCACCGACCATTCTGATCGGTGTCCGATCGCGGCGGCCGTTCCACGCTCGTAACTGCGAGGCCCGCAACTTGTCGCCGTCACCTTCACGCCGGACCACGGAAGCACGATCGGCGCCGTGCGCTCGATCCACCTGCCATCCCGCCGTCCTGCGGTTGACGTCCCGGAGCCCGTGCGCGACCGTGCCGCCATGCGGCGCAAGCACCTGCCCCTCGCCGACCTGCTCGAGCGCTCCCGCGCGCGACGGCTGGTCGTCGCGGCCGCGCTTGTCGGGTTGGTGGGCGGGTGCGCGACCAGCGCCACGCCGCCCCCGTCCCTCGCGTCGCCCGCCGTGACCGCCGTGCCCGCCGTGACCGCCGTCCCGTCGGTCGCGGTCGCCGAGCCCACCGCGACCGCCACGCCCACCGCGATGCCGACGCCGCCGCCGTCGCCAAGCGCCACCCCGACCGAGTCGCTCGTGCCGTCCTACGACATCCCCGCTGACGACGGCGCTCGGATCGTGGCGGTCACGACGGTGGACGCCCGGACGCGGGACCTGACGATCGTGTCCCCGGCCCTCGGCAAGTTCGCCACCGCCCACGGCCCGCTCGGCTGGACCGTGACGGTCCGGATCCTGCTGCCGAGTCAGTTCGACGCGCAGCCCGCCACCCGCTGGCCCGTCCTGTACCTCCTCTGTGGTGCTGGCGGCGACCATACGGAATGGACGTCGAACACCGATGTCGAGCAGGCCACCGCCACGACGGACCTGCTCGTCGTCCTGCCTGACGCGGGCGGCGGCTGGTACTCGAACTGGTGGAACGGCGGCAAGGGCGGTCCGCCGGCGTGGCAGACCTTCCACCTCGTCGAACTTCGCCAGCTGCTCGAGCGGAACTGGCGGGCCGGGGACGAGCGGGTCATCGCCGGCCAGTCGATGGGCGGCTACGGCGCGATGGAGTACGCGGCTCGCGAGCCGGGGATGTTCCTCGCCGCGGCATCCTTCAGCGGGGTCCTCGACCCGGCGGCCGAGGCGGTCAGGGGCTGGTCGATCGGGGCGCCGGTCGCCATGTGGGGCAGCCGCTCCGCGCAGGCCGACGTGTGGGTGGCCCACGACCCGACCGATCATCCTGCGGCGCTCCAGGGCACGGCGCTCTACGTCGCCTACGGGAACGGACGGCAGGGCCCCCTTGACGCCAGCGGAGCCAAGCCCGACCCGCAGGAGGCGGAGGTCGCGACCGAGAGCGCGGCTTTCGTCACGGCCCTCGGGGCCGCGCACATCCCGGTGACCGTGGACGCCTACGGGAGCGGCACGCACAACTGGCCCTACTGGCAGCGCGACCTCCATCGCTGGCTGCCGATCGCGCTCAAGGCGCTCGGGGGCTAGGGGAGGCCGATCGGGGCACCGTTCATGCCCAGGGCAGGGGGGCTCGTCCAAGGGTCGGCGAGAGGGCCAGCGCCGGCGACGCTGGCCCCCGCGCTCGAGGCGCGCTCCTACGCGGCAGACCCCGAGGCGGCGGCCTGCCAACTCGACGTCTCGCCGGCAGAGTCGGCGGGGACGGGGCCGGGGCTGAACCCCTTGGCGATCAGCCATGCTGCCATGACCATCTCCTGCAGGCCGATGGGCGCCGCCAGGACGATCTGGGTCGTCGACATCGGTTCGGCGATCCCGAGGATGACGAGGACGCCGGAAGCCATGACCGAAAGGATGGCCAGGATGCCCCACGCGGACAGCCACCGAGGCAGCAGGCGCGTTCGGTAGAAGACCCAGTAGTACATGAGCGCCCCGACGCCGAAGGCCAGCACGGCCACCTCGCCCAGCGCGTCACGGCCAGCCATCACGAGCGCGCCGGCCGCCTCGTAGGCCGATGAGGCGGCGGCCCCCGCGCTCGCGGACTCCCGGCTCACGGCGACCAGCGCTAGGAGGCAGACGACCATGCCGAGATAGAGCGTCCCCTCGACCAGCCTGAAGCTGACCGATCCGAGCGCCAGGCCCTCGCCGTGCCTCCTCACCACCGGGTACATCGCGATGGCGATTCCGGCCGCCGCAACAGCCCCGACCAGAAGGAAGAGCGCCCCGAGGAGGACCTGGCCTTCGTTGGCCGAGACCTTGGCAAGGTAGTCGGGAGCATCGAGGATCGGCTGCACGAGCGCCGCGCGCGAGATGATGTCGGCGACCGTCGCAACGATGAACAGGACACCCGCGACTGCGGCGAGCCTTCGACTGCTACTCATCACCTTGTCTCCAGTTCCTGGGCAGACCCGCATGGGCGAGGCCTGCATCGTGCCCGCCACGCTAGGACGGGCGGAGTGGCACTGACATCGATGGAATTCGTGATCCGGTAGCGAATCGACCGGGTCCGCACACCGGGCACGGAGTACCGTGCGCTCACCATGGCGAGGCCCATCCGCCGTCCGGGGAATCTCCCATCTGAAGCGACGAGCTTCATCGGCCGCCGCCGCGAGTTGGCGGAGGTCAGGAAGAAGCTCGCCACGGCCCGCCTGGTCAGCCTGGTCGGCCCTGGCGGGGTCGGCAAGACCCGCCTCGCAGTCCGGGCCAGCACCGACCTCAGGCGCGGCTTCCGGGACGGCGCGTGGCTCGTGGAGCTCGCCGACGTCCGCGACGAGGGACTCGTCGCCACAGCCACCCTGACGGCCCTCGACCTGCGCGACCAGTCCGCGACCGAGCCCCGCGCCCTGCTGCTCAGCTACCTGCGGGACAAGGAGCTGCTGCTCGTGGTGGACAACTGCGAGCACCTGCTCGGACCGGCGGCACTGCTCGTGACCGACCTTCTCAAGGCCGCGCCGGGCCTCCGGGTCATCACGACCAGCCGCGAGCCACTGGCCGTTCCGGAGGAGCACGTCCTCCCCATTCCGCCGCTCGAGCTGCCTGGCGCGGAGGCCGACGAGCCGCTCGACCAGGTCCGCCAGAACGAGTCGGTCGCGCTGTTCGCCGACCGGGCGTCGGCGGCATCGGGCGCGTTCGGGCTGACCGACACCAACCGGGGGGCAGTCGTGGACCTGTGCCGCCGACTGGACGGCTTGCCGCTCGCGATCGAGCTCGCGGCGGTGAGGATGCGGGCCCTGTCCGTGGAGCAGATCCTCGATCGCCTGGACGACCGGTTCAGCCTGCTCACTGGCGGCAGCCGCGCCGCGCTCCCGCGCCACCAGACGCTGCGCACCACCATCGAGTGGAGCCACGACATGCTGCGACCGGACGAGCGGGCGCTCCTGCGCCGCCTGTGCGTGTTCGCGGGCAGGTTCACCCTCGAAGACGTCGAGTCGGTCTGCGCCTCCGACGAGGTGCCGGCGGCAGAGG
>JBJKRU010000273.1:0-3606 GCA_046704485.1 Candidatus Limnocylindrales bacterium | reverse complement strand
GACAGTCTACCCGGCAGTCGGCCGACGCCATACTGGTCGTCATGCTGCGGTCTGCCGGCCGGCAGCGGTGTGACGAGGTGGCGCGATGGCGAAGCGCAAGGACAAGGCCGACAAGCTCAGCCCGCCCGAAGACGAGGGCCCGGCTCACGGCTGGGACGAGCCGCCGCACGACGCGCCCCCCGGTGCGAAGCCGATGTCCAACAAGCAGTACCTCGAGGAACTGGGCAAGCTCCAGGTCGAGCTCTCGAAGCTCCAGGAGTGGATCCGCGTCCGGGCCTTGAAGGTCGTGGTGCTGTTCGAGGGACGCGACGCCGCCGGCAAGGGCGGCGCGATCAAGACGATCACGCTCGCGCTCAATCCTCGCGTCTGCCGCGTCGTGGCCCTGCCGGCCCCCACTGAGCGCGAGCGGACGCAGTGGTACTTCCAGCGCTACGTGCCGCACCTCCCCGCTGGGGGCGAGATGGTCCTGTTCGACCGCTCCTGGTACAACCGGGCCGGCGTGGAGCGCGTGATGGGCTTCGCCTCCGAGGCGGAGGTCCAGGAGTTCTTCCGGACCTGCCCCGAGTTCGAGCGCATGCTGGTTCGGGCCGGCATCGTCCTCGTGAAGTACTGGTTCTCGGTCAGTGACGCGGAGCAGGAGCGCCGGTTCCAGGCCCGGCTCAAGGACCCCACCAAGCGCTGGAAGCTGTCGCCGATGGACCTCCAGTCGCGCGCCCGCTGGATCGAGTACTCGATGGCAAAGGACGAGATGTTCCGGCACACGGACATCAAGCAGGCTCCCTGGTACGTGGTCAACGGCGACGACAAGAAGCGCGCCCGCCTCAACGTGATCCACCACCTGCTGTCGCTGATCCCGTACGAGGACCTCACCCCCGAGCCGATGACGCTGCCGCCCCGGGAGCCCGACCGCGGGTACGTCCGCCCGCCGATGGACGAGCAAACGTTCGTGCCCGAGGTGTACTGACCTAGTCCGCTGGCCTGCGCGCGATCCTGCGCCCCTCGGCATCGAGCCGGAACCACCGCTCGCGCTCCGGGTCCATGAGCACTTCGGCCACGCGGCGGACGGATTCGGCGTAGGAGGGCCACACGGCCGCCACCGGCACCTCTGCGGCGGGCGTCCAGCGCATCGCGTCGTGCTCGCTGGACAGGCGCGGCATCGCCCCGGGCCGCACGCGGAGGGCGAAGATGGCCGAGAACGCGACGGCGTCGGAGCCCTCGTCGTAGAGGGGGGCGATCTGGTCGAGGTCGTAGAACGCCTCGATCTCGGCCTCTCCGAGGCCCGTCTCCTCCCGCACCTCGCGCAGGGCTGCGAGTGGGACTCGCTCGCCTGGCTCCACGCGACCGGTCACGCACTGCCAGAGTCCCGGGAAGATCCGGTGGGACGCCCGTCGGATGAGCAGGATCTCCACGCCGCCCGATGGCGGCACGCGGAACACCCAGCACTCGGCGAGGGCGGGTCTCGTGGTCACGACAGGCTCGCCTCCAAGGCCTCGAGCTGCTCGAGGTGCATCAGGTCGTGGACGCCGGCGAACAGCAGCCATTCGCCGCAGCGGAGGCGCCCCACGAGCGGGTGCTCGAGCGGGCATGCGTCCAGTTCATGACCGGCGACGGCGCGCGCGGCCCGCTCGACGATCCGCTGGCTGACGTTGAGCCGGCGGAGCAGGGCGTCGCGATCGGCGTTCGACCTGCCGGGAACGCCCGGCACCACGGGAGGAACCTTGGCCGGCCAGCGTCCCGCCGCCGCGAGCGACGCTGCCAGGACCAGCTGCGCGCGAGCCTCTGCGGTGTGGCCGACCGCCTCGGCGACGTTCCAGTCCGCCTCTCCGCCAGGCATCGAGAAGGCGTGGGCCGGCAGGGCGGCCACCACCGAGGAGAGGGCGTCGGCCACGACGCGAAGCTGCTCGGCGACACGGCCAGCAGAGTCCTCGCCCCCACGCCGCCGCACCTCGCGGCGAACCTCGATCGGGCGCCCGGCATCGATGCCGCGCCACGCGGCCAAGATGTCAGGGGCGGTGCCGCTGAGGAGCGGGAACCTTGACGCCACGCAAGACAGACTAGCGGTCGACGGAACGCGGCGCGACGCGGCGCCAGCCGGGCTGGCTCAGGGAACGCCCGATGGCGAGGCGGAGGCGGCGGACGAGCCGGCGGCGGGCGCCGCCCGCATCGAGCGCATCGAGCAGGCGTCGAACGATAGGCCGTCGGCACTGAGCATGCCCTGCAGGGTGACCGGGTCGAACTGGAGCGCCAACGCCCCGAGCGGCTGGCCCGGTGTGGTGACCTCGGCGAGCGGGAGGAAGCGCAGCACCGTGCCGGTGGGCCAGACGACCGGCATGTCGCCCACCCAGGCGACGCGCGGATCCCAGCGCGCCGCTTGCAGCGGACCGGTCAGCGACTCGGAGCACGTGTTGCGCTTCGCCTTCTCGCCGCCCGTCGGCAGCGGCAGCGCGGGTCGCCCCAGGGCATCGAGAGCGTAATCCGGGAGCTTGCCTGCCAGCGTCGGCTGCAGCGTGCCTGTGGAATCGTCCGCCCCGACGGCCCGTATCTCGTTCGTCGATCCAGACCAGCCCGGCGGCGTCCCCACGAAGGTGAGCGGCGGGGCGAAGCACTTGTGCGAATCCATGCACGGAGGGACCGCGACCACCAGATCGCCGCCCGGCTGCAGGACACCCGTCGCGTCCGGGCCGATCACGGGCAGCAGGTTGAGACACGCAGGCGGGAGCACGCCGGCACACGTCACCGAGCGGAGCCCAGCCACGGAGGACGGGACCGTCCACGGCCCGCACGTGCCCGTGCCGACAACCTCGTCGGCGCCCATCACCCAGGCCGTGCGTCCGTGCGGCGTGGCGATCGGGAACCAGCGGGTGGCACCCGCCGGCCCGCCCAGCCAGACCTCTCCCTTCGTCCCGATGGCCACCACGGGCTCACCGACGGCCTGGGCCAAGCCGACCACGTCGTCGCCGAGCCAGACGCGCGTGGAGGCCTGGATGCCGGGGGGAACGAAGAGCCAGCCGTCGTTGGTGCGGCCGGCCGCCTCCGCGACGCTGTCCACGTCGGTCGCCTTGATCGCCTGGAAGAGCGGGTTGCCCGTCGTTCGAGCACTCCCAAAGCACCCGGTGAGTGCAGCCAGCGTGTCAGGCGGGTCCGCGACGTCGCGCAGCACCACGATGGTCCGGGCCGTGGAGCGGCCCGGGAAGACGTTCGGCGTTGGCGGTGGCGCGGTGGGCTGCCGCGTCGGGGCGGCCGATGCAGACGGAACGGCCGACACGACCGCCGCTTGGGACGGCGCCGGCCCGGGACCGCCCGCCAGCGCCAGGGCGACCGCGACGGCGATGGCCCCCACCACGCCGAGCAGCGCCAACCCGGCGGAGGGGCCGCGAGAGGGTCCCCGCAGGGCCGTCAGGGGCGCCCGGTCGGGTTCACGATCTGCCGTCACGGCGCTGGGACGCGGCTTGCCGCCCGCCGGTTACGGCAGCGATCCCTTACGGCAGCAGCTGGCGCAGCGCGAACAGCACGTTCGCCGGGCGCTCCGCGAGGCGGCGCATGTACCAGCGGTACCAGGCGGGGCCGTAGGCGATCAGCACCTGGACCTTGTAGCCGTCCCGGGCG
>JBJKRU010000272.1:0-2756 GCA_046704485.1 Candidatus Limnocylindrales bacterium | reverse complement strand
ACTGGCTAATGGGTAAATCCCCGGGGGTCGATTGGCCCGCCCAGCGGGAATGTGAAACGGTGTGCCCGCTGGGCGGGCAGGACCCGGCGACGCCGCGGATCGGCGACGCCGCGGATCGGCGGCGCCGGAGCTCGCCGCAGGGCCGGATCGGGCGGGCTCCGGCAACCCTGGCGGCCGGCGCTCAGGCGCGGCGCTCCGTCGCGGCGCCCAGGCGGCGGATCAACCGTCACGGCGCCCCCTGCGGCCCGTCCATCCGGCCCGTTCCGGCAGGTGTGAACCCGCACTACCATCGGCGCATGAGCGACGAGACTGCACCTGCCAAGGCAACCCGCATCGAGCGCGACTCCATGGGCGAAATGGAGGTCCCCGCCGATGCGATGTACGGCGCCTCCACCCAGCGCGCCGTCCTGAACTTCCCGATCTCCGGCCAGCGGATGCCGCGACGCTTCCTGCGCGCGCTCGCCCTGGTCAAGATCGCCGCCGCCGAGACCAACGTGGGCCTCGGGCTGATCGACGCCGCGAAGGGCGAGGCGATCAAGGCGGCGGCGGCCGAGGTGGCCGAGGGCAAGTGGGACGAGCACTTCCCGATCGACGTCTACCAGACCGGCTCGGGCACTTCCACGAACACCAACATGAACGAGGTGATCAGCCACCTGGCGTCGGAGCGGCTCGGCGGGGCGAAGGTCCACCCGAACGACGACGTCAACAAATGCCAGTCCTCGAACGACACCATCCCCACCGCGCTCCAGCTCTCGGGCGCCGTCGCGATCGAGGAGGAGCTGATCCCCGCCCTCATCGACCTCCAGGGCGCGCTGGCCGCCAAGTCCACCGAGTTCTGGGACGTGGTCAAGACGGGCCGGACGCACCTCCAGGACGCCACGCCCATCCGCCTGGGCCAGGAGTTCGCCGGCTACGCGGGCCAGGTCGAGGAGGCGATCCGCCGCGCCCAGGCCGCCCGGGACGAGCTGCTCACCGTCCCGCTGGGCGGCACAGCAGTGGGCACCGGCATCAACGCCCATCCCGAGTACGCTGCGCGCGCCTGCGGCCACCTGTCCGAGATGACGGGGCTGCTCGTGCGCGAGGCGCCGAACCACTTCCACGCCCAGGCCACGCTCGACGCGGCCATCGCCGCCCATGGCGGGCTGCGCGCGATCGCGCTCGGTTTGTGGAAGATCGCCTCTGACATCCGGTTCATGGGCATGGGGCCCCGGGCCGGCCTCGCCGAGCTGGCCCTGCCCGAGACGCAGCCTGGCAGCTCCATCATGCCGGGCAAGGTGAACCCGGTCATCGTGGAGAGCCTCACGATGGTCGTCGCCCGCGTCATCGGCAACGACGCCACGGTGGCCTTCGGGCAGACCGGGTCCTTCCTCGAACTCAACGTCATGCTCCCGGTGACCACGCAGGCGCTCCTCGAGTCCATCGCGCTGCTCGCCGCGTCCGCCCGCAACTTCCGCGTCAAGCTTGTCGAGGGCCTCAAGGCCACCGAGCGCGGGCCGAAGCTCGTCGAGCAAGGCCTCATGCTGGCCACCGCGCTGGCCCCCGAGATCGGCTACGACGCCGCCGCGGCCATGGCCAAGGAGGGCTTCAAGACCGGCCGCACCATTCGCGAGCTGGCGCTCGAGAAGGGCATCGCGCCCGACAAGCTCGATGACCTGCTGGACCCGGCCAAGATGACGGAGCCCGGGCTCGAGGGCGGGGGCGCCGGCGGCTGACCGGGTCCCCTGGCGGCACCCAGCCATTCGGTCGGCCGAGGGCCGGGCACACGGTCGAGGCCATCCGGGGGCTGCCCAGCGCGGAGCTGGGCCGCCCCATCGACATGCTGGCGTGCGCCGTTACAATCCGCCCCATGTCTGCGACTCGCATCTGGGACCAGGCCGGCTCCCTTCCCGTCCCTGCCGACAAGGCGCCCCGCCCGGAGATCGTCGCCCTGAGCGAGGCGCTCCCGAGCGTCTCGGCGCTGTTCACGTTCATGCGCGACGCGGAGCGGCGTTTCAGCACGCTGCGGATGCGCGTCGAGGAGCGGACCACGACCGCCCGCGGCAGTGAAGTGGCGGTCAGCGACGTGACGCTGCAGCACCCCGGGCGGGCGAAGGTCCTGACCTCGGGATCGACCGAAGGCCTGAGGGGCAGCTACGAGGTCTGGATCTCCGACGGCGAGACGGTCCGCACGTTCGCGGGCTCCCGACGCGTGGGCACCCAGCGCCCGGTCCGGAACCGCGTTCGCGGGCTGAACCAGGACGAGCTGCCGGGCTGGACCAAGGTCTACGAACCGGTCACCCAGCTGCCGATGGAGTCGCTGCCCGAGCTCTTCATCCACCCTGCCGGCTACTGCCAGAACGTGCTGGCCACCGGCGCCTGCGAGGTCACCGGGACCACGGAGGTGGTGGGGCGCGAGGCGATCGTCCTGGAGTGCGCGCACCCGCGGACCATCGAGCGGATCGGCGACCGGGCCGACTTCGCGATCCGCATCGCGGTGGACCGACGCGACGGCGTGATCCTGCGACTCGAGGAGTCGATGGGCGGCGCGGTGACCCGAGACGCCGTGGTGACGTCCTACCAGCCCGACGTCCAGCTGACCCCGGACGCGCTGACGTTCGCCTTCCCGTCCGACACGAGGCTGATCTACTAGGGGCCAGCACTCGGCGTCGTGCCCGCTCAGCGGGCACTGTGACGCAGATGCCCGCCGTGCGGTCAGCCTGACGCGCCACTCGACCTCTTGGCCCTGCCCTTGGCCCTCGCCGTGCCTTGAGGCGCCC
>JBJKRU010000271.1:0-13611 GCA_046704485.1 Candidatus Limnocylindrales bacterium | reverse complement strand
CTCCATGACCCGGCTCCTGGGCGGCATCCCCGGCACCACCCTCGCCGAGCTGCTGAAGGAGGGCATGGCCGTCTGAGAGACGATCAGGCTGGAGGCCGACTTACACCACTTGACGGGACACGACCCGCCCGCCGGCGCAGGCCCCGCATCGGGCCGCCGAGAGGACCTCGCCGGCGCGGCTGGGCATCGGGGCCGGGCCCCGTCGTGGCCCCGTGGTTCCGCTGCGGCTGAGGCGGGCCGTCCTGTGGCCCATGGGATCCGCGGCGGCGGCCGGGCGCAACGTCCGGGCCATGGCGCGGCCGGATGCGTCCCGGCGCGGAACCAAAGGGCCACGCGGTGGCCCGCCGGGGCGAGGGACTCACAGCGCGGGCGAGCGACTCTCCGCGGGGGCGAGGAGGCGCGACCAGGCCCAGACGAGGCGCGACGATCAACGGCTCTGGAGCCGGGACGTTGGCCTCCCGCTCCAGAAGTCCGCCCCGGAAGGTTGCGGGCGCGCAGCTCGCGGGGCGTCGCCGCGGCGTGCTGAATTGACGCTTCGCTCTATTCCCAGCGGAGGGCCTCGACGGGATCGAGCCGTGCGGCCTGCATGGCCGGCCAGACTCCGAAGATGACGCCCACGATGAGGGAGAAGATCACGGCCGCGGCGACCGTCACCAGGCTGAACGTGAAGGCCCACCCGGCAATCGCGGCGATGAGCGCTGAGGTTGCGACGCCAACCAGGATCCCGATGAAACCGCCGGCAACGGACAGCAGCAGAGCCTCGATGAGGAACTGCCAGAGGATGTCGCGGCTCTTGGCGCCGATCGCCTTGCGGATGCCGATCTCGCGGATCCGCTCGCGGACGGAGACCAGCATGATGTTCATGATCCCGATCCCGCCGACCAGCAGCGATATCGAGGCGATCCCGGCCAGCAGCACGGTCAGCAGCGTGGTCACCGAGCTGACGGTCGACAGGAGCTGGGTCTGGCTTGTGACGGTGAAGTCCGACGTGCCGCTTGAACTGATGCCGTGTCGCTGGTTGAGCGTGTCGGTGATCTCCGCAGTCACCAAGTCCATCTCGGCCGCCGTCGCGACGCTGACGCCGATCGTCCGGACGGAGTCGGTTGACGTGTACAGCTCGCGCGCGGTGGAGATCGGGATGAGCACCTCGTCATCGGGGTTCGCGAACCCCTGCCCACCCTTGGGCTGCATGATCCCCACCACCTCGAACGGCAGCCCACTGATGTAGATCGTGCTGCCGATCGACGACGCGCCGAGGCCCAGGTTGGTCGCCGTCGTGTTGCCCAGGACGGCCACGCGCAGCGAGTGGTCGACACTTGCCTGCGTGAGGAACGATCCCTGCCACATCTGATAGGCGAAGACGAGCGGGTAGTCGGGGGTTGTCCCGATGACGGAGGTCGTCTCGTTCTGGCTGCCGACGGCGATCAGGTGCGAGGTGGAGTTCTCCGGGGCCACGCCCGCCACGTGCGCCAGCGAGGCCAGGGCGGTCGCGTCCTCGGTGGTCAGCGTGGTGGCAGACCCGAAGGCGCTGCGGGTCCCGTTGGTGGTCGTGGCACCGGGCGTCACCGACAGCAGGTTCGTGCCGAGACCCTCGAGTCGGCTGTTGATCCCCGACGTCGCCCCCTGGCCCACCGACACCAGCGACACCACAGAAGCGACGCCGATGATCACGCCGAGCATGGTGAGGCCCGTGCGGAGCTTGCCGGTGCCAAGGCGGGTGACCGCGACGCGGAGCAGGTCGCTCGGGCTCATTCGCCGATCCTTCCGTCGGATTGGCGGGCAAGACGGCCCGCCGTCGAAGCGTGTCGCATGGTGTGCGGTCCGGGTTCTCCAGTAGTCATCAGGCAGATCACGGCTGGGCCGCTCAGCCGCCCGTTCGCACGCCGCCGTTCTCGCGGAACTGGGGTCCGCCCCCTGCGCCTGCCCCGATGCCACCGAAGCCGCCGGTGCCGGTCGAAGTAGACGTCAGGGAGCTCACGGTGCCTGTCACCACCGTCTCGCCAGCCGTGATGCCGCTCTGGATCTGGGCCAGCGAGGTGCTCATGAGGCCGACCTGGACCGGCACGAGCTGCAACTGGCCCGAGGCGTCAAGCACGCGGACCTCGTAGTTGCCCGACGAGCCCACCACCGCGATGGCAGGGACCGTGACCACGTTCTTCGCCTCTGCTGTGGTGACCGCGATGCTGGCCGACATACCGGAGAGGACCGACGCCGGGGCGTTCTCCAGCGAGACCGTGACGCTGAAGGTGACGACGCTGTTCGACCCGGAGCTGGTCCCGACCGGCTGGATCGCCGCCACCGTGCCCTGCACGACGGTATTCGGGGCGGTCACCGTGACCGCCGCCGGCTGACCCACCTTCAGCCCGACCACCGAGGTCTCTGCGAAGCTCGCCGTCGCCTCAAGGGCCGTGGTCTGCATGGTGATCGCCCAGCCAGTCGGCGCAATCGTGCCGGGCTGGACGTTGACGGCCACGATCTGGCCGTCTGCCGGAGCCGTCAGCGTGGTGTGCGCCGCCGTCGCCTCCGCGGTCGCGAGGGTCTGCTGGGCCGATGAGATGTTGGCCTTGTCCTTCGCGATGGTGGCGGCTGACTGTGGCCCAGTCGAAGTCGCGGCGCTTGTCTTGGCGGCCGCCAGGCTCTCCCGCGCCTGCGCAAGGCTGTCCGCCTGCGAGGTCTTTGCCGCGGCCAGGCTCTGCTTCGCGGAGGCGAGGCCCTGCTCCGCGGACACGAGCTGCTGCTGGGCACTCTGGATGGCCGTCGCCGACGGCGTCGTGTTGGTGTTGTAGGTTGCCTGGGCGGAGTTGAGGCTGTTCTGGGCTTGGGTGATCGCCAAGGTGGCCGACTGCTCTGCGTTCTGGGCGGAAAGGGCGTCGGCGTTGTACCTGCTCTGGGCGTTCGACACCACCTGCTGGGCGGAGGTGACGGCGGCCTGGTCCTGCGTGAGCTGCGAGGGATCAGGGGCGGGGCTGGCGCTCTGATCGGCGGTCAGGGTGGCCTGTGCGCTCGCGAGCGTCGCCTGCGCGCTGGCGAGCGTCGCCTGGTCGTTCTGGAGCGTCTGCGCGTCCGAAGCCTGCTGCGATGACAACCGCTGCTGTGCCTGGACGAGCGACAGCTGCGCGTTGGCCAGCGAGGCCTGCGCCTGGGTGATCTGGTCCGCGGTCGGGCCAGCCTGCGCCTGCGCCAACGCTGCCTTCGCGTTGTCCAGCGTCGTCTGCGCCTTCTCGACATTCATCTGACTCGTGGCGATCGAGTTCTGCGTGTTGTGCTGGGAGACCGTGAGCTGCAGCGTTGCCGACTTGATCTGGTTCTCCGCGCTTGCGAGGACCGATGCGGAGGGGTGGCCCTCGTCCACGGACAGCTGCGCCTGCGCGGCCGCGAGATTGGCCTTGGCAACGGCAACCGCGACGTTCGCGCTTGACGGGTCCGCCGTCGCGAGCACGTCGCCCTTGGACACGGTCTGCCCCACGGCGACCGGGACGGTCTGCACAACCCAGGTGGTGGCCGCCGTCGCCGACGATGTTGCCGTGGTCGAGGCGCTCGAGATGATCTCGGGGTCAGCACCGAAGCTGAGGCCGTAGGCGGTTGTCGACTGCACGGTGCCTGTCGCCACGGCGTTCACCGACACCGTGCCGGTCGCGGCGGTGGAGGTGAGGTACTGCGGCGCGGACGAGCCCCCGAGCTTCGGCCCGACCACCGCATATCCGGCCGCGCCGACCCCGATCACGATCAAGACGACCGCGGCCAGCACCTTCAGTTTCATCGTGCGTCCTTTCTCAACGCTCGCCCACGCTCACCCCGGTCAGGGCCTCGGCCATCCACCTCGGGGACACCGCCTCGCAACCACCCTGCCCGTGCCATGCGCCAGCCTGATCGTGGACGTTCACGGGGCGCCGCTGACGGCCTCCGGCCCGACCCATTACGGTCGCGACGCCGTCCACCGCGGTGGATCATCGATCCGGTCTCTGACATCTTCCTGAGTGCCGAGTGAGCGCCATGGCTCGCGGCGAGCGCCGTGCGGCGCCTCGGAACGTTCGCGCCGCCAGAGCTCACTGCGGCCGAGTTCGGCTACGGGAGGCCCGCGTGCTCGCAGTGCGGCGCCTCCGGTGCGTTCGCACCGTGCACCTCGGTACGCTCGCCCCGCCCACGCGCAAGAGCCGTATGAGGAGGCAGGGCGCGCCGACAGATGCTGAGGCAGGGCGCCGACAGCGGAATCCGCGAGGTCTACGGTTCGGCCTCGAGGACCTCCACGCGGTCGCGGCCGCCGTTCTTCGCCCGATAGAGGGCTCGGTCGGCTCGCTCGAAGATCCTCTCCGGCGTGTCGCCGCTGACAGCGAGCGTCGCCCCGACGCTGATCGAGGCGCCGATCGGACCGAGGTCGGTCGTGACGGTGGCACTTGCCACGAGCCGGCGCACCCGCTCGGCGTCCGACCGAGCGGTCGCCGCGCTGCAGCCCTCGGCCAGGACCACGAACTCCTCGCCGCCCCACCGGGCGACGTGGTCGCCGCTGCGGACCCCGCCGGCAATCGTTGCCGCGACCACGCGGAGGACCGCATCGCCTGCGACGTGCCCGTAGGCGTCGTTGATCTGCTTGAAGTGGTCGATGTCCGCGATCAGGAGGGCAAACGGCCAGCCGTACCGCGCGAAGTTCTCGAGCCGACCAGCCAGGGCAGCGTCGAAGTGGCGACGGTTCGGCAGCCCTGTCAGCTCATCGGTCAGCGCATCGTGGGCCGCCGCCCGGGCGCGACCGCGCGCCTCCTGGAGGCGGGTGGCGTCGTCGAACGCCTCGACGGCGCCGACGACGGTCCCGTCGGCCGCTCGGACAGGGGCGACGCGGACGCGGACGGGAACCCGATGCCCGTCGCGATGGCGGAGCCAAACCTCTGCCTCGCGGACGCCGGCGTCGGCAAGAGTCGCGGCGAGCGGGCAGCCCTCGCGGCAGAGCTGGCGACCCGCGGCGTCGACATGAGCGAGGATGTCGTCGTAGCAGCGACGGCCCACCATGGCATCGGCCGCGTAGCCGCTGATCCGCTCGGCGCCCCTGTTCCAGTAGGTGATCCTGCGCTCGCGGTCGACGTAGTAGACGCCGTCGGCGAGGTTGTCGACGATCATCTGGTGGAAGTCGTCGTCGAAGGCCGGACGACCCTCGCCCGTGGACCCTCTCGTGTTCATGCAGCTCCCGGACCTAGAGGCCCCGTCTCGAACGACCGCGATGGTTGTGGCTCCCCGGCGTCCGAGCCGAGGGGACGTGCGCGAAGACAACGTCGTGGCTCCAGGCGGGCCCGTGCTATGGGCCAATCGTCAGGGGGCAGTTGGTCGGTGGTCAGCAGCCCGGATCCGACCTCAGCTCAAAGGACGGCGGCACCGGTACGCGGCCGGCGGCACCGGTCGAGTTGCCGCTGCGGTCTCGCTGGGGGTGCGGTCTCAGCGTGCAGCCTCACACGCGATGTGGCGGAGCGGGTGAGATTCGAACTCACGAGGCTTTCGCCCGGCGGTTTTCAAGACCGCTGCCATCAACCACTCGGCCACCGCTCCGCAGGGGAGCATAGCGCGAGACCGCGGGTGCCTCGCCTCCCAGACCTGACGATCGAAAGAGACGGGCGCGATGCGTACTTGCGACCCCCCGCGATGCCGAGCATTCCGCCGAGCCCTCCAGACGGCGGGACGGCGGGATCCGCGCCGACGGGCGTCAGCTCTGGATCACCACAGTGCTCGCGATCTTGTCGTGCCAGCCCTGGTGGCGCGAGTCGAACAGGATCCAGATGAAGCCGAGGTCGAGGATCATGCCGCTCACCACATAGCCGATCAGGCGCAGGATCGCGGTCCCGGAGCTCACAGGCCCACCGTCGACCGCGCGCACGAGGCGCATGCCCAGCATCTTGTAGCCGGGCGTCTGGCCGCCGTGCGACCAGAACCACGGCTTCCAGAACACCGCGACGATCACGCCCACGACGATCACGACGATCCCGATGGCCACCCCCGCGCCGAAGGACGCATTCCCCGAACCGTTCACGCTGGCGCCGGCCACCAGCACGATGAAGCCCACGAAGTAGAAGAGCGAGATGAGGACGCCCAGGATGAGCCCGTCGACGATGTAGGCAACCAGCCGGGCGCCACTGCTGGCGTAGCGGATGCCGGGCGCGGGGCCTGCCGGCTGGGTCGGCGGGGACCACGAGGCCGTCGGGGCGTACGGCGGCGGTGTGGACGGCGGCGGCGTGGACGGCGGCGGCGGGCTGGGCGGCTGCTGCATGGCGTACTCCCTCCGTTCCCTCCGCGGTGGGCGAGACGCCATCGTCAGGCGCCGGCCGCGGCCCCAATCGTATCGGCCCCGACATACGGCCGGAGCACCTCCGGCACGCGGACGGTCCCGTCGGCCTGCTGGTAGACCTCGAGGATCGCCGCGACGATGCGGGCGAGCGCGAGACCGGACCCGTTGAGCGTGTGGACGAGCTCCGGCTTGGCGCCCTTCTCGGGGCGGTACCTGATCGCCATGCGACGCGCCTGGTAGTCGCCGAAGTTGGAGCACGAGCTCACCTCGAGCCAGCGCTCCACCGCCGGGGCCCAGACCTCGAGGTCGTACTTCTTCCGCTGGACGAAGCCCATCTCGCCGGTGCTCATGAGCAGGACGCGGTACGGCAGCCCGAGGCGCTGGAGGAGGACCTCGGCGCGCGAAGTCATCCACTCGAGGGCCTCCGGGCTGTCCTCGGGCTTCTCGAACAGCACCATCTCCACCTTGTCGAACTGGTGGACGCGGAGGATGCCGCGCGTGTCCTTGCCGGCGGCTCCCGCCTCGCGCCGGAAGCACGGCGTATAGGCGGCATACCGGATCGGCAGCTGGTCGGCATCGAGGATCTCGTCACGGTGGAGGTTCGTGACCGGGACCTCGGCAGTGGGGACCAGGTACAGCTCGTCGCGGGTCACGACGTACATCTGGTCTTCCTTGTCGGGGATCTGGCCAGTGCCGCGGGCGGATGCGGTGTTGACCACCGCCGGCGGCCAGACCTCGGTGAAGCCGTGCTCGGATGTGTGGACGTCGAGGAACCACATGATCAGGGAGCGCTGGAGCCGCGAGCCCGCGCCCTTGTAGACGGGGAAGCCGGACCCGGCGATCTTGGCACCGCGCGGGTTGTCGATGATGTCGAGCGCCTCGCCGACCTCCCAGTGGGGCCGGCGCTCCCACGTGCTGCCGTCGGCAGCGGCCACGACGCGGGTGGCGTTCTCGCCCCACGTGCGGACCGTGACGTTGGCCTCCTCGCCGCCCACCGGCACCTCAGGATCGGCCGGATTGGGGATGCGCAGCAGCAGGTCCTCGAGCTGCTGCTCGGTCGCGGCCAGCTCGGCGTCGATCTCGGTGATGCGGTCGCCTGCAGCGGTGCTCTTCGCCCGCAGCGCCGCGATCGCAGGGGCGTCGGGCTTGGCGCCGGCGCGGATGGCCTCGCCCACCTGCTTGCTGACCGTATTGCGCTCGGCCTTGAGGGAATCCGACTCCGCCTGGAGCCGCCGGCGGCGGGTGTCCATCTCGATCGCCTCGTCGACCAGGCCCGGGTCCTCGCGCTTGTCGATCGCGCCCTGCCGGATCCGGTCCGGCTCGTCGCGGAGTCGCTGGACGCCGACGCTCATGCCGTCGCCTCCTCCCCTCCTGCGGCGCCCGCCTCAGCCAGGCGGGCGATCACGAAGTCGCGCTCGAGGCTGGCCAGGAGCCAACCGGCCCGCGGCCCGTTGGCACGGCCGAGGAACGTGAGGTAAATGGCGTTGAAGGCGGCGCGGGCGTCGATGCCGTGATCGGCCGCCACCGCGAAGATCGCCGCCTGCCACTGCTCGCCTGTGGCAGGGGCGTCGCCGTGGGCGGCATCGCCCAACGCCCGCAGGAAGCCGCGCTGCTCGGGCCGCAGGAGATCAGCCTCGGGCGGCAGCCCGTCGCGACGGATCTCGAGGCGGGCCCGCTCTGGCGCGTACGCCTCGAGCCATCGGTGGACCGATGCTAGCCGGGTGTCGAGCTCGGCCCGCTCGGTGTCGGTGAGCGGCGCACCCTTCTCCGCCTCGACTCGGGCGAGGACGTCGACGCCGGGGACCTGGACGAGCAGGGCCAGGTGCGCGTACGGCGGCCGGTAGGCGTCGGCGGCGCCCGTCAGGTCGGCGTCCGCGTCGAGGAGCGAGAAGCGGAAGATGTTCTCGTGGCCGGACGGCAGCTCGCCGCGGACCTCCTTGCCGGCCGTCGCGTCGGCCAGCCGGTCGAACTCGTCGAACAGGCGCGGGATGGCGTCGCTGCCCTCGGGATCGAACTCGATCACGCTCTCCGGACGTGAGCGGACGAACAGGAACCGCAGCTGCTCGGGCGGCACGACCGTGGTGATCGTGTGCGCAGCGGCGCCCCGACCCTTGGACGTGCTCATCTTCTTGCCGCCGATGTTGAGGAACTCGTACGGGAAGTTGAGCGGGGGCTCGCGCTCGTAGACCTCGCGGGCGATGGCATTGGATCGGTCACGCGAACCGCCTGCCGTTGCGAGGTCCTTGCCGTTGGGCTCGATCGTGACGCCGAACAGGCTCCACTGCGCCGCCCACTCCAGGTTCCAGGGCAGCTTGGCCGCCCCGCCGAACGGCGCGACCCGTCCTGTCCAGCCGCAGCCGACGGCCCAGGCGACGAGGTCGACCCGGCAGGCGACCGCCACGGTCTCGCCGTCCCAGTCCGACGCGATCGTCGTGCCCACCTTCCCGCAGTTGGGGCAGATCACGCCCACCGGCAGCCAGTGGTCGGGGTGCTGCACGTTGGCCACCCGGCGGTAGACGTCGCGGACCACCTCCGCGCGGTCGAGCGCGGTGCGGATGTAGGGGTCCATCTGCCCCGTGGGGTAGATGTCGCTCATCCAGTAGTAGCGGTCTGGGTGGATGCCGAGGCCGGCGAACGTGTCGATGAAGATGCCCGCGAAGTGGCGCGCGTACGAGGCGTGGCAGTCGCCCGCCGGGTCCGGCACGTGGGCGAGCGGGCGCCCCATCTCGCGCTCGATCGCGTCCGGCGACAGCAGCGCCTGGGCATCCATCGGGTCGAGGTCGTCGACGCCGTAGAGCAGCGTCGTGGGCAGGCCGCGGGCACGGAGGGCACGCGTGATGACGTCGAGGATGACGGGGCCGCGGAGGCTGCCGACGTGGACGGTCCCGGAGGGCGTCTTCGAATCGTTGACGACCTGCGGCCCGTCAACGCTCGCCGCCAGCTCGTCCGCCCAGTCCACGCTCGGCTCCCCTTCTCGTGGCGTCGCTCGGGGACGCGAACGCGCCGGTCTAGCTGATGTTGGTGATCGTGTACGTGAAGTCCCCGGCCGGGACCTTCACGACGACCTTGTCGCCCTTCTTGCGGCCGAGGAGTGCCCGGCCCACCGGCGATTCGTTGCTGATCCTGCCGTCGGTGGGCTTGGCCTCGGCCGACCCGACGATCATGAACGTCTGGGTCTCGCCGTCGATCTTCACGGTCACCGTGGAGCCGATGCCGACGTGGTCGGTGCTGGCGTGCTCCTCGATGAGGGTGGCGTTCTTGATCATCGCCTCCAGCGACGCGATCCGGCCCTCGACGAACGCCTGCTCGTTCTTGGCGTCCTCGTACTCGGCGTTTTCGGACAGGTCGCCATGCTCCTTGGCGTCGTGGATCCGCAGCGCGATCTCCGGGCGTCGGACGGACAGCATCTCGTCAAGCTCGGTCCGGAGCTTGTCGAGGCCGTCCCGGCTGATGTAGGTCGTCTTCGTGTTCACGTGGACAGGACCCCCGAGGCGCGGGAATGGCGCTGGATGCGCCGCCGCTCGGTCGGTTTGAACAAAAGAACCCCGAGGCGCGAAGCGCGCCGCGGAGGTTCACGGATCGCGCGGAATGGTAGCCGCGGGGGGCGTTTCCGTCAAAGCGTCTGCCCGCTCACGCACCGGGGGATACCCGGCCGCGGGCGCCGCTGCCCTAGTCAGCCGGCTCGGCCAGCTGCTCCAGGCGGTGCCGGACCCGCGCCAGGCCACTCCGGTCGCTGAACGCCACGAACACGGTGTCGTCGCCGGCGATCGAGCCCACCACCTCGGGCCAGCGCGCGCGGTCGAGTGCGGCCGCGAGCGGGTGCGCTGATCCCGGCAGCGTGTGGAGGACAAGGAGGGTCCCGGCGTCGCGGATCTCCACGGGCATGTCGTGGAGGAGCCGCTTCACCCGCTCCTCGCCCGACGCGTCAGCCTCGCGAAGGCGCGGGGGCAGCGCGTACGCCTGCATGCCGCCGCGGCCGGACTTCACCAGGCCCAGCTCGCCCACGTCACGGCTGATGGTCGCCTGCGTCGTCCGGAACCCGCGATCGCGGAGGGCGGCCGCGAGCTCCTGCTGCGTCCGGATGGAGCGCTGGTCCACCAGGTCCCGGATGGCCCGCTGGCGGAGCTGCTTCATCACCTCCATGGCTGCCTCACCGCCGCTAGCGGGTCAGGAACACCGCGAGGACGGCGCCCGCCAGGACGAGGCGGTACACAACGAACACGTTGTAGGAGCGTGTCCGGACATAGCGCAGCAGAGCGGAGATGGCGATGACACCCGACACGAACGCCGCCACGATGCCCACCACCAGCGGACCGGCCTCGGTGGTCAGCGCGCCCGCCTTGAGCAGCTTGAGCCCCTCGTACAAGACGGCGCCGGCGGTGACGGGCGTGGCCATCAGGAAGCTGTAGCGCGCCGCGTCCTCGCGGTTCATGCCCGCGAACAGACCGGCCGAGATCGAGATCCCCGACCGGCTGACGCCCGGGAACAGCGCCAGCGCCTGCGCGAGGCCGATGCCCAGGGCGGCCGGCATCGACAGCCGTTCGAGAGAGACGCGGCCTGACATCCAGCGGTCGGCGAGCCACAGGATGCCGGCCGCGACGATCAGCAGGATGGCCACGACGCTGGCCTGTCGGATCGCGTTCTCGATCGGGTCGTTGAGCAGGACGCCGAGGATCCCCGCCGGGATGGTGGACACAACGATCAGCCACGCGAGCCGCCGGTCCGTGTCGCCACGGAACGAGCGGTCGCGGACTGCGGCGAGGCCGGCCGGGATCAATCGGAGCCAGTCGTCGCGGAAGTAGAGCAGCAGCGCGAGCAGCGTGCCGGCGTGCAGCGCCACGGTGAACCCGAGCGAGGTGATGAACGGGTCGTTCCAGCCCACCATGTACGGGACCACGATCAGGTGGCCGGAGGACGAGATGGGGAGGAACTCAGTCAGGCCCTGGACGATGCCCAGCACGAGCGCTTGGAGCAGCTGACCCATACCACGGCTTCGGGCGGCCGGCGCGAACGCCGACCGCCCGTTGGAACCTCAGCTAGCGGATGAACAGGGGTGCGAGGACGAGCGTCACCGTGGCCAGCAGCTTCACGAGCACGTGGAGCGACGGGCCGGCGGTGTCCTTGAAGGGATCGCCAACCGTGTCGCCCACGACCGCCGCGGCGTGCGCATCGGTCTTCTTGCCGATGACGGTGCCGTCGGCGTCCTTGAGGTTGCCGGACTCGATGTACTTCTTCGCGTTGTCCCAGGCGCCGCCGCCGTTGTTGAGCACGGTGGCGAGCAGGACGCCGGCGATGGTGCCCACCATCAGCAGGCCGGCGACCGCCTGGTAGCCGAGCAGGATCCCGACGACGACCGGGGTGCCGACGGCGACCAGGCCGGGCGCCACCATCTCGCGCAGCGCGGCGCGGGTGGTGATGTCCACGACCCTCGCGTAGTCGGGCCGGGCCGTGTAGTCCATGATCCCGGGGATCTCGCGGAACTGGCGGCGCACCTCGACGATGATCGACTGCGCCGTCTTGCCCACGGCCCGGATGGCCAGGCTGCTGAAGAAGTAGGCGAGCATCGCGCCGAGCAGCGCGGCCACGAACACGCCGACGTCCGACAGGTTGACGGAGGTCAGGAGGCTCTCGCCGCGGTTGCCGAGGATCAGGTTGACCTTGTCGATGTAGGCCGAGAAGAGGAGGAACGCGGCCAGCGAGGCCGACGCGATCGCGTAGCCCTTGGTCAGGGCCTTGGTCGTGTTGCCCACCGCGTCGAGGCGGTCGGTGATCTCACGGGCGCCGGCCTCGGCGCGGGAGAACTCGGCGACGCCGCCGGCGTTGTCGGTGATCGGGCCGAACGTGTCCATGGCGAGCACGTAGGCGCACGTCATGAGCATGCCCATCGTCGCGACCGCCGTGCCGAAGATGCCGCCGACGTTCTTGCCGTCGGCATTGGTCAGCCCGGCCTGAGAGCCGAGCCAGTGGCTCGCAAGGAGGGCGATGCCGATGGAGATCGCGGTCATGGCCGTGGTCTCGAAGCCGACCGCGGTGCCGCTGATGATGTTGGTGGCCGGACCGGTCTTGGAGGCCTCGGCGATCTCGCGCACCGGACGGAACGAGCCGGCCGTGTAGTACTGGGTGATGTAGACGAACGCCACCGACGTCAGCAGGCCGACGACGCCGGCGCCGAAGAACCAGACCCAGGTCGGCAGCCCGTTGGAGACGGCGCCACCGCTGTCCATCATGAAGTAGGTCGTGATCGCCAGCCCGGCGACGGACAGGATGGTCGTGACCCAGTAGCCGCGGTTGAGGATGTTCATCGGGTCCTCATCCTCGCGGCCGCGAATGAAGAACTGGATCGCGACGATCGTCGCGATCAGGCCGAAGGCGCGCACGACGAGCGGGAAGAAGATCCAGGCCTCGGGATGGGGCCAGCCGGCAGCGCTGGCGATGGCGTACACGGCGACGCCGAGGATCATGGCGCCGATGTTCTCGGCCGCCGTCGACTCGAACAGGTCGGCGCCGCGGCCGGCGCAGTCGCCGACGTTGTCGCCCACGAGGTCCGCGATCACGCCCGCGTTGCGGGGATCGTCCTCCGGGATGCCCGCCTCGACCTTGCCCACGAGGTCGGAGCCCACGTCCGCCGCCTTGGTGTAGATGCCGCCGCCCAGCTGGGCGAACAGGGCGACGAAGCTCGCGCCGAAGCCGAAGCCGACGATGACGAAGGGCGCCTGCTGGATCGTGATGTCGCCGACGAGGCTGTGGTAGGTGCTGAAGATCGCCCACACGCCGAGGAGCGACATGGCGACCACGAGGAAGCCCGAGACGGCCCCGCCCCGCATCGCGACCTGGACGGCCTCGACCAGGCTGCGGCGCGCCGCTGCGGCTGTTCGCACGTTGGAGCGCACGCTGACCGTCATGCCGATGATCCCGGAGGCCATCGAGCAGGCCGCGCCGACCAGGAAGGCGAACGCCGTCAGGAAGCCGATCGGGGCGCCGGCGAGCGACGGCACGTCAGCCGTCTGCTTTGTCTCCACGAGGGAGATGATCGCGAAGATCACGACTGCCCCGACGAGAGCGAGCATCGCGATGGTCGTGTACTGGCGCTTGATGAACGCGTCCGCGCCCTCGCGGATCATGTCCCCCACGTCCTGCATGGACTGGGGGCCCTTGTCGCGGGACATCACGTCCCGCGCCAGGTACAGCGCGAACAGGACCGCGGCGATGCCCGCGATCGGAATGAACCACTGGAGCGCTTCGGCCATCTGGTTCGCAGAGCCTCCTACCCACGTGCTGCCGGAACGATGTCGATCGAAGTGGCTCGCCTCGGCGATGCCGAGCCCCTGGGACGAGGGCGGCGCGCC
>JBJKRU010000270.1:0-3170 GCA_046704485.1 Candidatus Limnocylindrales bacterium | reverse complement strand
GGCGGCACCCGCGCCACCCCTGAAGGGCGCGACATTCCGGAGGCCCGGCGCACGCCATGGCGGCCCGACAGCCGTTCGCCACCCGTCCTGTTAGGATGCGCCGGTGATCACGGATCAGCTGAACCAGGTCTGGACGGGGTTCCTCCAGTTCACGTCGCAGTTCGTGACGCCGGACTGGGGCGCCCTGGTCGGGATCATCCCGGTCCTACTGGTCATCGCCGTCGTCGGGCCGCTCCTGACGCTGCTCGCGCTGGCGTGGCTCCGTTACGGCGCCCTGCGGCCCCGCCGACGGGTGTCGTTCGCCGATGCTCGGCGCATGGCCGAGCTCGACGCGGACGGCAATCCCGTCTACCCGGTCGGCGAGCCCTACAGTCCCGACGAGCGGATGGTCTACGAGCCTGGAGCCACGGTCTCCGTCTCCGGCGAGCCGCTGATGGTCGCCTGCCCCAAGTGCGGGCTGGTCCGCACCGCCGCCCGCGACACGTGCGGGAACTGCGGCCTGTCGTTCACCCTCAAGCCCGTCACCCGCTCGAGCGGCGCCGCCAGCCGGCCCTCGGGCGGGGCCGCCGCCGCCTAGCCAAGACCGCGCCGGGCGACCGTCCGGCCAAGCGTCCCCACCCCCGCCGCCTGCGCTCCAGCGCCGCGGCCCAAGCGTCTCGGGTATCGACCATGGCACAGGCCGCATCGCTGATGTTCATCCTCGGCACCATCGTCACCGCCGTCGGCTTCGCCGCGCACGTCGGCCATGCGGTGCTGCTCGCCAACGGCCGGCGTCTCGCCGCTGCATTCGGCCCCGCCACAGCTCGACAGCCGGCACTCGCCGCGGCTGGCGTGACGGGATCGTTCGTCACCTCGCGGGCCGAGCAGGAGGCGGGCACGCCCGCCCTGGCGTCCTCCCCCAGCGGGCTCACGCGCGCCGCCACGGTGAGCACGGCGGTCGCGTTCGCGCTCCTGGCAGGCTCCTTGATCGCTCGCGCGATCGTGGTCGGCCGCGGGCCGTACGGGAACATGTACGAGTTCAGCGTCGCCTTCGGGACCTCGATCCTCGGCGGCTACCTGCTGCTCTCGCAGCGGTACTCGATCCGCCAGATCGGGTCCATCCCGGTGGGCGTCGCGCTGGCGATGCTGCTCTACGCGTCGTCGCTGCCGGGCGATGTCGAGCCGCTGGTGCCGGCCCTCCAGAACGCGCCGCTGCTCACGATCCACGTCGGGATGGCCGTGCTCTCCTACGGCATCTTCGCCACCGCGTTCGCGGCCGGCGTCGGGTACCTCGCCCAGGGCACCGAGGACCGCTTCGCGTGGCTGCCGTCCCACCGAACCCTTGACGCGGTGGCGTACCGGAGCGTGATCATCGCGTTCCCGATCTTCGCCACCATGATCGTCCTCGGGTCCTGGTGGGCGTCCATCGCCTGGAGCGCCTACTGGAGCTGGGATCCGAAGGAGACCTCCGCGCTCGTCACGTGGCTCACCTACGCGGTCTACCTGCATGCGCGCAACCAGCGCCGATGGGCCGGCCGGCCGGCCGCCCTGCTGCTGGTGGTGGGCTTCGCGATGGTGCTCGTGACCTACTCGGGATCGCTCTGGTTCACCGGGCTCCACTCCTACAGCGGCCTCTAGGCGCCGGCTGAGCGGCCGCCTCCCAGCTCGTGGGGCGGCGGCTCGACACCGCCGGTCTGACATCCCCCAGCGGCCGCGCCGCCCCGGACAGGACGGCCCCCTCGGCGCACGGCGCTGATGCTCCTCGCGGGGTGGGACGGGGCGGTGATATAGACCATCCGTTCTATACTGACGGTGGACACCGCCGTGGACAACTGGGGGCGTCACCGTGGAAAGCCCCGCCCCAGCCCGTGGATGAAACCTCCGCGAACGTGGATCCCCGCCGCTCGTGCGTGGATCGCTGCAGGATGGCTTGGGATCGACCCTGCACAACATGTTGCGATCGGAACCGCCCTCGGACCACAACATCTTGTGGTTCAGGGCTTGACCCAGGCCTTGCGGACGCGTAGATTCACCTAGTCGCCCTGACGCCGGACGACGGTCGAAAGCCCCGTCGGGAGCGCAGCAGATGCTGCTGAACGGGCCCGGAGACCGTCCGGCACAGCCCGACCCGGCGGACGGTCTCGCAGCTGCGCCTCACCCCCCATTCGTGAGCGTGGGACCGCCCCGCTTGGAGCCCACACCGCCAGATCAGGTCCCGGCCGGCACCCGGGGCCTGCGTCCCGGGCTCGAGCGGAACCGCCGGCGCCAAGGAGGTCCCGCGGCGGCGGGGACGGAGGAGATGGAACAGATGGCACAGGCACATGAGGTTGTCCCGGTGATGGACGCGAAGGCCGGCAGGAAGACGAAGCACGTGGCCGGAGGCACCGCCCGCAGCGGGCTCGGGGGCCCGTACGGCGCCAGCTTCACCGGGGAGGGCACGCGCGGACTCACCTTCGAGCGCCGGTGGACGCGGCCGGGCGTCCACCCGTACGACGAGATCATCTGGGAGTACCGGACCGCGGGGATCAGCTCCGAGACCGGCAAGACCGTGTTCGAGCAGAAGGACGTCGAGGTCCCCGCGTTCTGGTCCCAGCTGGCCACCAACGTCGTCGTGTCCAAGTACTTCCGCGGCCACGTCGGCACGCCCGAGCGCGAGCACAGCGTCAAGCAGCTGATCGACCGCGTGGTCAACACGATCGCCGCCTGGGCGGAGACCAACCGCTACTTCGCCACCGACGAGGACCTCGCCGCGTTCCAGGCCGAGCTCACCCACCTGCTCGTCCACCAGAAGATGAGCTTCAACTCGCCGGTCTGGTTCAACGTGGGGATCGAGGCCAAGCCGCAGTGCTCCGCGTGCTTCATCAACTCGGTCCAGGACAACATGAGCAGCATCATGGACCTCGCCAAGACCGAGGCGATGCTGTTCAAGTACGGCTCGGGCGCGGGCGTGAACCTCTCCCCGATCCGCTCCTCCAAGGCCAAGATGTCGGGCGGCGGCATCGCTTCGGGCCCGGTCAGCTTCATGCGCGGCTACGACGCGTTCGCGGGCGTGATCAAGTCGGGCGGCAAGACCCGCCGCGCAGCCAAGATGGTCATCCTCGACGTCGACCATCCGGATGTCATCGACTTCATCGACTCCAAGGCCAACGAGGAGAAGAAGGCCTGGGCGCTCATCGAGCAGGGCTACGACC
>JBJKRU010000269.1:0-2906 GCA_046704485.1 Candidatus Limnocylindrales bacterium | reverse complement strand
TGCGGCCGGCTGATCGCGGCAATCGCGCCGATCACGGCCGTGGCGCCGAGCACCACGCCCGGAGCCCCCAGCGCCGCCCGCAGCGACACCGGACCGCTGCGCGTCCGCCTCGTCGGCCGCCGGCGCTCGAGCGCGAGCAGCCCGCCCACGGTGGCCAGCGCCCAGGTTGCCGCAACCAGGAACCCCCCGAGCACGTCGCTCGGATAGTGGATGCCGGTGGCCAGCACCGAGTAGCCGACGGCGATCGCCAGCGAGGCGCCGAGGCCGGCCACGACCGGCCGAAGACGCGCCGGCGCGGCCAGCACCGAGGCCAGCACGAGCGACATCACAGCCGTGGAATGCCCGCTCGGCCAGGAGGCCGGCGGCAGCGGCGAGATTCCCGTCGAGAACAGCGAGGCCGGCCGGGGCGCGGCCACGACGTGCTTGACCAGTTCGGTGGTCACGTTCGCACCGAGGATGATCGCCCCCACGGCGAGCACAACCCGCGGGCGTCCCCGCAGCAGGGCAACGACCAGGGGCACCAGCACCAGGTACACGTACGGGTTCGGCTCGAACATCGACACGAAGAACGTGGCGACGCTCGCGATCGAGCCGTGCCCGCGCAGGTTGCCGAACTGGAGGTAGATGGACTGGTCGGCGTGGCGGAAGAAGCCGATGTGGAAGGCCGCCAGCCAGACCAATACGAGGACGACCAGGCACGTAAGCGCGCCGAGTGCCGCCGTGCGCGGGCGAATGGGCATGGGTCCAGGCTAGCCGCGCGGGTCCGGGGCGCCGGGCGCAACTAGGAGCGGTGAGCGTTATGACCGACGCGGGGGCAGCGACGACCCAGCTACAACGACCCAGCTACAGCGTCTCGACCTCGTGCGGCATGCCGCGCGTGATCCGCACCTCCGGCGAGGCCCCGGTGCGGCGGACCTGGTCGTAGTGCTCGATGTCCTCGACCGAGGCAACGTCGACGTTCAGGCCGGCGGTCAGCTCGTAGCGTCCCGCCTCGTAGAGCAGCTCCTGATACCCGGGCGTCCCGGTGGGGCGACCCTCGACGTCCAGGTGATGGGGACCGTCGCCGAGCACCCAGCGCTGGCCGCCGGGATAGGTGTCCGCCGTCATCTTGGCGGGACGGACCTCCCGCGCGTCCTTGGCGCCACCATCGGGGCGCGGCCGCGCGTGGACGCCCTCAAGTGCGCGCCACAGGCGCTCGAAGTTGCGCCGGTAGGGCGCGGGGACGATCGCCACCGGTCCGGGCGAGCCGGCACCTGTGCGGATTGCCTGGGCCACCGGCCCGACGAGCACGAACTCGACCTGGTTGGCCTTCAGCCATTTGAGCACCGGGATCGCTTCGGGGGCCAGATGCTCGAAGCCCTGGGCCGGGCGGACGGGGCGATTGTCGATCTGCGGGGGACGGCGTCTGAGCAGCATGGTCTGCGTTTCGCCGCACGGGGTCGGAGTCCTTCCGGTAAGTTCCGTGCAGGGTGGGCCGGGAAGGCTGGTCGGCGCCTCCTTGCCGACCGCGACCGCCCCGATGCCCGCCCTCCTCGCCGCTCCGCTCTTCGTCGTCTCGCTCGTGGTCACGCTGGCCGCGGCGCAACTGTTCGCCCGCCGTCTTGACCGCCTCGGGGTGCGCTTCGGCTTTCCCGAAGCGCTGATCGGACTGCTCACCGCGCTGGCGGCCGACGGACCCGAGATCTCCTCGGCGCTGTTCGCACTGGCCAAGGGTGCCCATGACGTGGGAGTCGGGGTGCTGGTCGGCTCCAACGGCTTCAACCTGGCTGCGATGATCGGCCTGAGCGCGCTGCTCGCCGGACACGTGCGACTGCCGCGCGAAGTGCTGCTGCTCGAGGGACTGGTCGGCCTGCTGGTCACCCTGCTCGCAAGCGCGCTGCTCCTCGCGTGGATCCCGCCGGCCGCCGCGGCCGGGCTATCGCTGCTGGTCGTCCTCCCCTACCTCACGCTCGTGATCGTGGGCGCACGGTTGCTCGACCGGCTGGGAGACCGGCCCCGGTCGCCCACGGAGAGACTCGCCCGCGCCCTCCACGAGCATCCCGGCCCGGAGCGCCCGCCCGACACCTTCACCAACCCGACGCATCACCTGCTCGGGCTGATCTTGGTCGACGTCGCCGTGATCGTCGCGGGCAGCGCCGGCATGGTCGAGACGGCGCTCGTATTGGGCGGCGACTGGCACGTCTCCAATTCCGTGCTCGGCGTGCTGATCCTGGCCCCCCTGACCAGCATCCCGAATGCCGCCACCGCGATTCGCCTGGGACTCGCCCGGCGCGGTGCCGCGCTCGTCGGCGAGACGTTCAACAGCAACACGATCAATCTCGCCGCCGGCGTCGTCGTGCCCTCCCTGTTCGTCACGTTCGCGGCGATTTCGACGCTGGGCAGGCTCCAGCTCGGCTGGCTGGTCGCCGCCACCCTCCTCACGCTGGCGCTACTCGCACGCCCGGGCGGGATGCGGCGGACGGGCGGGGCCATCCTTGTCGGCCTGTATTTCGCCTTCGTGGTGGGTACGCTCGTGGGCTCATGAACGAGCAGCAGATCCGCGCGCGGCGGCTGGCGCGCGAACGTGAGCGGCGGGAGCGCCTGCGCCGCGCCCGCCGTGCTCGGCTGATCGGCCTCGCGGCGCTCCTGCTGGTGGTGGTCGTGGCCGGAGCCATCGCGCTCGCGGCGAGCAACGGCGGCAACTCATCGAACTCGGCTGCCCAGACGGTGGCCGCGCAGACCGGAGCCGCCCACGGCACAGCAAAAGCCTCCTCACACACCGGGCACGCTGCGCCGGCGGCACACGGCACGCCGCGTTCCACGGTCACCGGCACGGCCACCGGCAAACCGGGGACGGTGAGCGTCCCGGTGCTGATGTACCACGTGATCAACCCGCCACCGCCCGGGGCGCCGTACCCCGGCCTGTA
>JBJKRU010000268.1:0-3596 GCA_046704485.1 Candidatus Limnocylindrales bacterium | reverse complement strand
TCTCGGCCATCGTGCGCGGCGCGATCACGGGCGGGGCGACGGCATTCGGCGGCGTATTCCATTCGCTGCCGTTCGTGATCCACAACGTCAACACGGCCTTGATCGTGGCCGGGTGCGTGGTCGTGGTCGAGCTGTTCGTGATCTCCTGGGTCCGCTACCGCTTCCTGCACGTGCCGCTGCGCAACTCGATGGTCGTGGTCACCGGCGCCGGCGCGATCGTGGTCGCGATCGGCGTGCTCATCGGCGGCTCCTAGACGCGACCTCGTCAAGGAGTGCATTCGTCGACCCGGCGATGGTCACGATCGTGGCCGGGGTCCGGAGAACGGGGCCGGCGGCCGCGCGGCGATGGCCAGCCCGGTGTCGCCTCGTCCGCGACGGATGTCTCGCGCAGCCGCGATCGCCGTGTGCATGACGCGCCACTCGCGCCGCGGACCTCCGGCGGTGGCGCGTCACGTGCCCTTGGAGTGTGCGCCACGCGCCACTCGGCTACTTCGCCGGGGTGGGTGGCGTGTCATGCACACGGAGGCGCCGGAGGCGGGCCGTCCACCGACGGTCCGCCCCGGTTCCATGCCCGTTGATTGCCGCCCGTCGCGGCGCGTTACGCCGCGCCGCCCCGGGCCTCCCGAGGTCAGCTGCCGCCGTTGCGCGCGGCCTGGATCGCGCGCCACACGTTCTCGCCGTTGACCGGCATGTCGATGTGCCGGATCCCGTAGGGCGACAGCGCGTCGATCACCGCGTTGTGGACCGCGGGAGTGGCCCCGATCGTGCCCGACTCGCCGATCCCCTTGACGCCCAGCGGGTTGACCGGCGTGGGCGTCTGCATCTCGACCACCTCGATCGGGGGCAGCTCGCTCGCGGCGGGGATGTAGTAGGTGACCAGGGTTGCGTTCTGCGGGTTGCCGTCGCGGTCGTAGGTCATCTCCTCGTACAGCGCCTGGGCGATGCCCGCCACCACGCCGCCGTGCCCCTGGCCCTCGGCCACGAGCGGATTGATGATCCGCCCGGCATCATCGACCGCGACGATGCGCTCGAGCCTGACCGCGCCGGTTTCGGTGTCGACGTCGACGACCGCGACGTGGGCGCCGAACGGGAACGTCGGCTGCCCGGCCTTGAAGTCGACCTCGGCGCTGAGCTCTCCGAGCTGTCCCTCGGCATCCAGTCGAGACGCCAGTTCGCCCCAGCTGAGCGACGGCTGCGGCGCGCCGGTGACGTGGAAACGGCCCTCGTCGACGTCCAGCACCATGTCTTCCGGATCGGCCTCGAGCTGCGCGGCGGCCAGCCGCTTGCCCTTCTCGACGACCTCCTCGGAGGCCTGGCTGGCGGCCACGCCGCCGATCTGCGTCGACTTCGAGGCGTACGTGCCGGTTCCCCGCGGGACGATGTCGGTGTCGCCCTTGACCACGGTGATCTTCTCGATTGGGAGCCCGAGCCGCTCGGCGACGATCTGAGCGAACGTGGTCTCGTGGCCCTGGCCCTGCGAGAACGAGCCGGTGCGCACGAGCGCCTCGCCGGCTGCGGTGATCTCGACCGCGCCGAACTCCTCCTCGGAGATCCCGTTGGTCACCTCGACGTAGGTGCTGAGCCCGATCCCGAGCTGGTGTGTCGCGCCGTTCTCGCGGCGGCTGGCCTGCTCGCGCCGCAGCTCCTCGTAGCCGGCGTGCTCGAGCGCCAGCTCCAGCGCGCCGCCGTAGTCGCCGATGTCATAGGGAGCGCCGGCCGCCGTGGTGTACGGGAAGGCGTCGTTGGGGATGAAGTTGCGCCGGCGCACCTCGGCCGGATCGAGCGAGAGCTCGACGGCCAGCATGTCCATCGCCCGCTCGAGCATCTGGGTGGCCTCGGGCCGGCCGGCGCCGCGCACCGGGCCGACCGGCGTGGTGTTGGTCAGCACCGAGCGGATCTCGACCTCGATCTTGGGGATCTTGTAGACCCCGCTCGACATCAGCGCGGTCAGGTTGGGCAGGAACGCCCCAAGGGTCGGATAGGCGCCCGAATCGGCCACGATGTCGAGCCTCAGCGCCTGGACCACGCCCTCCCGGCTCGCGCCCAGCTCGAAGCCGAGCACCATGGCCCGGCCGTGGTGCATCGCCACCATGTTCTCGCTGCGCGTCTCGGTCCAGCGCACCGGCTTGCCGGTGTGGCGGGCCATCCATCCGACGATCACGTCCTCGACGTCGAGGCCCTTGGCGCCGAACCCGCCGCCGACGTCGGGCGCCACGACACGAACGTGTTCGGCGTCCAGCCCCAGCAGCATCCCCAGCATCATCTTGTCCTGGTGGGGCGTCTGGGAGGAAATCCACTGGGTGAGCCGCCCGTCCTCGCCGAACTGGGCGAACGAGGAGCGGGGCTCGATCGGCAGGCCGTTGAGTCGCTGGCTGATCAGCTGTCCCGTGACGACCACGTCGCTCGACGCGAACAGCTCCGCGTCGGGGTCGAGTGGCCTGTGGAAGCAGATGTTGGTGCCCACGTCGGGGTAGAGGAGGACCTCGTCCTTGGCTGCCTCGACCGGGTCGGTGACCGCCGGCAGCGGGTCGTACTCGACCTCGACCAGCTCGGCAGCGTCGACGCTGGCCTCCCGAGTCTCCGCCAATACGACGGCAACGATGTCGCCCACGAAGCGAACCGTGTCGCTCGCGATCAGCGGCCTGAACATGCTCTCGCTGACCTGGAGCATGGGCGGCGCCGGTTGCGCGGTCAGGTCGGTGTCGGCATGCGTGAAGACCAGGGCGCCGGTCGCTTCGGCGGCCGACTTGTCGACTCCCGTGACGCGGGCGTGGGCCATGTAGGAGCGCACGAAAGTCAGGTGCAGCGCGCCGGGTAGCTGCAGGTCGTCGACGTAGCGACCCTCGCCCCTCAGGAAGCGAGGATCCTCACGGCGGCGGATACGTTGTCCCACGACGTTGGCCAAAGCGCGCAGAAGCTTTGCACACCGGCGCGCCGAGCAGTTGTCCGGCAGTGCTCAGGTCGTTGTCTTACAGCGCTGAGCGAGATGCGCTCAGCTGATGCCGGCGATCGTCAACGAGCCGACGTCGTCGAGCTCGGACGGGGGCTCGCCGGGGAGGAGCCAGTCGCTTCCGGTCCAGTTGACCGCCCCCCGCCCCGACAGCTCGCCGAGGGCCTTGGTCACGGTGGGGCGGCGGGCCGCCACCAGTTCGGACAGCGTGGCGTGGGTCAGGTGCAGCGGCACATGGATGCCGTCCTGGCGGACGATTCCCCAGCGATCGGCCAGCTCCCAGAACAGCATGTGCAGCCGCAGGTCGATCCGCGGCTGCTGGACGATCGCCATGTTGGTGGCGATGTGCCGGGCGCGGCGCAGCGCCCGGGTGAGCAGGGCCGAGACCACCTCCGGATACCGGCTCGCCCGCAGGACGAATTCACTGTCGAGGATGGCCAGGCGGGAGTCGCGGAGCACCCGCCACTTGCCCGTCCGGGGCAGCGAGGTCCCCATGTCGTGGGGATGGAAGGGGTTGGTCAGGTCGCCGTCGCCGAGGAGCTCGGCGCCGAACCGGCCGGCCACGCCGACCCGCCGGACGAGCAGCCCATCGAGGATGAGCAGCCCGATCCCGAAGCGCATATCGCCGATCTCCTCCGGCGGCGAC
>JBJKRU010000267.1:0-7083 GCA_046704485.1 Candidatus Limnocylindrales bacterium | reverse complement strand
CGGTCGGCGAGGTCGATCAGCATCGGGTCGTGGGTGGCCACGATCGCGGTCACGCCCTCGCTCCGGACGAGGTGCCCGATGAGCGCCATGATGCTGCGCCCGGTCAGGGAGTCCAGCTGGCCGGTGGGCTCGTCGGCGAGCAGGAGCGACGGCCGGTTGGCGAGCGCACGGGCGATGGCGACGCGCTGCTGCTCCCCTCCCGACAGCTCGTGGGGCCGGTGCTCGGCGCGGCCGCTGAGCCCCACGAGGTCGAGCAGCTCGCGGATGCGTCGGTCGCGTTCTCGGGGATCGGCCTGCACGAGGCGCATGGGGACCTCGACGTTCTCGGCGGCGGACAGGATGGGCAGCAGGCCGAACGTCTGGAAGACGAACCCGACGCGTCGCCGGCGGAAGCCCACGAGCGCGGACTCGGGCAGCTCCGTGACCGGCAGGCCGTCGACCACGACGCTGCCACGGGTCGGCCGGTCGAGGGCGCCCATCAGCGAGAGGAGGGTCGTCTTGCCCGATCCGGATCGGCCCCGGATGGCGACGAGCTGGCCGTGCCCCACCCGGAGCGTCACGTCACGCAGGGCATGGATCGTGCCGCCCTGGGTGCGGTAGTCGCGGGTGAGCTCGCGCGTCTCGACCATGGGCGCGGTGTCCGCGACACGGGCCGCGGGGACGGACGGCGCCGTCGGCGGGATCTCGGTCATCGCTCGCCTCCCTCGCCCTCGACCGCAGCCCCGTCGTCTTCGGTGGCGCCGCCGTCGGAGACCTCCTCGGCCGCCTCGTCGTCCGCAGGCTCTCGGTCCGACCAGACGCTGATGTGGTCAGGCTCGAGCGCGAGGCGAACCCGGCGCTCGAGGCCCAGCGCCTCGACATGGCTGTGCGGCAGCTGCAGGCGGCCAACCCTGTCGAGGACCGCGTACTCCTCGCTGATGACGTGGCTGTCGCCGTGCCGGGGGGCCGCGTGGCGCCGCAGCGTCTCGCTGCTCGTCCTCCCGTCGCGGATCGCGATCACGCGGCTCACCTGCTCGCTCACGAGCGGGTCGTGGGTCACGACCACGATGGTCGTCCCGAGCTCGCGGTTCACGGTCCGTAGGAGGTCGAACACCTCGTGGGCGCTCGTGGTGTCGAGCTCGCCGGTCGGCTCGTCGGCCAGGAGCACCGCCGGATCGTTCGCGAGCGCGACGGCGATCGCGACCCTCTGCTGCTCGCCGCCGGAGAGGGCCTCCGGCCGATGGTCGGCGCGCGCCGCCAGCCCGACCTGTTCGAGGAGGGCGCCGGCCCGCTGCGTGCGCTGTCGGCGGCCGCTGCCGTTGAGGGTCATCGGGAGCTCGACATTCTGGCGTGCGGTCAGGTAGGGGAACAGGTTGCGGGCGGTCTGCTGCCAGACGAAGCCCACGACGCGCCGCCGGTAGGCCGTCCGCTCGCGGCGGCCCATGCTGCCGAGCACGTGGCCGGCCACCACGGCCCGGCCGGCCGTCGGCACGTCGAACCCGCCGAGGATGTTGAGCAGCGTGCTCTTGCCGCTGCCCGACGAGCCGATGAGGGCGACGAACTCGCCGCGCTCGACGAGCAGGTCGAGGCCCTGGAGGGCGACGACTTCGAGGTTGGCGACCGCGTAGATCCGCACGAGGTTGTCGCACACGATGAGCGCCTCGGCGGGATCGGCATGGCGGGGCGGCACCGTGGCGGCGAGCGGCCCCCTGCCCCCGGGCGCCGCATCGCCGAGCGGCACGCCCGGTCGCTGCGGCGCGGGCTCACGCGACGGGGGGTGGTTCATGCGGTCTCCATCCATGTCAATGGTCGCCGATCCGGAGTGCGTCCGCCGCCCGGACGCTGAGCGAGAGCCACGTCCCGATCACGACTGCGGCCGCGACCAGGGCCAGCAGGGCCGCGCCCAGAACCAGGAGCGACAAGGGGTCCACCGCGAGGGGCTGGCCCTCGATGCCCTCGAACGCGGCCAGCCCGAGGCCCGGCTCGAGCAGTTCCGCGACCCCGACGCCCAGGGCGAGGCCGGGCACCAGCGCGATCAGCACCGGCGGCGCCTGCTCGATGAGGGTGAGCCCCAGTGCCTGGCGCGGGGTCACCCCGAGCGTCCGCAGGTAGGCGAGGTCCTGGTTCCTGCGGGCGGCGGAGAGGACGACGGTGCCGACGATGGCGATCGCCATGAACGCGGCGGCGACCACCAGCGCCAGGTCGAAGCCGGTCGCCGTGGCGGCCGCGAGGGGTGCATCGCGAAGGGCGGCGAGCGCGTCGTATCGGGACACGAGGCGGGTGGACCCGGCGGCCGCGACGGCGGCCGTGAGCGGAGCCTCGGCCGTTGGGCCGGCCCGCAGCCAGAGCACGGTGGGCGGCAGGTCCGGCGCGTCCATCGCGGCCCGCACCCAGGCCAGCGGCACGAGCGCGAACGGGCCGTCCCCGACCCCGGGGAAGGAAGAGCGCTGCTCGACGAGCCGGAAGACGAGATCCTGGCCCAGAACCGCCATGTGGAAGGCGGCGCCAGGGCCGATCGAGGGCGTCTGGGCGGGCACCCGCCAGGAGAGGATCGCCGGGATCGGGTTCTCCGCGGTGCCTGGAGCCGCGGAGGGGGCTGCCGCGCCGCTGGCCGGCGCCGGGGCCAGGAATCCGGCTGGCCAGCCTGGGTCGTCGGCCGATCCCGCCGCGACCGTCGCGTACGCCTGGGCGTCGATCGCCACCACGCTGATCGAGGCCCGTTGGCCCACTTGGCTGCTGAACGGTGCCGAGGCCTCCTCGATTCCCTGCGCCACGGCCTCGACGCCCGTGATCGCGGACGGGGCCAGCGACGCGGCCAGCGAGCCGGCTCCGGTGCGCTCGACCCGGTAGTCGGCGCCCACGTCCCGGTACGACGCCACCACCTGTCCCCGGGCGATGCTGGTGGCAGCCACCGATGCGAACGCGCCGGAGGCCGCGGTCATCATGAGCACGAGCAGCGCGAGGCTGGCGCGGGCCTGGTGCCGCCCGATGGAGCGGAGCCCGAGCACGGGAACGAGGTCGCGGCGCCGGGATGCCAGCCACCCCAGCGCCCGCACCGGCAGCGGGTAGAGGCGCACGGCCACGATGCCCGCGGCCAGGCCGCACAGCAGCGGGATGGCGGGCAGCAGCGGGTTGACAGCCGTCGCGCTGACCGCCGTCGCGCTGACCGCCCTCGCCCCGCCGTCGCCCGGGACGGCCAGCCCTCGCTCGCGGATGAGCAGCGCCCCGGCGGCGGCGACGACCACCACCGTCAGCTCGATGACCAGCCGCCGCGACGCCGAGCGCCGCGTCTGCGGCGCATCACCGCTATCGCCGTCGAGCGCGCGCCACGCCAGCGTCCAGCTCGTCCCCGCGAGAAGCGCCACCGTGCCGCCGCCGATCGCGAGCGCCAGGAGCGGCGAGAGGACGGTCGCCCGGGCGGGGACCGCCAGCACCGCGGCGAGCAGGCCGGCGGCGCCGGCGAGGCCGGCCACCAGGACGCCTTCGAGGAGCTCGATGGCCAGCACCTGCGCGCCGGAGGCCCCTCGGCCCCGCGCGAGGGCCTCGTTGGCGCGGCGCCGCGTGACGGCCAGGATGGCGAGCATGGCGAGGACGGCACCGGCGAGGGCGAGCGGCCCGATGGCGGCGAGCAAGAGCAGCGACGCCGCCCGGTTGAGCATCGTCGCGTACGCGTCGAGGATCGCCGGGAGGCCGGTGCGCATCACGGGGGTGTCGGGGAGGCCCAGCTCCGAGCCCGTTCCGAAGGGCGGGCGCCTCAGCTCATTGCGGAGCGCGTCGAGCTGCCCCGCATCCAGGCGCCGCGGGTCGATCGTGAACTGCCACTCGTCGTGGAGCGACAGGCGGCTCGCGGCGAGGCCCGGATAGGCGTCGGCGGAGATGGCCGCCGTGACCTGGGCGCTCGGGTGCGTCTCGGTTCCCACCTGCTTGGCGTCGAGCAGGCTGCCGTCGGCGGCCCAGTACGCCGAGGTTGGGTGGAGCGGTTCGAACAGGCCGACCACGTCGAGCTCGGTGGGGGCGATCCTGAGGTAGGCGGAGCTGAGCATCGGATCCGACGTGTCCAGCGTGACCGCCAGCCGGTCGCCCACCGTCAGGCCGGTCGCCGCCGCGGCCTCCGCCGAGACGGCCACCTCGAAGCGCACCGGAGGCTGGGTCGAGGGGCTTTCGGCGGACGATGGGGGGGACCAGTGCGGGCTGGGGAGGACGGCGCCCGTGCTGACCGGCCAGCGGCCCGCCACGAGGCGGGTCGCCTGGGCGAGCCCGTCCTGGTAGCGCAGCGCGATCGAGGTCTCATAGCTCGGCGGGTGCGTCACGGCGAACAGGACGGAGGTGATCCGCACCGACCGCTCCGAGACGAGAGCCGTGACCTCGGGCGGGAGCTCGGCGGCCAGCCGGTCCCCCTCGGCGCGGACGGCGGCAACGGTCGTCCCGATGCGCGTGGCGCTCGTCGCCACCTCGGCCAGGGTCACGTTCCGCTCGACCGGCGTGGCAGCCTGGACGACGGCCGTCAGGCCGTTGTCGGCGGCCCGGTTGAACATCCGCGGGGCGGCCGCGAACAGGAAGGAGGTCGCGGCGACGACGACGAAAAGGAGCGCCGTGAGCCCGCCCTCGCTGCGGAGCCGGCGGAGGAGCAGGCCTGCCGCGGGCACCATCGCCAACAGCTGCAGCCGGCGGCTCGGCCCGTACTGCTCCCGGGCGGCCCGCACGCTCACTCCTCCCCCGTGCGGAGCACGTTGGCCAGTCCGAGCCGACCCAGCAGGCGGCCGATCACCAGGAGTGCACCCGCCACGGCCAGCGCGCACGCGGCGTCGAGCTCAAGGACCTGGCCCCAAGGCACCTGGATGATCACGGGCGGCACCGGGGTGACGGCCGCCTGAGTCGTCGTCACGAAGGGCAGGACCAGCCATGCGACGAGGAGGCCGAGGGCCGTCCCCGCGAGCAGGCTCGACAGGGCCAGGCCCCCGCTCTCGAGCCACAGCCAGCTCGACAACTGCTCGCCGGAGAGGCCGAGGGCGCGAAGCAGCGCGAACTCCGTCCGACGCTCGCGCGCCGAGACCGCCGTGCTCACGATCAGGCCCAGGACGGCGAGGAGGCCGGTGGCGACGAACCCGATCGCGAGCGCGCCGATGGTGCCGATCGCGACCGGGTCGGTGCTGAAGCCCGCGGCCAGGTCGGTCGCGGTCACGACTTGGGTGCTGTTGAATGGGTTGCCGCGAAGGACGGCGGCCAGCGCGTCGGAGCGGCCGCTCGCGGCCGCGATCCACCATTCGTCCGGGTTGCGCGGCTCGCTCGTCCTGGCGAGCCGCAGAAGGCCGAGGGTCGACTCGTCGAGGACCACCAGTGGCTTGCCCGGGTCGGTGGTGGGGAACGCGTCCACGACGCCGGAAACCTTGAGGGTGGCCGCGCTGCCGTCGAGGGTGCCATCGATCGTGTCGCCTGGCGCCGTGGCGGTGGCCGCGAGGAACGCGCGGTTGACGATGACCGGGACGACCTGTCGGCCGGCGGCGAGCGCAGCAGGCACGAACGTCAGCCTCGCCGCCCGCAGACGGGTGCCGTTGCCGAACACGACCATGCGTTCATCGGCGTTCGCGATGTGCGCGAACGTACCCTGGATCGCTCCCGCCGGCAGGTGATCCGCGACCTGGGCGCCCTCGGCGAGGCTCGCGCCCCAGCGGCTCGCGGTCACCGGCAGGTCGGTCCACGGGCCGTCAGGCGTTGGGCCCGCGGCGACCGAGGCCAGCCCCAGGGACCCGTCGGTCATCAGCGTGTCGTCCGGCAGCCAGAGGTCGACCCCCAGGGCGGCGAGATCCAGGGGGCCGTCGAACGCGACGGGGTTCGTGGGGCCGGCACCGGCGCCGCCGGCTTCGGCATCCGCGGCACCGGCCCCAGTCCCGCCTGCGGCAACGGCCGCGAGGGGCAGCGTGATGGTGGGCGACACGCCCGTCATGGTGACCGCGGGCGAGTCGATGCGGGTGAGGAGCCCGAGGGCGTCACGCAGAATCGCACTCGCGCCCACGCGCACCCCGGTGATCGTGGCGGGGTTCAGCGGTGTCGGCGGCTCGGCGCTGTTCGCGCTCGAGAGGCTCTGCCCGATCCCGAAGTGGAGTTGGTCGATCGCGGCGATGCTGAGCCGCGGTGTGACCTGCAGATACGCCGTGCCAGCGGGGAGCCGTGCCATGCCGGGGTCGGGCCGTCCGGCGCGCAGGGCCGCCATCAGGTCCCCGAGCGGGACCGACGCCATATCCGGGCGCAGGAGCACAACGCCGGCCGCCGTGTCGGCGTCGACCGCCAGCAGGTCCGCGGAGCCGGAGGCCACCGAGACCCCGTCCTCAATTCGCTCGACCGGAGACACCGACCGGACCCCGTCGAGCTGCGCGTACGCGCTCGGCAGCGCCCACGTGGGCGGGCCGTTGCCCGCCTGGTCGGGTACGACCCGCACGTCCGCCCCCGCCTGGTAGTCGGCCTGGTCGCGCTGGGAGGCGGTCCAGGTCGAGCCGTACGAGACGGCGAACACGCCGATCGAGATGGCGATCATCAGCAGGAGGATCGAGCGCGTGTAGCGCACTGGTCGCCGGGCGAGCTCCCGGGTGCCGAGCGCGGCCACCAGACCGCGTCGCTGCGCCACCGTCCACGCGATCGCCCGGGCGGCCAGCGGCAGCAGGCGCAGGGCCACCACCCCGCCGGCGAGCATGCTGATGGCCGGCGCTGCCACGAGCAGGGGATCGATGCCGAGGTCGCCGTGCACGGTCCGGGACAGCGGCGCGCCGTAGAGGCGCAACTGCCAGAGGGCGATGCCGGCGACCGCCAGCATCGCCACGTCGAGGCCGACGCGCTGAGCGAATGGCCGCGTCTCCTGGCGTGAGGAGCCCCGCTGCTCGGCGGCGAGGCTGCGGGCGGAGAGGGCGGCGGGGAGCACGAGCAGCGCCACGCAGACGAGGCCGATGGCGGCCGCGGCGAGGTAGCTCTCCGCGGTCACGCGTGGCGCGAGGGTGAGGCTGATCGCGGCGAGCGGGCCGGCCACGTCGAGGGCGGTGACGGCGGCGACGCCAAGACAGTGCCCGATGAGGACCGCCGCAACCACGATCACGAGACCCTCGACGAGGGCGA
>JBJKRU010000266.1:0-4277 GCA_046704485.1 Candidatus Limnocylindrales bacterium | reverse complement strand
CGCGGGAGCGCTCTGCTGGCCGGTTGCGCGCTGGCTGTCATCGCCCTCCTCCGTGATTGGGGGCGGGGCGCCTACCCGGCGGTGAGGCGCCCCGCGGACTCGCTGCGGGAGGCTACTTCGGCCAGCTGTCGTCGATGGCCTTCAGGACGGCATCGGTGTTCTGGCCGTTGTTGTTCACCCAGTCGACGGACTGGGTCCAGAACGTGCCCGCGCCGACGGCGCCGGGCATCAGGTCGGAGGCGTCGAAGCCGATGCCCGCGGCCTTGTTGACGATGCTGGACGCGACCTGCAGCTTGTAGGAGCCGGCGTACCAGGCGTCTGGGGTGGTGGTGTTGGTCGAGATGGCGCTGCCGGCCTCGATCCACCGCTGGATGCCCTGCGGGGTGGCGAGGAACTGGGCGACCGCGCGGACCTCGGGCCGGTCATTGAGCACCATCATGGTGTCGGCCGAGCCCTCGGCATTGTTCTGGCTGGGGTCGATCGTCGGGAACGCCATGAGGCCGACGTCCTGGCCGACGATGTACTTGGACGGCGTGCCGTTGGCGCGCTGGTCCGGGAAGAAGTCAGGGCCGTACCACGTCGGGACCTTCTGCATCCAGCACTGCGGTGCCGCGAGGTCCTGGTTGAACATCGGGTCCATGACCGTCTTCTGGTCGGTGTTGATGATCGCCTGCGGGCCACCGTAGACGTAGTTGGGCGAGAAGAAGATCTTGCCCACGTACTGGTCGAACGCGGCCTTGATGCCCGGGTCCTCGAAGGTGACCTTGTGGCTGATCCAGTCGTTGTAGTACTGGAGGCCCTTGGTCTTGAGGACGACCTCCTCGACCCAGTCGGTGATCTGCCAGCCGGTGGCGTCGCCGGGGCCGCCGGCGCTGATGCACCACGGGTTCGAGCCATCGGCGACGATCTTGTCAGAGAGGGCGATGAGCTGGTCCCAGGTGGTGGGGACCTGGTAGCCCTTGGCCTGGAAGGCCTTGATCGGGTACCAGATGACCGACTTCACGTCGGCCTTGTAGGGGATGCCCCAGATCTTGCTGCCCTGCGTGACCAGGCCGATGGTGGCCGGGTGCTCGCTGCTGAGCTTCTGGGCGTCCATGATGGTGGCCACGTCGACGACCTTGCCCTCGGCCGCGTAGGCGAGGATCGGGGTCGGCTGCGCGAGCTGCGCGATGTCGGGCGGCGAGCCGCCCTCGATCCGGCTCTTCAGAACCGTCTCGTGGCTGGACGGGACGCTGTCGACCTGGATGGTGATGCCGGTGGCCTTGGCGAAGTCGGCCAGCGAGGCCTGGAAGTTCGCCAGCTCGCCGCCGGTCCACTGGACCTGGATGTCAACCGTCTTGCCCGCGTAGGGCTGGTCAGAGCCGAGTGCCTTGTCCAGCTCCGTGTAGCCGGTCGGGACGGTGGGCACTGCCGCTGCCGGCGGCGCCGAGGGCTCCGCGGTCGCCGCGGCCGATTCGCTCGGCGCCGCTGCCGACGCCGCGGGGGCCGTCGCCTCGGCCGAGGCCGTCGCAGCCGGTGAGGGCGACGTCGTGCTGCTTCCGCACGCGCCGACCAGCAGCATCACGGCGACCGCGAGCGATGCCGTCTTCCGTAGTGTCTTGGCCATGAATTCCTCCTGGACCTCCTCAGTGCTCCCACAACGGTGGGCCTGCCGTGGCCACCCTGGGGACCGGCATGGGCTGCCGTCCCGGCAGGGGGCCGCCGTCTCGCTCAGCGCGCGCCCACCCCCTTTCGCTCAGTGGTCCCGACGCGACGGCGGGCGATGGTCGCCGCTCCCCGCGCAGACGGTTCTTCAGTTGGCGTCAGCAGTTGCACGGTGGCGTCGTCGAGGGCCGTCTCGAGCAGCGGCGAGGCTGCCCGATCGCGGGCGATTCGCGACTGGATCGGCTCGAGCAGCGCGGGCCCGGCGGCCGCGACGCCGCCGCCGATGACGACCCGCCTGACACCCAGGGTCAGGACCAGGGACCGGATCGTCCTCAGCAAGTGCTCGGCCACGCGGTCGGTGATCTCCACAGCGACCGTGTCGCCGTCGGCGCTGGCACGGAAGACGTCCGCCGCGCTCGAATCGGAGGACAGCACCGTGGCGCGGCCGGCCGCGACCGCAGCCTGGGCCTGGCGGCGGATCGCCGGGCCCGCGGCCACCGTCTCGAGGCAGCCCCGGAGGCCGCAGGCGCAGATGACCCCGTCCGGCTCGGCGGCCAGGTGGCCCACCTCGCCAGCGAATCCGTTGTCGCCCCGCAGCGGCTCCCCGTCGAGCACGATGCCCGCCGAGATGCCGGTCCCGACGGCGAGGAAGGCGACGCTCGCAGGAGACGACGCGAGACCATCGCCGCGGTGTCCGCTCAGCCAGACGGCCGCGGCGCGCGCATCGTGCTCGACGAAGACCGGCACGCCCAGCGCGGCCTGCAGCTCCGGCCCGAGCGGCAGGTGCGTGATGTCGAGGTTGACGGCCATGCTGACCGATCCGTCGGCCGGGTCGACGTGGCCCGGAACCGCGACGCCGACGGCCGCGAGATCCTGCCGCAGCTCGCGCCGGGCGCCGTCCACCAGGCTGGCGATCTGGCCGACGATCGATGCCCTGTCCGTCGGCACGACGTGCTCGTAGAGGACGCGGTCACGGTCATCAGTCACGACCACCGACACCTTGGTGCCGCCGACGTCGACGCCCGCGACGAGGTTGTCGCCACACGGGCTTTCCACGGCCGCGGTCATCGCACCAGCCCCAGGCCGAGCTGCTGCTCCATGAGCAGCGCCGACGCGCCCAGCACCACCACGTCGTCGTTCGCGTGGCCGAACTCGATCTGCGCGTCGCGCGCGAGGAGGGCAGGGGCGCTGGCGCGGGCGGACGTCCGCACCTCGTGGATCCAGTCGTCGCCGAGCCCCGCCACCGGCCCCACGACGAGCACGTGTCGCACATTGAGCGCGCCGATCAGCCAGCCGACTCCCACCCCGAGCTGGTGCGCCCCGTCGAGGACGACGCGTCGGACCTCTGGCGCGCCTGCCCGGAACGCGGCCACGAGGCCCGCCTCGTCGACGATCGACGGCTCGACGGCGGCTGCGGCTTCGACCATGGCGCGGACGCTGGTCAGCGTCTCGAGGCAGCCCGCCCGCCCGCAGCGACAGGGTGCCGTGGCGCCGGGGATCGAGACGTGACCGACCTCGCCCGCGCCGTAGCCGTCGCCCTGGAACAGCTGGCCGTTGAGGATGATGCCGGCGCCGACGCCGCGGCCCACCTTGACCACCACCAGGTTCCTGGGGCGAGGGCGGCGGAAGAACGTGAGCTCCGCGACGGCAGCAGCGTGGCTGTCATTGGCGACCACGACCGGCAGCCCGTACCGCTGCTCTAGCAGCGGTCCGAGGCGGAGCTCCGCCCAGTTGAGGTTGACCGCCCACCGCACGGTCCCCGTCCCCGTGTCGATGATGCCCGGCGCGCCGATGCCGATGCCCAGGAGGAGGGGGGGCCGGTCATCGGCGCGCAGGGCATCGACGAGGCGGAAGACGAGATCGACGGCGGCCCCGCCGTCGCGTCCCTCCAGGGGCAGCCGCACCGAGCGGAGGATCTCCCCTCGCAGGTTGACGACCGCTCCGCTGAACTCCCCGTCTCCGAGGTTCACGCCGACCAGGTGGCGGCCGTCCGGGGCGACGCGCAGCAGGATCGGCGACTTGCCGCCCGTCGACCGACCGCGGCCGACTTCCTCGATCAGCCCGTCGCTGATGAGCCTGCCGACGAGGTCACCGACCGACGTCCTGGTCAGGCCTGTGAGCCGTGCCAGGTCCGCGCGAGAGAGCGGGCTCTGATCGTGCAGCGCCCGCAGGACCAGCTGCTGATTGAACGCCCGCGTGCGTCGGTGGGTCGCCTTCTCGGGCAGCACCGCCGCGCTGCCCGCGCGGAGCTGCGCCCTCCCGTCCTCAGACACGATCCCCTCGTCTCCCGCAGGCCCTCCCCATGGCACCGGGCCTCTCCACCGGCGACCCCAAGGGCTGCGGCGCCCATCTTGCAGGAACCTTGCAGCTTTGTCAAGTCGCTGGACAAAGTTGCCGGGGACAGCTTCGCCGCCGACGCCGCGCCCCAGGCGGCAGCGGCCGCCCTCCGCTCCGCACCCCGCGGCCCCACGCGCCGGCTGTTGTTCGTGCGCGACGCCGGGCAGGGCGCTCGGAGCCGGGGACCCGGTGACGCCTCCGGGCATCGGGTACCGCGGCTCCGAGGTGGCGTCGGGCGGGGACGGGAGGAGCGGCGCTGCGCAGCGGCTCGGAGGAGGGGCTCCACGCGCCGGGCC
>JBJKRU010000265.1:0-4800 GCA_046704485.1 Candidatus Limnocylindrales bacterium | reverse complement strand
CCTTCCGCCCCTGGTACGAGGCGACGGTCGCCACGCCGACGGACCCCAACACCCTCCACGACATGGCGGGCCGGCTGCTGGGGCTCCAGGTGATCGCCATGGACGAGGCCCAGCAGGTCGCCGCGCTGATCGCCGACCGGGCCATCAAGCCCGGCGACCACGGCGCCGTCTACGCCCTGCTCGCGCCGCCGGTCGAGAGCTTCAGGGCCCTCGCGCCCGAGGAGCAGCGCGAGGCCCGCGACGCCCTCGATGCCTACGTCCGCGCGTACGCGTTCCTCTCCCAGGTCGTCGAGTTCGGCGACGTCGGGCTCGAGGCGCTGTACCTCGCCTCGCGGGCGCTGCTGTCGGAGCTGCCGTCGGACGGCGGCGGCCGGCTCGATCTGGGCGCCGAGGTGGAGCTGACGCACCTGCGCATCGAGAAGACGGGGTCGGGGTCCATCACCCCTGACGGCGGCTACGGCCCGATCGAGTCCCTCTACTCGGGCAAGGGCCGGCAGGTCGCGGAGGAGCGGGCGCACCTCTCGACGATCATCGAGGTCCTCAACGAGCGCTTCGGCACCGTGCTGGGCACCGCCGACCAGCTCTTCTTCGACCAGCTCGAGGAGACGTGGATGGCCGACGACCACCTGGTCGCCCAGGCGCAGGCCAACCCGATCGAGAACTTCCGCCTCGTCTTCCAGCCCCAGTTCCTCAAGACCATCGTCGGCCGCATGGACGACAACGAGGACATCTTCAAGCGCATCCTCGACGACGAGGCGTTCCAGGCCGCGGTGATGAACCACTACCTCGCGCGCGTGTTCGAGCGAGCGCGCTCCGATACAGGCGGGGCGTAGGCAGTGCCCTCTCAGACCGTAACCGCCCCATGAGCGAGAACGCCTTCGATCTCAACGTCGTGCGCGTCCTGGAGCACTGGACCGCAGCCCACGCGGTCCGCGAGGTGATCTCGAACGCGATTGACGAGGCCGCCCTGACCAAGACACGGGAGCCCAAGATCGAGAAGGACGAGTTCGGCGTTTGGCACGTTCGTGACTTCGGCCGCGGCCTTCGCCACGAGCATCTGACCCAGAACGAGAACGCCGAGAAGCTCGAGCACAAGGATCTCGTCATCGGCAAGTTCGGCATCGGCCTTAAGGACGCGCTGGCCGTCTTCGACCGCAAGAAGATTGGCCTGACGATTCGGTCGCGCCACGGCGACATGACACTCGCCCGTCTGCCCAAGCACGGGTTCGAGGACCTCACCACCCTCCACGTCGTCGTCGCCCCATCATCGGATCCGAGGATGAAGGGCACGGACGTCGCACTGGCCGGGCTGAAGGACAAGGACGTCGACGAGGCCAAGGCCCTCTTCCTGCGTTACGCAGGGGACAAGGTGCTCGAGCGGACCGAGACCGGCGCTGTGCTCGAGCGGGTTGCCAGGCAGCCAGCTCGGATCTACGTGAACGGGCTGCGCGTGGCGGCCGAGGACAACTTCCTGTTCAGCTACGACATCACCTCGATGACGGCCGCCCTTCGGCGGGCTCTGAACCGCGAGCGGACGAACGTCGGGCGGTCGGCCTACACGGACAGGGTGAAGGCCATCCTGCTGGCATCCGAGTCACCGGCCGTGGCAGACCGGCTCGCCAAGGACCTCGCGCGCTACGAATGGGGAACGATCCACGACGAGACCGCGTGGCTCGATGTCGGCCTCCATGCCTGCAAGATCCTGAACGCCGCCGAGAAGGTCTTGTTCGTCACGCCCTGGCAGTTGGCCGAGGCGCCGGCGGCGATCGATCGTGCCCGCGGCGACGGATACCGGATCGTCTCGGTCCCCGAGAACCTCGCTCGGAAGCTGCCGCAGGCGGTCGACATCAAGGGCGAGCCGATCGTGGACCTCGGGACCTTCCAGGAGCGCTGGAACGCGAGCTTCAAGTACGCCTTCGTCGAGCCGGACGATCTCAAGCCAGCCGAGCGCGCGGTGTATGACCAGACGAAGGCGATCATCAAGCTCCAGGGACGAAGGCCACCGGGCATCAAGGCGATCCGCATCAGCGAGACCATGCGCATCGGGGCCACCGGCGCGGCCGAGGTGGTCGGGGCATGGCATGAGCAGACTGGTGAGATCGTCATCCGTCGAGACCAGCTCGGCTCGATCGAGGTCTACGCCGGGACACTGCTCCACGAGCTGACCCACGCGCGAACGGGCACGTTCGACGTCTCGCGCGCCTTCGAGGACGCCCTGACGGGTATGACCGGAGTGGTGGCCGGAAAGGGCCTGAAGACACCGTGATCGATCGCACGCTCGACCGGAATCGCCTGGTGATCGAGGCAATCAGCGCTCCCGACGCGCCGTTCTACGTCTACCTGTTCGTCGACCCGGCGATCGGCACGCCGTTCTACGTTGGGAGGGGTCGGGGCGAGCGCTTCCGCAGCCACGGCATCGAAGCTGCGGTGCTGTCGGCCGTAGCGACGTCCGGAGGGGAGGAGCGCCGGGCGGAGGCACGGATCCAGGCCTCCTGGCCGGAATGAGCTCGGGCACCCCCAAGCGGCCTCGGCGAGGTCCAGCGGAGTGGGCTCCGGTCGCACCGGTCTCCGCTCGCGCCGCGGCGGCGCTAGTTGGCACGGTGTTCCATCTGACCGAGCTGCCGTCGGGATCTCTCGAGGTTCGTGTAGCCGACCGCCGGTCATTCCCGCTGCTCCGACTCCAGTCTGAACGGGAGGGCTACCGCGTCGCGGAGGTGCCTGGGCCACGGCTTACTCGGCGGTCCGATCACGCCGTCGACGAGTCCACGTACACCTACCTCCGCCTTGGCATCGCCCACCTGCCCGAAATGACGGAGGACGAGCAGGCGCGGGAGCTGGTGCGGCTCCTGACCAACGCGGCGATCCACGTGACCGGCGCCGATGTCGGCCGCCCGCGGCCGCAACTCACGGCGATGCGCGGCCCCGCGGTCCATGGTGGCCTTCCAGGTTTGGGTAGGCGCCGACCGTAGAGCCGTGGGCTCGGCAGCAAGCGCGGGCAGGGTCGCGCCGGGACCGACCCCGTGGAGTGAGCCCGCGCCCGGGCGTAGGATCGGTCGATGACCAAGCGCGCCTGCGTCTTCTGCGAGCAGCCCGGCCGGATCACGAGGGAGCACGCCATCCCGGTGTGGGTCTCCGACGCGCTCGGCGTGGTGCGGGTCGACCCGATGACCCGAGGCGCCGGGACCGTCGCCCGCCCGATGAACGGGCTCGACATCCTGGTCAACGACGTCTGCTCGTCGTGCAACGGCGGCTGGATGTCCGAGCTCGAGGCGGCGTTCAAGACGTCGGTCCCCGGGATCCTGATCGGCGACGGCATGCCGATCACGATCCAGCCAGCAGAGCAGGGGGTGCTCGCGCTGTGGGCCGCCAAGACCGCCTACATGATCACCGCCGGCACGGCCTTCGCGACCGCCGGCGCCGACGTGCCCACCGCCCACCTGACGGCGCTCTACCGGACTGGGCGGCCGCCGGCCAACACCACAGTCCACCTCGGCGCCGTCGACGCGCAGGGGACCCTCATCTCGTGGACCAAGCCCACGACGTTCTCCCGGGACGGCGACTGGGTGGGCTACGACATCCCGTTCAGCATCGGCCACACCCTATTCATCGTCCACCACTGGTCGTCGCCGCTCTCCTACCGCCTCACGCCGGACGTCGAGGCGCGCCTGCTCCCCATCTGGCCGCCGACGGGCGCGCCGGCGACATGGCCGCCGCTGCCGCCGTTCACGGAGGCGGACCTCATGTCCATCTGGGGGACGCGATCTCGTCCAGCCGAGTCCGGACGGAGCGGCGCCACGCCGAACGTGGTCGGGCCATGAGCGGAAGGACGCGCCCGATCGACGCCCGGGCCGTGCTGGGCGCTCCGCCGCAGTCCGAGGACTCGACCGACTTCGTCCGGCTGGGGCGGCTCGCCACCCTGCTCGGGATCGTTCTCCGCGCGGGGACAGCAGGGAGCGTCCTCATCGACTGGGTGGCGCGGATGCGCCAGCCGGCCGTGCAGGACATCCTCCTCTACAGGGAGGGCGTGCTCGAGCGGCTCGTGGATGTCCTCGAGGAGGGCTTCCTCGGCACGACCGGCCCGGAGGGAGGCTGAGCCCGCGGCTGGCTACGCGACCTGGATGGCGATGTCCTCGACGAACCGCGTGAAGGCGCACCAGACCCGGCCGGTCTCGACGTCGCAGACGACGATCGATTTCGCGGACGGCCACAGCTTGAAGTAGCGCGACATCCGCCGGCGCGCCTCGAGCGGGCTGGCCGCGATCAGCGTGTGGTGCACGGTCGTCCGCGTCGCCTCGGTCGACCCGCCGAACGCGACCACGAGCGTGCCGCTGCGCCCGATGAGCATCGCCGTCTCGCGGGCAGTGCAGGAGCATCTCCTCGGGCCTGGGAGGGCGCGCGTCGCCTCTCAAGGTGCCAAGGGTGATCCTGGAGGGCGCTCCGCGCCTCCCCGCGTTCGTGGTGCCCCGCCGCCTCGCGTGCGAAGATGGGTGGGCGTCCGGGCTCTCAGGAGGAGGTTCGCGGGACGTGGCTGGGATGTCGGAGGCGGCGCGCAGCTCGGTCTCCCGCGCGCGTCCCTTCGAGGCGTCCGCAGCGGCCGCCGCGGCCGAGGGCCGGGTCGCGATCCCGGACCTCATGCTGGTCGCCCGTGACGGCACCAATCCGCGCTCGCGCCTGTGCGCGATCCACGCGCTGCGGCTGATGGCGGGGCGCTCGCCCGACCCGGGGGCGCGCCGCGTCGCCGAGATCGCGCTGCGCCGGATCGCCTCGCTGCCGCGCCCCCGCGCCGGCGACGCGGTATCG
>JBJKRU010000264.1:0-3556 GCA_046704485.1 Candidatus Limnocylindrales bacterium | reverse complement strand
GTCCGCCGATCGGCTTGTCCGACTCGCGGGCGAGCACGAGGTACGAGTACAGCGGCTCGAGCGGGTGCGGCACGTCGTCGGGCTGGACGAGCGAGGTGACCTCGTGCAGGTTCGCCATGTGGTGCATGACCCGCGTGAGGCGGACCTGATCGGCTACCGTGGCGCGGCGGGCGGCCCCGGTCTTCGGGTCGACGATGTCCCTGGCGCCGCCCATGTTGTGGACGAAGGTCGGGCCCGGCTCCGCGTCGACGGGGATGGAGCGGGTGTCGTCGCGAGCGACAAGCGCGAACTGCGGCGGGCAGGCGGCCACCGCCTCGGCGACGACGGCGCGCGGCGTGAGGATCCGACCGCTCGGCCCCACCGAGCAGCCGGCCTCCAGCAGGATCTCGCGCGCGGCGGGCGATGCCACTTGCGCCCCCAGCCGCTCCAGCACCGCGAGCGACGCGTCGTGGATCGCCTCGATGGCCTCGTCCGGCCACAGGTCCAGCCTGCCGTTCCCCATGGATCGCCCCTCTGCCTTGCCGCCTTGCGCGGAGACCAGTCGCCTACGCGGATCCCAGCCCCCCTACGCGGATACCAGCCGACCGATGAGCACCCCTGCCAACGCGGCCGCCCCGGCGATGGCCATCGTCTGGAGGGCAGTTCGCCAGACGGGCTCTCGCCCGATCAGGCCCCGAGCGACGCCCAGCGCCGCCATGAGCATGCCCGTGATGATCAGGGACACAACGCGGGCAGTCTCGATTGGGAAGATGGCGAACGGCGTCACGGGGACGCCGGCCGCCAGGAGGTCGGCGACGAACATCCACAGGGCATGCGCGCGCGGCGAGGCCCCGTTCCCGCGCGGCAGGCCCACCTCGTACGCCGCGACGTGGTCGAGCATCGCCCGCGGGTTGCGCACGAAGGCGCTGCTGACCGCGGCGGCCTCCTCGTCGGTGAACCCGGAGTGGAGCAGCTGCGTGACCACCCGTTCGCGGGCGCCGTCGGGGTCGGCCTCGATCCGCCTCCGCAGCCGCTCGACCTGGGCTCGCGCCACGCTGTTCTCGGAGTGCACGTCGAGGTAGGTGCCGGCCATCATCGACACGGCGCCCGCCACCGCCCCGGTCGCCCCCGCCAGCAGGACGATGCTCGACGCGTTCGTGCTGGCGGCGACACCGAAGACGAGTCCGGAGATGGACACCGCTCCGTCCTCCATGCCGAACGCGACGTCGCCGATCGACTCGAGCAGCGAGCGGCGGAGGCGGCTTGGCAGGCTGTGGAGCGGAGGCAAGAGGGGACGGCTCCTAGGGCGGGAATACGAGTCTACCCGGGCTGGCCGCGGGGACGCCGCGGCGGCTCAGGGTGCGGGCGCCGTCGGTCCCGCCGAGCACCTCGCTCTGGGCACGCGCCGTACGCCTGGCGTTGGTGGCCCGGCGTCGGGCCGCCTGGCGTTCGTCGCCTGGCGTTCGTCGCCCGGCGTCCGGCCGGCTGGCGTCGGGCCGGCTGGCGTTGGGCCGGCTGGCGTTGGTCGCCCGGCGTCGGGCCGGCTGGCGGCCCTATGAACGGCCGACCCGTCAAACGGGCGACGCCATGGGCCATGCGACGCCGGCGCTCACCGCCACCCGTCAGCCGGGCCTCGCACCGGCCCGTTCGTCGCTCCGCCCGCCCATAGGGCCAGTGGTTGGCCGGCCGACCCCGTCCGTTGGCGGTAAGGGCGAGTTGAGTGGCGGTTCCGACAATCCGGTCATGGGTGCGCGCGACCGGGCATCGGCAGTCGGCGCCGCGGACGCCTGGCGGTTCGCCGCGGATGTCGGCCGGGAGATCCGCAATGCGCGGCGAGCGGCGGGCGCGAGTCAGCGCGCAGTCTCGGCACGCGCCGGTGTGAGTCGGACACAACTCGGCCGCCTCGAGCGGGGAGAGCTCCGCGGTCCGCCTCTCACGCTCATCTGCCAGGCGGCGCGAGCGGTCGGCCTGATCGCCAGCCTCAAGGCCTATCCCGACGGCGCCCGCCTGCGCGACGCGGGCCAGCTGCGCGTACTCGGCCGCTTCGATCGGGTGCTCGCTCCGCCCCTCCGCATGAGTCGCGAAGTGCGGCTGCCGCTGCCCGGCGACCTGCGCGCGTGGGACGAGCGCGTGACGGACGGCGTCCAGACCGCCTCCGTCGAGTGCGAGGTCCACCTCAACGATGTGCAGGCCGTCCAGCGCCGCATCGCGCTCAAGTTGCGAGACGACCCGGCGGCCGGCGTGGTGATCCTCCTGCTCGCCGAGAGCGTCCACAACCGACGGGTGCTCGATGAGCATCGGGAGGCGCTGCGCCCGCAGTTCCCGCTCGACGGCGGCGCGAACCTCCGAGCACTGCGCCGGGCGGATCCCGCCCGCGGGGGGTGTGCTCATGCTTTGAAGTGGTGGCCCAGCCCGTCCCGCCCGCGGGGGGTGTGCTCATCCTTTGAAGTGGTGGCGCCGCCGTTGCCCGGCCGCGCGCCGTTGCCGCGCCGTTGCCCGGCCGCGCCAGGCCTTGCCCGGCCGAGCGCCGTTGCCAGGCCCGGCCCCAGCCGCGCGCGCCCAGCCCCGGCGCGCCGGTCCCTACCGAAGCTCCTTCCAACGCTCGAACGCCGCCACCGCCACCGGCAGTGTGGGGTAGAAGCGGTTCTCGTCGATCGCCTCGAGCAGCCTCCCCCGGACCAGCTTCACGCGCAGGTCCTGCTTCACGCGCGCCATCGCGAACACCACGTTCCGCTGCGCGAGGTCCCGCGCGAACTGCTCCAGCACCTCGACCGCCGTTGTGTCCAGCTCGACGATCGCCTCGGCATTGAGCAGGAACCACCGGACCCTAGTCGGCTGATCGTCGACCGCGGCCAGCGCGCGGGCGCGGAAGTCAGCGGCGTTCGCGAAGCACAGCGGGGCGTCATAGCGGAAGACGAGGAGCCCAGGGATCTGGGTCGCGTCGGGGTAGTCGTCGATGTTGTGCAGCCCAGCCAGCCCGGGCACATGGCCGAGGACGGCTGACGGTGGCCGGGCGACGCGCATGAACAGGTCCACGACCGAGAGCGCGAGCGCGATGAGGATTCCGGCCAGCACGTCGAACACCAGCACGCCGAGGAGGGCGGCCATCGCCAGCCCGAACTCGGTGGGGCGGAACGTCCACAGGCGCTGCAGCTCGCCCACGCGCACCAGGCGCCAGCCCGCGAACACGACGATGCCGGCAAGGACCGCCTTGGGGATCAGGGCGATCAGCCCCGGCGCCACGAGCACGATCACGACGGTCATCGCCGCCGCGACGAGCCCGGCGAGCTGCGTCCGGGCGTGCATCGCGTCGAGGATGGCGGAGCGCGAGCCCGAGGCCGAGACGGCGAAACCGCCCGTCAGCCCCGCCCCCAGGGTCGCGACGCCGAGCGCCAGCAGCTCCTGGTTGGCGTCGATCTCCTCGCCGGTGCGGGCGGCGAAGGCCCGCCCCGTGAGCGCCACCTCCGAGTACGCGACGAAGGTGACCGCCACCGCGCTGCCGAGGAGCTCCTGGACGTCGCCCAGCCCGATGGGCGGCAGCGAGATGCTGGGCAGGCCGCTCGGCACCGGGCCCACG
>JBJKRU010000263.1:0-7922 GCA_046704485.1 Candidatus Limnocylindrales bacterium | reverse complement strand
TCTCGAGGCGGGCCGCCAGCGGCGGCGGCGCATCCGGGCCGGATCCCGCGTCGCAGGCCGCCTGGCGGGCCGCGCGCAGTGCGCGCAGGACGAGGTTGTCCTCGATCGGCCCAGCGTCGAACCCCTCCACATGGAGCGTGTCCTTGCCGCCCGGCGGCAGCACCGCGAGCGACAGCCGGTCGGTCACGCCGGTCGGGACCATGACGCTGTGGAGCTCATGGAAGCCGTCCTGCCGGATGCCCAGCACCGCGAGCGTCAGGTTCACCTTGGCCGGTGCCAAGCGCACGACCGGCGTCAGGCGGCGGGACGGGTCGGTCCGGATGGTCATCGGCCTGCAGGCTGCGCCGTCGCCGGTGGCCAGGTGACCGCGGCATCTGGCTCATCGAGTCCGGCGACCCTGCCACGGATCCGCCGAAGCGGCAGGTATGCGGCGCCGATCGCCGCGGCCGAGCCGAGGACGAGGCCCGTCAGGTATGCGAAGCCGGCAGGGAGTTGGAGCCATGTGGCCGCGATGACCGGCCCGGTGAACAGGCCGAAGGTGACCACCACGTACACGATGGCCCAGACCTGCCCGGCGCAGCCCATCGCGCCCCCGCTCATCCGACGCGGGTCGTCCCAGGTGAAGTTCGCGCTCAGCACGCCGAAGGCCAGCAGGATGCCGGTCATGCCCGCCAGGCACATCCCGGACGCGACCACGCTGTACACGAGCTGCGGCGCGCTCATCTGGCGCACGATCGCGATGACCACATTGAAGGCGAGGCTCAACGCGAACACGGGCACGTACGCGATCACGAACTTGGCGGCGAGCAGCTGGTCGGAGCTGACCGGCGCCGTCTTGACGAGCCAGTACGACCGGCCCTCGCGCGAGAAGCCCGACAGGGCGAGCCTCGTCAGCAGCATCCAGCCGACGAACAGCGACATGCCGACGCTGCTGAACCCGAGCAGATCGTGGATTGGCCCGCTGAGCTCCCCCGGCGCGCCCGGCCCGGCCTGGCCGGGTCCGCCGCCGCCGAGCAGCAGGATCGTGTAGACGATCCCCAGGATCAGCGGGGTGACCAGCTGGGAGAGGTTGCGCAGGTCGCGGCGGAGCGTCAGCACGTCGCGCCACACGAGCGCCCACAGAGGCTGCGAAACGCGGCGGGCGAGCCAGGGGACGGCCGTCCCCGTGTCGCCCACGGGGCCCGCGGCCGACGCCCTCCTCGACGGGCGGCGCTCGACGACCTGCATGCCTGCCCAGCCCGAGTAGTACCAGCGCTCGGCGGTCACCACGGCACCCCAGAAGGCGGCGAACGCCAGCGCCAGGGCCAATCCCGCGAGCGGCAGGCCCGTGAGCCAGTGGCCCTCGCCGAGCTGCACCAGCCCCTCCCCCACCCAGTTGAGGGGCAGCCACGGTGCGCTCGCCAGGAGGAGAATGCCGCTCACCGTTGCACCCGACGGACCGCCGCCCCCGTCGCCCATCGCGTGGCCCAGATTGCCCGCCTGCGACACGGACACCACCAGGATCGCGCCGACGAAGGCCAGGATCTCCGCCGCGCGCCGCGGCGGCACCACGCGAACGACGAGCATGACGAGCAGCGCGGACAGCCCGGCCGCCGCGAGCGCCAGCCCGACCATCGCCACGAGCACCAGCGGGTAGTAGAGGGGCAGGTAGCCGCGGGCGAGGCCCAGGCCGACGAGCACGGGCAGCCCGAACAGCGAGAACAGGCCGAACACCGGTGCCACGGCCTGCACGACCTTGGCCACGAACACGGCTCGGATGGGCACGGGCGCGGCCAGCAGGAAGTCCATGTCGCCCACGAGGTACAGCGCCTGCAGCAGGCTGCCGAAGCTCATCAGCAGGACCATCAGGAAGAGGCCCGTCAGCACGAGGACGGGAACGGCCGCGATGATCCGGGCCGGATCGACGGACAGGTACGGGCCCAGCTCCGGCGACTGCAGGAACGACAGCAGGAGCCAGCTCATCGCCAGCAGGAAGACCGCGAAGACGGCCAGCAGCACCCCCAGGATCACGGCGCCGATCCGCGTCCTGCCCCTCGACCGGCGGAGCCCGTTGATCGTGATCCGCGCGCGCAGGCGCAGCAGCTTCCACGCCACCGGCAGGGTGCGGCGGTCGAGCCGACGGCCGGGCGCCGCGGCGGATGGGCTGCTCACTGGAGGACGTGCGCGAGTTCGGCCACCTCGGCCCCGCCGGTGAGGCTCAGGAAGATATCCTCGAGGCTCGCCTCGCCGGACGAGTCCCGGGCCCGGAGCTCGTCCATCGTGCCCACGGCGATCAGCTCGCCCCGGTCGATGATCCCCACGCGATCGCACATGCGCTCGGCGATCTCGAGGATGTGCGTGGAGAGCATCACGGCCGCTCCGCGGTCAGCCATCTGGCGCAGGATGTCCTTGATGAGGCGGGCCGATCTCGGGTCGAGGCCGACGGTGGGCTCGTCGAGCACGAGCACGCTCGGGTCGTGCATCAGGGCCGCGGCGAGCGAGGTCTTCTGCTGCATGCCGTGGCTGTAGGAATCGATCGTGTCGTCTGCTGCCTCCGCCAGGTCGAACACGCGTAGCAGCTCGTCGATCCGCCGCGCGGCCTGGCTGCGCTCGAGGCCGTACAGATCGCCCACGAAGCGGAGGAGCTCGCGTCCGGTCAGCTTGGCGTACAGGTTCGGGGTGTCCGGGACGTAACCGCTGGCCGCCTTGGCCCCGAGCGGCTCCGCCTGGACATCGTGACCGGCCATCCGCACGGTCCCGGACGTCGGCTGCAGGAGCCCGACGATCATCTTGATGGTGGTGGTCTTGCCCGCGCCATTAGGCCCGAGGAAGCCGAACACCTCGCCGCTCCGGACGTCGAAGCTGACGTCGTTGACGGCGACCTTGTCGCCGTAGCGCTTGACGAGACCGCGGGTTTCGATGAGAGCGTCGAGCACCTTGCCTCCTGAGGGACGGGCGCCCGCCCATCCTACGCGGCAGACGCCGTGGGCGCGCCCGAGAGCCTGCTCGGCGGCCCCGCCCCGCTCAGCGTCCCCCGGGAATTGGCCCGAGCGCCGCCGACAATGCGATCCACTCCCCCACCGCCATGGTCTGCGGACGCCGCTCGGGGGCGATCCCCACGGCCGCGAGGGCCGCGTCCACCCGCTCCGCCTCGAGCGGCAGCTGACGTCGGAGCACGTTGTGCAGCATCTTCCGTCGCTCGCGGAAGCCCGCCTGGACGAGGCGCCACAGCTGGTCCTCGGCAGCAGGGTCCAGGCGGTCGTCGTGGGCGTAGGGCTCCAGCACGAGGACCGCTGATTCGACCTTGGGAGCAGGCTCGAACGCCTCGCGCGGCACACGGAAGGCAACGTGGGCACGGGCGTGGTACTGGACGAAGACAGAGAGGTAGCTCATGCCGCCGGGCGCGGCCGCGATCCGCTCGGCCACCTCGCGCTGCACCATGAGCACCAGTCGGTCGGCGCGAGGCGGCTGGCCCAGCAGGCGGTGCAGGAGGGGGCTCGTGATGTGGTACGGCAGGTTGGCCACCACGTCGTACGGGGGATCGACAAGGCGGACCAGATCCTGGTCGAGCGCGTCGCCCTCGACCAACTGCAGCTGGCCCGTCCCGAGCGCGGACGCGAACTCCTCGCGCAGGAACGCGGCAAGCCCGCTGTCGAGCTCCACGGCCGTGACGGCAGCGCCGCCCGCCAGCAGCCCGCCCGTGAGGAAGCCCAGCCCGGGCCCGATCTCGAGCACGCCCCGGCCTGGCCGTGGAGACGCCTCCGCGAGAATCCGCTCGAGCACCTCCACGTCGGCGAGGAAGTTCTGGGAGAGGCTGTGGCGCGCATGCAGCCCCGCATCCGCGAGGACGCGCCGCACATGCCTCGGGTCGAGGCGCAGCTCGGCCACGGGTCTTACGGTGCGCTCGGCCGGGCAAGCGGCAACGAGGGTCGCGCGTCGAGGTCGAGGCCGGCCCGCACACCGGCCGCCAGGCGTCGAGCCCCAGCGGCCCCGATCATCGCGCCGTTGTCGGTGCACAGCCCGGGCCGCGGGATGACCATCGCGATGCCGCGCGCCTCGGCCTCGCCGCTGATCCGCGCCCGGAGCGCGCGGTTGGCGGCCACCCCGCCGCCAAGGACGATGCCCTGGGCGCCGATCTCCTCGGCGGCCCGGATGGTCTTCGCGGACAGCACGTCCACCACGCTGTCCTGGAAGCCCCACGCCAGCTCGGCCACTGTCGACTTGGCGAGGCCGCCCTCGCGCTCGTCGGCCGGCAGGCCCTCATCGGACCGTGCCTGGGCCACGATGCGGCGGGCGGCGGTCTTGAGCCCCGAGAAGCTCACGTCGTACGAGTCGCCCAGCCACGCTCGGGGGAAGACGCGGTCATGCGAGGTGGCCCGCTCCGCCTCGCGCGAGATCGCGGGCCCGCCGGGATAGCCGAGGCCCAGCAGGCGGCCCACCTTGTCGAACGCCTCGCCGGCCGCGTCGTCGACCGTCCCCCCGAGATACCGGTAGTCGAGGTGGCCGCGCATCTCCACGAGGAACGTGTGCCCGCCCGAGACCACCAGTGCCACCAGCGGAAACGGGGGCGCCTCCCGCTCGGCCTCGCCAGGGTCCAGGAGCCAGCCCGCGTACACATGCCCCTCGAGGTGGTTCACGGGCACGAGCGGCTTGCCGTGGGCCCACGCGAGCGTCTTGGCGAAGTTGATCCCCACCAGCAGCGAGCCGGCAAGGCCGGGCCCGTACGTCACGGCCACGCCGTCAACGTCGCGCATCGTGACCCCCGCGGTCGCAAGCGCCTCGTCGAGGACCGGCACGATCCATCGCAGGTGCGCCCGGGCCGCGACCTCGGGGACGATACCGCCGGTGGGCGCGTGGAGCGCCACCTGCGAGGCGACCACGTTGGCGTGGATCCGCCGCCCGTCCTCGACCAGCGCGATCCCCGTCTCGTCGCAGGACGATTCGACGGCCAGCAGGAGCGGCCCGCTCATCGGAGGGGATCCTCGGTGGAGACGGGGGCGGGCGTCGTGGAGGGCGCTGGCAGAGCGTCGAGCTCGCCCCGGAGCCGGGCGATCCGGTCGCGCATCGCGGGCAGCTCGAGCGGCTCCGTGGTCATGATCAGCGCGTCCTCGTTGTTGTCGGTGTAGTAGCGCGGCCGGATCCCCACCGGGCGGAAGCCGTACTTCTCGTACAGGCGGCGCGCCGGCAGGTTGGACAGGCGGACCTCGAGCGTGGCCTCGCGTGCCGATCGGTCACGGGCGAGGTCCAGCAGCGCCAGCAGCAGACGCTCGCCGATGCGACGACGACGGTAGTCCGGGTGCACGGCGAACGTGGTGATGTGCGCCTCGTCGACCATCAGCCAGATCCCGCCATAGGCAACGATCGTGTCGCCCATGAGCGCCACCAGGTACATCGCGAGGCGGTTGGTCTCGAGCTCCTGGCGATAGGCCTGGCTCGGCCACGGGGTGACGAACGAGGCGCTCTCGATGAGCTGGACCGCTGTGAGGTCGGCCACCCGCATCGGCCGGATCAGAAGCACCGGGGCCCGCGCCGCGCTCACTGCCGGGTCTCGTTCGACTTGGCATCGCCGCCGCTGACCTCGACCCCCTCATCGGGGGGCGGCATGCGGACGCCACGCGGCAGGGTCACGTACTCGGGCACGAGCGTCGCGAGCTCGTCGGCCGCGCCCGCCGCAAGGCGCCTCGCCGCGGTCGCCAGCATGGCTGCCGCCAGGCCGTCCACGGCGGCCGAGCCCATCGCCACGGCGTCGTCGTCCGCCCGGCCGGCCAGATCTACCGCGACCAGGCGCTCGCCAGCCGCCAGATCCGGGTCTGTGCCGCCCGGGATGATGCGCGGCGGCTCGCCTCGCCGCAGGAGCACCCGGTCGTTGGGCCCGGCGGGCTGCAGGAGGACGAGCCGCACATCGCCCTGGAGCCCGGCTGCAGCGGCGTCGAGCAGCGCCGTCCCGGTGGCCACGCCCACGATGGGCAGCGCCAGCGCGTGCGCGAGTCCCTTGGCTGTCGCGATGCCGACGCGAAGGCCGGTGAACGCACCGGGCCCGGTGCCGACCACGACGGCGCCGAGGTCGGCGAGGGCAACGTCCGTGTCGGCGAGCAGGCCGCCGATCCGCTCGAGGAGCTCCTCGCCGTGCCGGTAGCCGGCCGACCATCCGCGCTGTGCGCGGAGCGAGCCGTCGGGGGCGCCGAGCGCGACCACGGCCCGCGTGGTCGCCGTGTCGATCAGGAGGGTCGGCCCGCCCGCGTTCACGCGGCCGACTCCAGATAGCGCGTGTACTCTGCGGACCCGGCGCGCAGCGTGATCCTCCGCTCGTCGTCACCAGTGCCGTCGATCAGGACGTCCAGCCGCCCGGCGGGCAGCGCGTCGCCGAGGCGCTCCGCCCACTCCACCAGCGCCACGCCCTCGGTCTGGCGCTCGTCGATGAGACCCCCGGCGAGCGCATCCGCGGCATCGGCGAGCCGGTACAGGTCGAGGTGGAACATCGGCAGCCGCCCGGCGTACTCACTCATCAGGACGAAGGTCGGCGAGCTGACGACATCCTGGATGCCGAGGCCGACGGCGAAGCCCTTCGCGAACTGCGTCTTGCCGGCGCCGAGGTCGCCCACGAGGCAGAGCAGGTCGCCCGGTCGGGCGGCGGCGGCCAGCCGGGCGGCGAGGTCACGGGTTGCCGCGGGGTCGCGCGTCAGGACGACGCGCTCGCGGATGGCGAGGTCGGGCATCACGCTCGAGGGTAGCCGAAGCAGACGGACGGTGCGGCGCTCCTACCCGGGCGGAGCGGGGTGCTCAGACCAGACGCTCGAGATCGCCCAGCGGCAGCTCGATCGGGGCCTGGCCGTCGAGCTCCACCAGCGCCGCCTCGAGGTGCACATTGCCCGCGAACCGCCTCAGGCCTGCGAGCTCCAGGACGCGGCCCTCGGCGCCGACATTCGGACCTGATCGCACGCGGACCCAGTCCGGCGGCATCGTGGGCAGGCTGACCCCAGTCTCGTCGAACACGAGCGCCGGCGGGTCAACGAGCAGGGCCACCTCGTGACCGGCCAGGCGCTCGAGGAGCGCCGCGACCGGCGTCGAGATCGGCCGCTTGACGGTCCCGTCGAGTGCAAGCACGCCGAACGGCTCCGGCATGTGCAGCGCGGCCCGCTGGCGGTGCTCCGACGCCTGGAAGTCGCGCAGGTCCTTGCCCGCGATTGACGCCGCCACGATGCCGCGGACGCCCATCGCACGGGCGCGGGTGAGGGCCTCGGCGTCGATCCGTGAGCCCACGACGAGGATGCTGCCGGTCCGCCCCACGTCGATCCCGCCCGGCCGCAGGTCGCCGAAGGGGTCGGTGGCCAGCTCAAGGCGGCCGCGCGCCGAGGCACCTGCCGCAAAGGCGCCGCGGATCGCCAGCCCCTCGATCCGGAGCCGGATCACGGCCCCCGGCCGGACCTCGACGACGATGCCCGACACGGACGAGGTGGTCTGCGCCCGGTGCTCGCCCGTGACGAGCCGCCAGCGGGTGGCCTTGCCCGAGACGGGTGCGAGCAGCTCGCCGACGACGAGGCTCTCCCGGCGGCGGCGCCGCCCCGGGACCGGCGCCCAACGGCTGCCGGAGAGCGGCCTCCCGCCCTCCGGCATCCGCACCTCCACCTCGTCGACGCGGCGGTCGCGCACGTGCTCGAGCAGCAGGTCGCCGGGACGCACGACCGCGCCCGGCTCAACCAGCGGACGATCGCCTGGCGGGAGGGGGATGCCGGTCTCGAGGCCCGCCTCCACCAGCCGACGGTGCGGCACCTCGTCGAGCCACTCGAAGGCACCCGCGGCCGGGCTCACTGGTCCATCCCCGGCCAGACGGCCGCCTGCCAGCTCGCAAGCAGGTCGCGCCGCGGCTCGAGCCGCTCCGGCAGGCGGAGCGGCACGTCCCTCAAGTCCACGACGAGTCCACCCAGCCCGCCGGTCACCTCGAC
>JBJKRU010000262.1:0-3149 GCA_046704485.1 Candidatus Limnocylindrales bacterium | reverse complement strand
GTACGGGCAGGGCATCCAGCTCTACTGCGCGCCGACCGTGGACGACCGCGAGACCTGGCAGGCGACGATGCGCCACGTCGCGATGGAGGGCCGGTGCTTCGTGCTTGCGGCCTGCCAGTTCGCCCGGAGGTCCGACTACCCCGACGACTACCCGGTCGCGGCCGACGGCCCCGATACTGTGCTGATCGGCGGCGGCAGCGTGATCGTCGACCCGCTGGGCCAGGTGCTCGCCGGGCCAGCGCGCGACCGCGAGGCCGTGCTGGTGGCCGACCTGGACATGCACGCCATCGACAGGGCTGTGTTCGATCTCGACGTTGTGGGCCACTACGCGCGGCCGGACATCTTCCGCCTGGACGTGGACACGCGCCCGAAGCCCGCGGTCAGCTTCGACGGAGAGGCGTAGCGCCGGCCGCGTCTACCGGCTCACGGGAACGGCGGGTGGCCCGACGCGACCACCACGCCGAGCCGCTGGGCCATCGGCGCCAGCTTCGGGCCCCAGTCTCGATCATTCGTGACGATGTGCCGCACCTGCGCCGCGCGCGCCGTGCCCACGATCAGCGCGTCACGCGTCGAGAGGCCGCCGGCTGCACGCAGGGTGGGCCGCCTCCTCGGACCGCCCGATAGGATCGTCGGGCTGATTGTGCGGCTTCCCGTTACGCGCCGATCATCGCGAGCTTGCGAGATCCCGTCCGCCTGTCGCCGCCCCCGTCGGCACAACGCACTTGGCTTGCAAAGCGGCCTCTCTCAACGGCGACGGACCCGACGCGAGATCAAGGCGACTTGCAGGGTCGATGGCCCTAGACTCGCCCCGTGACCCGCGACGAGCTCATTCGACGGACGCGCCAGCTCATCGCCGAGGGCGAGCGACTCGACGGCGACCCCAGCATGACCTCGCTCCAGACGTGGCTCCAGCTGTCGGACGACCTGCTCGCGGCTGCCTGGGGGACGATGGACCGCTACCACCTCGCGTGGCTCATGGTGGGCAAGCCCAAGTCGACCGTCCGCGGGCGCCCGCTGACCGCCACCGAGGAGCTGGCCTATGTCCGGGAGGTGACCGCCGCGAAGACGGAGGTGCTCCGCGCGAGCCTCGACGCGGTCGACCGCCAGCACATGCCGTTCCGCGGCGAGACGGGTGGGATCGGCGCCGGACAGGGGATGGGCAGAGTGCCGGGAGAGAGCGCCGAGGGAGACGCGGCCCACGAAGCCGAAGCCCGCGCAACCGCCGAAGCCGGCGAAGCCGACGCCAAGGCCGGCGAAGCCGACGCCGACGCGACTACCGCCGCCGACGCGGGAGGGCCGCCGCGCCTCCAGCCCAGCCGCAATCGCGAGATCCCGCTCGACCCCGAGCTCGCAGCCCGACTCGACGAGGTCCGCCGCGCTGCCGCCGCGCACGCGCACCACGCGCCCTCCCCCTCGACCCCCGCGCAGCGTCGCGCCCCGCGACCGGAACGGCTGCAGCACTGATCGTCAGCTCGGCGCAGCGCCCGCCAGCGGAGCGGTCAGCTTCGACCCGTCGATCGTATGCACGTAGCAGGTGACCCGCCGCTCGCCACGCATCCACGCATTGGCATCCGGGTAGAAGTAGCCGACGGCGAGGTCGGCCCGCGACCCGGCGCTCAGGTAGCTGCCCAGGGCTGTGTCGCCGCAGTTCGCGCCAACCCAATCGCTGAACGTTGCGTCGCCCGGGTAGACGGGCGGTCCGGCGGATGTCGGTGTCGACGGACCAGGCAGCGCGCCGGCCGCGAAGACCTCGGCGTCGTGCGGGCCGGAGCAGGCGATAGTTGCGATGTCGCCGATCTGGCTGTCGCCGGGGATGTTGAAGCAGTCGCCGGGCCGCAGGGTGAACGCGGTGGTGGGCCCCGGCGCGCGGACGACGAGGGCGACGAGCCCGAGCACGACGACGGCGACGACCGGGAGGACGAGCCACGCGACGCGCCGCATCGGTCCCGCGCAGTCCCTAACGACCGCGTATCGCGCCGGCGACCGCGGCCAGCGCGATCGCGACCGGTGCCAGGAGCCCGAAGCGGGCGAGGGCGTACTCCCATGGGAGCAGGACGCCGCCGATGGCGTAGGCGCGAAGGGCGTCGAGCAGGAGTCCGCCCGCCAGGCCCGTGATCGCCAGCGCCGCTGCCCCAGCCGCCCTGCTCCGCCCCGCACCCGCGCCCTTTCCCGCCGGTGCGCCGCCTGCGAGCGCCAGGCCGGTCAGCCAGCCCTCGACGATGCCGATGACGAGGAGCCCGGGCCCGATGTCGAACGTGATCAGCGCGAACGTGACCACGGCAGCGCCGATCGTGACACCGGCCGCGACGCCGAGCCGCCGGGTGGGCGAGGGGCCGCCGATGGCGGGTGCCGGCTGCCGGTAGCGCTCGCCTGGTGCCCGGTCCAGCTGCCGGCGGACTTCACCGCCGTCGCTGGTCGCCGCCGTTGGCGCCGCCCCGCCCGTGTCGGTCCCGCGGATGTCGGTCGCCGTCGCCGGAGCATCCGTGGCGGTCGCGCGCATGCCAGCCTGACCGACCGCGTGTTCCCCCTTGCCGGGCTCCTCCATGCCTTGAATGGTACGCAGCCCAACGAGCTGGGCGGTATCCTTCCTGATCGTGAGCCATCCGACGCTGGGGCAGCCGCCCCGCAGCCTCGAGGCCGGATTCCCGGCCGCCGCCGCCCGTCTTCGGGAGCAGCGCTCGTCGATCGCGGCCCGCGCGCTCGAGGTCGCTGTGGACGCGGACCCATCGATGCGACGCCGCTACAGCAGGGTCGCCCTGCGCGGCTTGCTGAGTGACACGGAGGTTCTGGTGGACCGCCTCGCGCTCTGCGTGGCGAGCGACGACACGTTCTTCCTGGCCGAGTTTGCCGACCAGTCAGCCACGGTGTTCCGCCGCAAGAAGGTGGCGGTGATGGACGTGATGGCGTTGCTCGAGGGGATCCGGGCCAGCGCCCGAGGGGTGCTGTCGGAGGAGGAGGTGGCGTCGGCGTATCGCGGGATCGATCCCGCGGTGGCCGTCTACAAGCGGTACCACCACATCCGCGGCGACGCCCGCCCGTGGAACCCCGCCACCTCGAAGCTCTACAAGGGCATCTAGGAGCACGCGGCGATGACGATCAAGTGGGTCAAGAGCGACCCGCTCGTGATGAACGGCGAGCCGTTCTGCTAC
>JBJKRU010000261.1:0-20538 GCA_046704485.1 Candidatus Limnocylindrales bacterium | reverse complement strand
GGCCTGGCCGCCGTCCGCTAGGCGGTCACGGCGCCGCCGCGAGCGGGCGGCGGGCGCCGTCCGGTCCGGGGGCCGGCGCCCCGGTGGTATCGTCGAACGCGCCCCCGGCACATGGCGCGCACACCCCCTCGCCGCGATCGCCGACCCGCGCAGCGCCGGGCTGGCCGCCGTCCGATAGTCGGCGCTGCTGCGAGCCCCGGCCTCGGCATGTCGGCCGGTCCGAACGCCCGGGGCCCGGTGGTATCGTCGATCGCGCCCGCGGCACAAGGCGGTCACGGCCTGGCGGCGGCACGGCAGAGGAGCGGAGGCGCAGGTGACGTCGAACGTGGGGCAGAACTACCCCTACTCGAGCGAGAGCGAGGCTGAGCGCAGCGCGGCCGTGGCGGCGCTGGCCGCCGATCGCGAGGGCCTGGCCGACAAGCTGAAGGCCGAGGCGACGCCGCTCGACGAGCAGGACCGCTGGTGGGTGTTCAAGTGCCCGACCAAGGGTTGCCGCGGCCTGCTCCACGTGGCGGGATACGCCGCCGAGAAGCACGCCCTCTACACCGTCTGCGACGGTACCTGCGGCAAGTCGTTCCTCAAGTAGCCGCCGGCCGCCGGCCGTGATCCCGTGAGCGCCCCCACCACGCTCGCCTCGCCCACGCCCGACCTGCGCGCAGCCCGGCGTCGCCTCCTGCTCGACACCGTCGGCATCGCGGTGTCCGTCGGCGCCTTCGGGCTCGTGTTCGGCCTGGCCGCCAGGAACGCCGGCTTCTCCCCGATCGAGGCGGTCGCATCGAGCGTCCTCGTCTTCGCCGGCGCCTCCCAGTTCGCGGCGGCGGGCTACGTCGCCGCCGGGCTGCCGTGGGCGCCGATCGTGGTGCTCACCTTCTTCTTGAACGCCCGCCACGTCCTGTACTCGGCGTCGCTGGCGCCTCGGTTCCGCGAGGTCCCGCTCCCCCAGCGCGTGGTGATGAGCCACGTCCTGACCGACGAGGCGTTCGCGCTGTCGGCGGGCCACTTCCACCGGCTCGGGCGGCTGGACCTGCCCGGCTACTGGATCGCGGCGATCCTGGGTGTGTTCCTGCCGTGGAACGCGGCGACCGTGGCGGGCGTGCTGCTCGGCGGGGCCATCCCGGACCCCAGCTCGTTCGGCCTGGACATCGTCTTCCCGGCGGCCATGGGCGGGCTTGCGGTCGGGCTCGTGACCGGGCGGCGCGAGCTCGTGGCGGCGGGCGCCGGGGCGATCATCGGCACCGGGATGTCGCTGCTGATCGGGCCGGCCCTCGGCATCATCGTCGGCGGGCTCGCGGGGCCGCTGCTCGGGATGGCCGTGCCCACCCCGCCTGAGCCGCCGGCCGCACCCGACTCGGACATCGCGGGGACGCCGGTCGCGATCGACGAGGCGATCGCCGAGGTGACCGCGCTCGGCAGGCCCGCGACGTGAACACCGGGCTTGTCCTGCTCGCGGTGTTCATGTTCGCGGCCACCTACCCGTCTCGAGCGGTGCCGATCCTGGCGCCGGGCATCGAACGGCTGCCCCCGCGGGCGCTGCTCTACCTCAGGCTCGTCGGGCCGGCCGTGCTGGCCTCGCTCGCCGCGGCGAACACGCTGGTCGCGAAGGCGGCGGACGGCTCGCCCGTGTTCCACACCGGCATCGAGCTGGCGGGGGTGCTCGCGTGCCTCGTCATGGTGGCGTGGCGGAGGAACCTCCTCCTCGGGTTGGTGGCAGGCGTCGCGCTCGTGGCCCTGGCCCGGTTCACCGGGCTCACCTAGGCGCGCGGCGCGCGCCCGGAGCACGGCGGGGACCTCAGCCGCGCCGAGCGGTGGCCTCCACCTCCACACGGAGACTGGGGTGGATCAGGCCCGCCACCAGGACCAGCGTGGCGGCGGGCCGCACGTCGCGGAAGAGCTCGCCATGGACGGCCAGGACCGCGTCGATGTCGGCCGCGTCCACCAGGTACAGGCGGGTGCGCACCACGTCGTCCAGGGTGAAGCCCGCCTGGGCGAGCGCCAGTTCGACGATGCCGAACGCCGCCCGCGCCTGGGCGCCCGCGTCGCCGGCGTGGAGCGAGACGCCGTCAGGCCCGGCGTCGGTGGTGCCCGACACCTCGCACGTGTCCCCGTCCGCCACGGCGCGCGAGTAGCCCGCGCTCGCCTCCCAGGTCCCCCCTGAGGAGACGAGGGTGCGCGTCAGCGACCGTCGGCGGCTCACGGCACTGGCGCCGCCGCCATCTTCGCCCGCCGCTCGTCCGCCCACGTCCGCACCTCGGGATCGCGGCCGATCGCCGCGATGAGGCCGGCGAGGAGCGTCGTCCGCGGCACGATGGACGCGACCTCGAGGTACTCGGACGGGGAGTGGTCGAGGCCACCGATCGGGCCCAGGCCGTCGAGCGTGGGCACGCCCATGCCCGCGGTGGTGTTCGCGTCGGACGCCCCGCCCGTGGCGGCATCCTTGAGCACGAAGCCGAGCGTCGCAGCGAGCGCGATCGCCCGGTCGGCCAGCCGGCCGGATCGCTCGAGCTTCTCCATGGGCCAGTGGCGGCTCGTCTCCTCGACGGTGAACGTGACGTCCGGGACCGCGTGTGAGATGGCGGTCAGATCTGCGATCGCCGCCTCCGTCGCCTCGAGCGCCTCGCGGGTCACCGACCGCACGTCGACCTGCAGCTGGCAGCGCTCCGCGACCACGTTCGGGCGGGTGCCGCCCTCGACCACGCCGACGTTGACGGTCACGCCCGCCCAGCGCCCGTTGAGCGCCGTGAGGTCGGTGATCAGGCGAGCAGCCTCGACGATGGCGCTGCGGCCCGTCTCCGGCTCCACGCCGGCGTGCGCTGCCCTGCCGTTGACCGTGATGGCGAGATCGATCGTCCCCTTGCGGCTGGACACGATGTCGCCGTTGGCCCGTGCGCACTCGAACACCAGGCATGCGTCCGACTCGGCAGCGATCCGGCGGACGTGCGGCGTGGACGCGGGCGAGCCGATCTCCTCGTCCGGATTGGCGAGGAACACCAGGCGCGCCATGGGCAGGCCCCCGAGCGCGTCGCGGATCGCGCCGATCGCGTACAGGCCCGCGAGGAGCCCGCTCTTCATGTCCGTGACGCCCGGTCCGGTGGCGATCCCGCCCTCGATCTCGAACGGCCGCTCGGCCACAGTCCCCTCGTCGAACACCGTGTCCATGTGGCCGATGCACAGGAGCGTCGGGCCGTCGGGGTCCGTGCCCGCGAACTCCCCGATGACGGTGTCGCCGAGGCCCAAGTCGTTGGCGTGGACGGTGACCCGGGCGCCGAGCTCGCGCAGCCGTTCGGCCGTCCAGCGGCCGACGGCGTCGACGCCGTGCTTCGTGTAGCTGCCGCAGTCGGTGTTGACCAGTCGCTCAAGGTCGACCAGCAGGGCCGGATAGGCAGCGTCGAGGTGCTCGCGGATGGCCGCGAGCTCGTGGTCGGTCACAGCAGGGTCCATGGACGCGCAGTCTACCCGCGGCGCAGCCCGGTGGAGACCGCCGAGAGCGACAGGCCGCAACAGCGCGACATGCCGAGCGTATCCTGCCCGGACGATGCGTCTCGTCGAGATCCGGGTCCTGGACGGCCCTTCCGTGTTCCGGCTCGAGCCAGTGGTCAAGCTGGAGGTCGCCGTCGGCCGCACCCGGGCATGGCGCGGGACCCGACAGGGCGATGGCAGGGTCTCGAGCCTCGGCAGTGGCGTGCCGGCACGGGAATGGCCCGACGAGCTCGTGGACGTGGTGGCCTGGGCGCGGCGCCTGCGGGCCGATCACGGCGAGGCCGCGGGCCCGGTGCGCGTCCACCGGGCTGCTGACGCGGGCCGCTGGGTCGTCACCTACCCCTTCCTCGGGGCCGAGCGGTCAAGAGCCGTCGCGGAGGCGGCGTTCGAGCTCGCGACCCGTTCAGTGTCGCCCGGCCGGCGGGTGCGGCTGACCAACACTCAGGGGCGCCTGCTGTCGGACTGGGCCGCGCGCATCGATGGGGCGCTGGCCACGCCGCCCGCCTGGATCCGCGATGGCGAGCGCACGATGCCGGTCGTCTCGGTCACGGGCACCAACGGCAAGTCCACGGTCACCCGACTCGTCACCCACATCCTGCGGCTCGCCGGCCGGCACGTGGGCACCACCACGTCCGACGGGATCCTCGTGGACGAGCACCTGGTGGAGCCGGGCGACTGGACCGGACCGGGCGGGGCGGCCGCGATCCTGCGGCGCGGCGACGTCGACGTGGCGGTGCTCGAGACGGCTCGCGGAGGCCTCGTCCAGCGCGGCCTGGGGTATGAGTCCAACGACGTGTCGGTTCTCACCAACATCAGCTCGGACCACCTCGATGTCGCCGGGATCCACACGCTGACCGAGCTGGCGGAGGTCAAGGCGACGGTCTGCCGGGTGACGCGCCCGGACGGCTGGGTGGTGCTCAATGCGGACGACCCCCTCTCGTCGGCGATCGCGCGCCGGGTCCGAGCGCACGTGGCGTGGTTCACGGTCGGGGCCGGTGCGGCGATGCGGGCCGGCGCGAGGCGGCCCGGGGGCCGGCTGTACACGGTCGAGGAGGGCGACCTGGTCGAGCGCGCGGCAGGGGCCCGAAGACGACTGGTGGCCGTGGCGGACGTGCCGGTGACCCTCGGCGGGCTCGCCCGCCACAACGTCGCGAACGCGTTGGCGGCAGCGGCCGGGGCCAGGGCGCTGGGCGCGACCCCGGAGCAGGCTGCGGCCGGTCTTCGGGACTTCCGGCCGACGCCAGATCTCTCGCCGGGGCGCCTCAACCTGTTCACGGTCGGCCTGGCGACGGTGGTGGTGGACTTCGCCCACAACGAGGCGGGCGCCGAGGCGATCCTGCACGTGGCACGCGGGCTGGCCGCCGGCGCCCCGGTCACTGCGATCGTGGGGACGGCAGGCGACCGCCCCGATGACACGCTGATCGGCATCGGGCGGCTGTCTGGCCAGCTCGCTGACCGGGTGGTCATCAAGGAGACCCGCAGATACCTTCGCGGTCGCGAGCCCGAGGACGTCGTGCGGCTCCTCCGCGAGGGCGTCGCGGCGGCCGGCCCGGAGGCGCCTGAGGTCCCCGTCCACCCGGGCGAGGTGGCGGCCCTCGAGGCGGAGCTGGCGGATGGGGACGCGACTGCGCACCCCAGGGTCGTGGTGCTGTTCTGCCACCAGGAGCGAACCGAGGTGTTCCAGCTGCTCGACCGCCTCGGGGCGAAACCGCTCCTCGGGCCGGGCGGCGTCTGAACCGGGGACCGCTAGACCCTTCCGGCCGGGCCCAATCGACCGCGCAGGGTGGTCCAGTGACCCTGTCGGGAAGGCCCGGACGCGGCCGATCATCGGAGCGCGCCTGCTCCCCTTGGGGCGCTGCCTTTGCGATTCGCCGGTCGCCAGCGACCGCCACACTGGAACCACGGACATGCGCCCGTTCGACATCGCGCTCTGGGTCATCCTCGCCATCGCCGTCATCGCCGTCGTGTGGCTGGTCGCCAACACCCAGCGCCACTCCAGCGGCACCGCCGAGTTCATCGCCACCTTTGCTGCCACCTGGCTGCTGGCCTTCCTGATCGGCGGCGGACTGATGATGTTCGGTGTCGTCGTCCTCTACTTCATGTTCGGCCAGACGGCGGCACAGGTCGGGCTCGTGATCCTCGTGTTCGCCCTCATCGCAGAGCCGTTCCTCGTGGCGGCGTTCCTGCACCACCGGCGCAAAGCGTCCGCGCACTGAGGGTCGACCCTCCGCCCCGCGCAGTCACTCCAGTTCGCCCGGGTCGGCGTAGGCCGTGTCGGCCGTCCCGCGGCCGAGCGCCATCGCCTCGCGGTAAACCCCCGCGGTGTCGTCCGCGCAGACCACCACCAGGTCGCCCGGGAGCGCCTGGCGCAGCGCCCGGCGCACCGCGGCCGGCTCGTCGAGGATCTTCTCGACCCGGGTCGTCCGGCCCTCGCGGCGGGCGACCCTGGCGTGGATCCCCTCGGCCACGTTCGACGCGGAGGCTCCCGGCTCGCGGCCGCGCAGGTTGTGGTCCTCCCGGATGACGATCTCGTCGAACGCGGTCGCCGCCCAGGCGCCGTACTCCCGCTGATCGATGTCGCGTCGGTCGCCGGGAATGCCGATGACGCCGATCGCCCTGCCGTGGCGGGAGGCCTTGCTGGGTCCGCCGGGCGCCGGCTCCTCCATCATCCGGTTCACGAAGTCGGCCAGCTGGCGCATCCCGTCGACGTTGTGGCAGTAGTCGATGAACACGCGGACGCCGCCGGCCTCGACCATGTTGAGCCGGCCCGGCGCCTGCAGGAACGACGTCGTGAACGTGCGGAGGCCCTGCCGGATGTCGTGCAGGTGGGCGCCGGCGGCCCACGCGGCGGCCGCCGCCGCAAGCGCATTGGCGACGTTCATGCGCGCCCGGCCGCCGAACGTGGCGGGAATGAGGTGCGTGTACACGACTGGGAGCTTGCGCGGGCCGTGCTTGAGGACGATCAGCTCGCCCTGCGGTGTGTCCTCGAGGCAGAACGCGGCGTTGCCGCGGTTGGTGTGGCCGTCCACGCGGTCATAGCCGTCCTCGCCCTTCGCCTTGTGCATCGTGAACAGGACGACGCGCCCGTCGCAGTGTCGTCCCATCCGGTAGACGTGCGGGTCGTCGGCGTTGAGGACCGCTGTGCCGGAGCGGGGGACGGCGTCCACGAGCACGCCCTTCACGCTGGCAAGCTGGGCGAGCGTGTCGATCCCGCCGAGGCCCAGGTGGTCGGCGGTGACGTTGGTGACGACGGCAACGTCGTTGCGGTCGTAGCCGAGGCCCTCGCGCAGGATCCCGCCGCGGGCGACCTCGAAGACGGCCGTGTCGACCGTCGGGTTCTGCAGCACCATCTGGGCGGACCTCGGACCCGACATGTCGCCGCGCTTCATGATCCGCCCGTCGATGACGATGCCGTCGGTGGAGGTCACGCCGACGCGGCGGCCCATCAGCTTGAGGATGTGGGCAACCATCCGGACGGTGGTCGTCTTGCCGTTGGTCCCGGTGACCGCGATGATCGGGATGCGCGCGGGGCTGCCGGGAGGGAACAGCAGGTCGATGACCGGCTTGGCCACGTACTGCGGCTCGCCTTCGGTGGGGTGGGTGTGCATCCGGAACCCGGGCGCCGCGTTGACCTCCACGATGCCGCCGCCCGTCTCCCGCACCGGCTCCGTGATGTCGGGGCAGATGAAGTCGATGCCGGCGATGTCGAGGCCGACGACGCGCGCTGCGGTCTCCGCGATCTCGACGTTGTCGGGGTGGGCCTCGAGGGTGCGGTCGATCGAGGTGCCGCCGGTGCTCATGTTGCCGGTCAAGGCGAGCTTGACGAACGCCCCCTTCGGCGGGACGGCATCGAGCGTGTAGCCCTGGCCTGCCAGGACCTCCTCGGCGGCGGCGTCCGCCTTGATCCGGGTCAGGACCTTCTCGTGTCCGATGCCCCGGCGCGGGTCCTGGTTGGTGGCGTCGACCAACTCCCGGACGGAGTGCTTGCCGTCGCAGGTCACGCTGGCGGGAACGCGCTCCGCCACCGCGGCGAGCTTGCCGCCGATCACCAGGCAGCGGTAGTCACGGCCCGTGATGAACGTCTCGACCACGACGTCTCGCGAGCGGCTCTGACGGTACGCCTCGGGGAAGGCCGCCCGGACGGCGGACTCGTTCCGCAGGTCGAGGGCCACACCGCGGCCGTGGTTGCCGTCGAGCGGCTTCACCACGACCGGATAGCCGAGTCGGCGGGCGGCGGCCGCGGCATCGTCCTCGCTGTCAACCACCTCTGATCGCGGCACGGGCATCCCGGCCGCGTCGAGCAGGCGGTTCGTGAGCTTCTTGTCGCTCGCGATGTCCACCGCGATCCCGCTCGTGCGGCTGGTCATGGTGGCCCGGATGCGCTGCTGGTGGACGCCATGGCCGAGCTGGACGAGGCTGTACCGGTCGAGCCGCATGAACGGGATGTCGCGGACGGCGGCCTCGTCGAGCAGGGACTGCGTCGAGGGGCCGAAGGCGAGCCGCTCGGCGGTACGGATGAGGTCCTCGAGCTCCGCGTCGAAGTCGAAGGCGTGGTCGGGATCGTCTGGCGCGACGAGATGGTTGACGAGGCGCACGGCCTTCCGTCCCGCCTCGATCCCCACCTGCTCCTCGCGGTACTCGAACAGCACGTTGTAGCGGCCGTCCTCCCCCGCGCCGCGCGTCTTGCCGTGGCGCACCGGCGTTCCGGCGAGGTTCTGGATCTCGAGCGCGACATGCTCGGCGACATGGCCCGCCCAGGTCCCCTCACGGAGCCGCGTGATGAAGCCGCCGCGGCGGCCGAGCGAGCAGGCGTGGTCCTCGAGCGTGGGGATCAGCGCGACCAGGCGGTCGGTGAAGCCGGGCACCGTGTTGGACGGGAACTGCTCGAGGACACCCAAGTCCACGACCATCCGCACCATCGGCTCGCGCCCCCAGTAGCTGGGGCCGCGGTAGACGCGCGTCTCAAGGATCCGCAGCGTCGGGGCGGGGCGGAGTTCGGCAGGCGCATCGGGCTCAGCAGCCTTGGACCTCGTGCGGGGCAGCGCCGGCTTCCGTGTTGTCGACTTGGGTACCTTCGGCCTCGGCGGCGCCGGGCTCCCGGCGGCGGTCTTCGGGGGGGTGGGGTTCGTGGCGGCGGTCTGGGGGCTCGGCTCCGCGCTCGCGCCCGGCGTCGTGCCGTCAGGGCCCTGCATGGCAGAGCCGGGGCCGCTGCCCACGCTCCCCGACGCTGTCCTCGTCCGCTTCCGGGGTGCCGGGTCCGCCTGCGCCACTTCGCCCTCCTCGCACGCCGATGGGACTCGAGTGTAAACGCGGGCGCCCGGCGGGCACAGCCCTCGCCGCCGCGAAAGCGATCAGCTGGAGGCGATCGCTCCCCCGTCGATGGCGGTCAGGCTGGGCGAGGCCACGCGCGCCCGGCGCTGGAGATCGAAGCGGTAGCCGGCGGGGAAGCTGTGGAGCACGACGCCGCTGATCATGAGCGGCTGGTGGCCCCGCACCTCCCAGGCGTCCGTGTCGGACGCGGCGCCGTCGACCACCGTGATCGACCCCCGGCCGATGACCTCCATGACCTGGTCCGGCCCGACGACGCCCGCAGTGTCCTCGTCCACGCCCAGGCCCAGCAGCGAGGGGTTCTGGGCGATCAGGCTGAGCAGCCGCCCGAGGCGGTTCCGCTGCTGGAAGTGCTGGTCGACGATCACGCCCGGCAGCAGCCCGAGGCCCGCGGCGATTTGCGCCATCCGGTGCTTGGGCGTTGCGCCGGACGCCCCGAACGCGATCATGTGGCTGGAGACCGCCGAGGCGCCAGCGGAGGTTCCTGCGACCACAGCCCCCTCGCGGAACCGGCCCGCGATCGCGTCTGCGAGGCGCGTCCCGCCGATCACGGACGACAGGCGGAGCTGGTTGCCCCCGGTCATGAAGATGCCGGTGGAGCGGCGGACCATGCCGACGGTGCGCTCGTCGTTGGCCTGGAGACGGGTCATGGCGTGGACAGGCGTGACCTCGGCCGCGCCCAGGTCCAGGAAGATGTCCCGATAGCGCGCGCCCGCCTCGGGGCCGAGGGACGAGGCGGTTGAGATCACCGCGATCCGTGCCGCCTCGCCGCCGGCCAGCGCGACGAACCGGCCGAGGATGACCCGGTCCCGGACCTTGTCCTCCGCTCCGCCGATGACGATGACGGTTCCCTGCGGCATGGTCGGGCAGTCTAGCAGGGCGGGATGACGTGCCCTCGGGGCAGGCTCGCCCGGCGCGCGCGAGAATGGGCCGCGCATGAGCACCGCGGCGGCCGCCAGCAGCCACCGGGCCCGCCGGGCGGGCACGATCCGCCGCGCCCTGCACCGCGAGACCGTCCGCATGCGCGACCGCCGCCGGATCGCCGCGATGACCGTGCTGACGATCCTGTTCGGCTTCGCCATCGCAGGCATGTGGGCCCGCGGTGATGTCGCCGGCGCCGACGCTCGCGCCTACTGGGCCGCCGTCCGCCTGTGGCTCGACGGTGGCAACCCGTACCACCCTACCGGTCCGTTCCTGCCCTACGTGTACGCGCCGTGGATGCTGCCGCTCTTCCTGCCGTGGGCGATGCTCCCCTGGGAGGTGGCATGGTTCGCGTGGCGCGGGGCGGGGCTGCTGCTCCTCCTGTGGTCCATCCGGTGGGCATATGCGCGGCGCCCGCTGCCGACCGCGATCCTCGTGGCCATCCTGTCCATCCCGTTCGGGGCCAACATCGACACGGGGAATATCGACCTTCTGCTCGCGGTCGCCCTGTTCGGGGCCCACTTCCTCGACGAACGCGTGGGCGGCCTGGTCTGGGGCCTCGCGACATGGATGAAGTGGATGCCTGCTGCGGTGCTGCCCACGCAGCCCAGCCGGGCGAGGGGCTGGGGCGTGGTGTGGCTCGCGCTGTCGGGCCTCCTGTCGCTCGTCATGCTGCCGCTCACCATCGTCCAACTGCAGGCGCTGTTCGGCTTCGGCGACCGTCCGGTGCGCGCCGACTATCTGGTCTTCGTCTGGTCGATCGTGCCCTGGTGGTGGCGACTCGAGCACCCGTTCGCGTTCCTGCACCCGAGCGCCTGGCTTGCGCCTTGGGCCGAGTTCCGGGCGCGAGCCGCAGCCTGGGGCCGGGCATTCCGCGAAGCCCCCGCGGCGACGGTCGTGCGGGCCCGCGATCGGCTCGGGCAGGCGACCGCCCAGTTCCTGGGGCTGGCGCCGTCCGCCAAGACGCCGACTCGCCGAGGTACGGCCGCCGGGGAGAGGAGCTCGGTCAAGATCGGCGACTGACCGCGACCGACTCGCGCCGCGGCCGCCCACGCGTCGCTGCGTCAGCGCGTCGGCTCGGCCTCGGATGGGCGGCCGGCCACGTCGAGCGCGACCGTCGTGCGCAGGCGCACCAGGGCGCGCTCTGTCGCTCCTGGCGCGCAGAAGCGGAATACGGAGCGGTCGATCGAGTACAGCGCCGTGGCGGCGACGCCGATGCGCCCGAGGCGGAACGTGAAGACAGGGTTCTGCGGGTTCCCTGCGTAGTGGTACGGCGAACCGTCGGGCGTCAGGACGGCGAAGTTGGCCTCCCCGCCGAAGGCGTCGTGGAGCGCGCCCAGGATGTGGCCCACGGGCTCGGCGTCGGACCACGCGTCCTCCAGCCAGCGCTGGCCCACCTCGCTGTCTGCGCGTCCGGCGATGCGGCCCTCTCGCCGGTACCTCGCGCGGGCTGGCCGGTAGTCGCGGAGGTCGCCGTTGTGGCTGAAGGCGAAGCGGCCCCTCGGGTCCTCGAACGGCTGGGTGTCGGGCAACTGCAGGGTGGACAGGCGCGACGGCCGGCGCAGGTGGACGAGCACGGCGGTGGTCTCCGTGGCGCCCAGTGCGTCGCGGCCGGGGTCGTCCCGGAAGGCGCGAACGTCACGGTACGTCTGGAGGGTCCTCCCGTCGGCCACCCAGGCCGCGCCCCAGCCGAACCCGGCCAGCCCGAAGCGCTCCAGCTTCTCGGCGAAGCCCCACAGCGAATCGAGGCGGAAGGGCTCGCTGGCGCGCGCGACGAACTGCTCGCACATAGGGCGCGAATGATACGCGGGCGCTGCCGCGGGACATCCCGACAGTCCTGCGCCATGCCGGCCGACGCGCCTCCTTCATGCCAGCCGCCGCGCCAATGTCGGGCCCGCCGACCGGCCCGCTGTTGCTCGCGGCGACGGTCTCGCCGTTGCTCCCGGCGACTCTGCGGTGCGGTCGCAGCACGGATGCGTCGCTGGTGACAGCGTCTGTGCGCTGGGCAGCCCGTGGATCACCCAAGTGGCGCACGGGTGCTTCTCGGCGAGCATGGATCGTGCGCCCATCGCACGGCAGAGTCGCCAGGCGACACGGACTGCCCGGCCGCTGCTCCGATCCGCGACGCGAGTCGTGCGGGCGCGGACACGAGACCGGCCCTGGCGGACCTCGGCGTCGTGGGCGAGGCTCTGGCGGCGGGCGCGGCCCGGGGAATCGAGCGACGGCGCCACCGAAGGGAGCGTCGGTGGCGCCGTCGGGGAGTGCTGGGCTTCTGGCGCGGGCGGCGGAGAGGGATGCTCGGCCAGGAGCCCTCGTTGTGAGCGGGTGGGTCAGGCCTCGACCGTCGCGGAGACCTCGCCGGCCTCCTTGGTGCCGAGGCGCAGGAAGAACCGCAGGAACACGAGTCCGCCCGTGATGCCGACCAGAGCGATCGAGATCCACAGGATGGCCGGCGCGTATGGCTGCGGCGCGGCGTAGTCCACGCCGTTGCGGGTCACGGTCGTCATCGAGACGAGGGCCGTGTTCCAGGGGAAGGCGGACACCGGGTCGGCGGCCTCCAGCCCGTAGATCTGGGGGACGATGTAGAGCACCGACGCGATGATCAGCAGGATGCTCTGGAGCTGCCAGTCGGAAGGGTTGTCGTCGGGGTCGCGGAGCAGCTTCACGAGCGCGGCCCACATCAGGACCACGGTCGCGAGCGGGGCGGTGACGCCCAGCCCGTCGCCCCGCAGGTACACGTTGGGGAAGAGGAACACCACTGACAGGCACAGCGTGATCACCAGCAGGGCGTCGCGGGTCAGGACGTAGCTCAACCACCACACGTCGCCGCCGAAGCGGAGCGTCAGGCGCTGCAGGAAGCGCAGCACGTACGGACGCGCGAAGTGGAGCGAGAGCGTGAACGCCCACAGGATGGGCAGCACCGCCGCGATGGACAAGACCATCCAGGCGGCGCCACCATTCGTGATCGCGTTTGCAAGTTCGTCGCCACTCAGCATCGGACCGGCTCCTTCAGTGGGCCTTGGGCTGCCGGTTCGACAGCCGGAAGTTGTAGACGACCGCGACGATCCCGAGGATGCCCACGAGGACCGCGGAGATATAGCACAGCGGCTCGGCGAGGGCGGGGTTCTGGGCTGTCGTCAGGATGTTCGAGAGGTCGAGCAGGCGCGAGCCCGTGAGCAGCTGCGTCTGCGGGCCGAACAGGAAGGGCCCGATGTACAGGCCCGCGCCGACGGCAACGAGGATGATCTGCGCCCGCATCCACTGGAGGTCCTCGTCGCCCTTGGTCATGAGCTTGATCAAGAGGGCAGCGAAGGCGCACACCGCCGCGAGGCCGCCCGTGACCGGCAGGTTCTGGCCGCCGACGACGTCCGGGTAGAAGAAGATGAACGACCCGAGGAAGACCTGGAGCAGCATCAGATCGCGCAGGCCGACGTAGATGATCCACCAGAGGTCCGCGCCGAGGCGGAGGGTGAACTTGCCGGTGGTCTTGGCCATGTACGGGCGGGCGAGGTGGAGCGCGACCGTCAGGACCCACATGATCACGAGGGCGGCGGCAATGGTTCCCTCGACGAACGCCTCGCCAGCGTCGAAGAGGCCTGAGACTTGGGCTGCGTTCACTGTGCTCCTCCGGAGGTGAGCTGGCGGGACGGGGGGGTGGCGGGGGTGAGTGCGCCCGGCGCGGCGACAGGCGCATGAGCCGCGGACGGGCCGCCGACCCGGGAGTCGGCGGGGCCGCGCCCGGCCAGGACGCTCACGGACGGGCAGCCGTAGACCGCATCGCAGCGGAAGCAGCGGGACGCCTCGGCCCGAGCTGCGTCCTCGGGGAAGCCCTCCTGCGTCGCCTTGAAGCTGCCCGTGTTCACCATCGGCAGCGGCGCATGCACGCGGGGCTTGTCGGCGATGTCGAGACGGAGCGTCAGCTCCCGCGGGGTCGTCACGCGGACGGCCTTCATGATCTCGGCCTCGCCGTTGCGGGCACCCGAGAGGTACTCGTGGATCGAGCCCGCCGCGCGCCGACCGGCGGCCACGGCCTCGATGATCGTCTTCGGCCCAGAGACCACGTCGCCGCCAGCGAAGATGCCCGCACGGCCGGTGGCCAGCGTCCGCGGATCGGCTACGATCCCGGCCCAGCCGCTGACCTCGATGCCCGCGCCCTCGGGGAGGATCGACGGGTCGGGCTCTTCGCCGATGGCCACCAAGATCGCCGCCGCCGGGAGCTCGCGCGCCTCGCCCGTCGGCGTCCACGGTGTCCGGCCGCTCGCGTCCGGCTTGTCGCCGGGGCGGGTGACGTCGCAGCGCAGCGCCACGACCTCACCGTCGCGACCCGCGACCTCGCGGGGCGCCAAGCCCTCGAGGATCGCGATGCCCTCACGCTCTGCCGCCTCGATCTCCTCCTCCTGGGCCGGCATGTCCACGCGGCCCCGGCGGTAGACGATGGCGACAGACGAAGCGCCCGAGCGCTTCGCTGAGCGCGCGGCGTCCATCGCGGTTGAGCCGCCGCCGACGACGATGACGTCGCCCGCGAGGCGAGGGCTCTCGCCGAGGTTGACCTCCTTGAGGAACCGCGTGGCGGGGATCATGCCGCGCAGGTCGTCGCCGGGGACGCCGAGGCGGCGCGACTTCGAGGCGCCGGTGGCGAGGAAGATCGCCTTGTAGCCCTGGCGCTCGAGGTCGGGCAGGGTGAAGTCGCGGCCCATCGCGGTGTCGAGCTTGAGCTCGACCCCGGCATCCAGGATGCGCTTGAGCTCAGCCTGGAGCACCTCGCGCGGCAGGCGGTACTCAGGAATGCCGATCGCCATCATGCCGCCCGGGATCGGCATGGCCTCCATGACGGTCACCGGGTAGCCGAGGCGGGCGAGGTACCAGGCGGCCGACATGCCGGCGGGGCCGCCGCCCACGATCGCCACCTTCTCGTCATGCTTCTTGACCGGCTTCGGCGCCGCGGGCAGCTTGCCGTGCTCGACGGCGAAGCGCTTGAGGGTCCGGATGCTGATGGGCTCGTCCAGGACGCCGCGACGGCAGGCGCTCTCGCAGGGGGCGGTGCAGATCCAGCCGCAGACCGACGGGAACGGGTTGACCTCGGCGGCCACCTGATAGGCCTCGTCGTAGCGGCCCTGCGCCACCAGGCCCACGTAGCGGCCGGCGTCGGTGCCCGCCGGGCAGGCTTCCTGGCACGGCGCGATCGGGCTGGCAGGCCCCTCCTCGACCATCGTCATCCAGGTGTTCCACGGCTTCGGGCGACTGCGGGTGACCCAGGGGAACAGATCGCTCAAGGGCGACGGGTGGACCGGCTTGAGGGCCTCGCGCGTCACCTCGGAGAGGGGCAGCCAAGCCTCGTCGGCCGCCACCGGCGACGGGCGCGCGATGGGGCCCTGGCGAGGGGCCAGCGGAATCTGCTCGCCGCGCTTCTCGACGAGGGTCATCACCGCAGGCGGGCACTCGCGGATGCAGATGCCGCAGCCGATGCACTCGCCCACCTGTAGCGGGCGCTCCATCGCCCACGGCAGCGGCTGTCCGCCGACCGGTCCGGTCTCGATCCCGGGCTGGGCGGGCCTGGACATGTCCAGTGCCTCGACCGGGCAGACGTCCATGCAGACGCCGCAGGTGATGCAGCCTGCGTGATTGATGTCGATGCGATAGCCCATACGCCGCCTCCTTATGGCTGCGGCGATCGTCAGGCGTCCGGAGCGCGTCGGCCACGCCCGCCCGAGCGGGCGAGGCCCCGTCATTTCGGGTAGGCACCTGGGGGCCGTTCGGATCGGGCCGCCCGGCACCCCGCGGCCCGGCCGCCGAACAGGGAGCCCGCGGATCCGGACGCGCCGCGCCCGTCCCGGCTCGCGCGGCGTGACTGGCTGACGCCTGCCGGAGCTCTTGACAGCGTCGTCGCTCCGGGTCACACTATGGGCAGGCGAATGCGACGCATTCGCAACTGACTGGAAGAACGCAATGCTCATGACCGCCCCCCTGATCGCGACTGGACTCGGCACCGGCGTGCTCGGCCTCCTCGCCCTCTCGTTCCTGCTGGGGGTCCTCCACGGGGTCACCCCAGACGAGCACACGTGGCCCATCACCGTGAGCTACGCGATCGGTGCGGCCTCGGGCAGGCAGGGAATGAAGGCCGGGCTCCTGTTCTCCGCCGCGTTCGCCGCCCAGCGGGCGATCGCGTCAGAGCTCGCCTACCTCGCCCTCGCGCCGCTCCTCGCCAGCGGCGCCTTCAACTCCTGGGTCGACCTGCTCGTCGGCATCGTGATGGCGGTCTCCGGCCTGTACATCCTCAGGCTCGGGCGTGAACTCCACCTGACCGAGGGGCTGGAGCGGTTCCTGCACCGCGCCGTCCGCGTTGGCCAGGACGACGGGACCGACGGCATGCCCTCAGGCGACGACCGCCCGATCCCGGTGCGGATGACGCTGGTCCACGGCTTCATCGCGGGCTGGGGCACGGGCGCCTTCGCCGTCATCATCTACACGGTCCTGGCGCCGGCCATGCCGAATGCCGCGCTGGCCTTCCTCCCCGGACTGCTGTTCGGGGTGGGGACCATGCTCGTCCAGGGACTGGCCGGGGCCGCGCTGGGTGCGTGGATGCGGGCGCGGCGCCTCGGCGCAGCGTCCATGAACTACGTGTCCCGCGCCGTGGCCGGCAACACGCTGCTCTACGGCGGCGTCCTGTTCGCCCTGTGGGGCCTCGTCTCGCTGCTGCTGCCGAGCGTCGCGAACGCGCTGGACACCGGCGTGCCGACGGGCATCGCGATCCCCAACCTCGACAGCATCAACGCCGGCCTCGTCCTGGTGACGGCGATCGTGGCCGTGGTCGCCGCGGGCAGCTTCGTCCGCGCCGTCCGCAGGGCGCGGGTGCTCGAGCTGGACGCGGTGGACGCCCGATGAGCGGCAGCGCGCACCACGCCGGCGGCGAGCCCGGCGGCTCCAGCTCCCCGGCCGCCGCCGTGACGCCCTCGGCAGCCCTCGACGCCCTGGGGGGCACGGCGACGGGTCCGCGACGGGCCATCCTTGCCGGGCTGGTCGCCGTCGACCGGCTCCAGACACCCGAGCAGATCCTGGCCGGGGCGCGGGCCGATGCGCCGTCCACGAGCCTCGCCACCGTCTACCGAACGCTCGAGCGGCTCGACGCCGCCGGGCTCATCAAGCGCGCCGCCCTTGCGTCCGGGGCGGTTGGCTACGCGTACTGCGGCGGCACCCACCACGACCACGCGATCTGCACGCGGTGCGGGCGTGTCGTGCGCGTGGACGCGTGCGCGGCGTCGGCCTGGCAGCCGCCGGCTGGCTTCCGGGTCGACTCGCACGACCTCAACTTCTACGGCACCTGCGAGGACTGCGCGGCGGCGCCCGACGCGGCGGCGCCCGACGCGGCGGCGCCAGGCCGCTGAGCTCCAGACCCCGCGCCGCCGCCAGCGCGGTCAGACGTCCTCGACCAGCCCCTCGCGCATGGCGCGCGCCACGACCTCCGCCCGGCTCTGGGCGTGGAGCTTGCCGAGGATGTTGCGGAGGTGGAACTTCGCCGTGTTCTCGCTGATGCCGAGCTCGGCCGCGATCTCCTTGTTGCGCAGGCCGCGCACCACAAGCCGGAGCACGTCCCGCTCGCGCTCGGTGAGATGGTCCGGGTCGGGGTCCACGGCAGGGGTCGAGGCCGGCCGCGCCAGCTCAGCCAGGATCCGCGCGGCGATGGCCGGCGTCACGGCGGCCTCGCCGCGCTGGACCGCGTCGAGCATGCCCCGCAGCTCGCTCGATTCGAGGTTCTTGAGCAGGTAGCCCCGGGCGCCCGCCTTGATGGCGGCAAACAGGTCGTCGACGTCCTCCGAGGCGGTCAGCATCACGATCGCGATCTCGGGCGCCTCGGCGGCCAGTCGGCGCGTCGCCGCCAGCCCGCCGCCGCCGGGCATGGCGATGTCCATCAGCACCAGGTCCGGCCTCAGCTGCAGCGCCGAATGGACCGCCGCGGCGCCCTCGGCCTCCTGCCCCACGACCTCATGGCCCCAGGCGCCGAGCAGCGAGGCGACGCCGTCCCGGAACAGCGCGTGGTCGTCGGCGAGCAGGATCCGCACGGTTCAGCCCCGGCCCGGCGCGGTGGAGGCGGGAGCGTGCGTCGGCCCCGTGGCGGCTGTGGTCGGCGGCGCCGGCGGCAGGACGTCCGCCGGCGGCTGCGGCGCACGCGTCGCACCCGAGGGAGCCTCGGGCGCATGGCCCACGAGCGGCAGGACGACGCGGACGAGCACGCCACCACCTACCTGGTTCATCACCTGGAAGGTCGCGCCGATGCGCGCGGCGCGCTCCCGCATCGCCCGGAGCCCGTAGCCGGGCTTGTCGAGGGTGCCGCTCGGCGGGAGGCCCCGCCCGTCGTCTGACACCGACACGGTCAGGAGCCCGCCGTCCAGGCGCGTCGCCAGCCGAACGCGGTTCGCCCCGGCGTGCTTGCGCACGTTCGTGAGCGCCTCCTGGGCGATGCGGTACAGATTCGCCTCGGCGTCGGCGTCGAGGCGCATGGCCTCGGTCGCCGGGTCGATCGCGAGCTCCAGCCCGAACCGCGAAGCCTCCGCCACCCGTCGCGCATGCGCCGCGAGGGCCGTGCCCAATCCCTGCCCCGGCTCGATCGGTCCGCGCAGCCCGACGATCGACTCGCGCACGTCCACGTAGACCGCGCGGGCCGCCGACCCGAGCTCCGCGAGCTGGACACGCGCCTCGTCGATCCGGCCGGCCTCCAGATACCCGTCCACGGCCTGGCTCTTGGTGTTCACGTAGCCCAGCACCTGCGCGATCCCGTCGTGGAGCTCGCGGGCGATGCGCTCGCGCTCGTCCACGACCGCCAGCTCGCGGAGTCGGGCCTCCAGGCGGTCGTGCTCGATGGCGAGGACCGCCTGGCTGGCGAGGGACGAGAGCGTGTCCACCTCGTCGACGTCGAACCCGCGGACGTCCGTGCCGCCGACGGCGAGCACCCCGATGGTCGAACCGCCCCGCTGGAGCGGCGCCGACAGCCGGGCCACGGCCCGGGCCGAATCGACGAACCCCAGGATCACGTCGGCGTCGGGGGTGTCGGCGGGGTCCGGCCCGGCGGCGGCCCGGCGCAGCACGGCCCCGTCAGCTGGCAGCCCGTCAGCGGCCCGCAGCACCAGGCCGCCGTCCGGACTCTCGAGGAGCAGCACCGCCACATCGGCCTCCAGCAGCTCCCGCGCATAGGCGACCACGGCCTGGAGGACGTGGTCGAGGCCGCTCTCGGCCGCGATGGACACCGACACGCGGGTGAGGGCGCGTGCGGACGCGCTGCGCGCCTCGAGCTCGGCATTCCGGGCGCGGATGCCGTCGGTCAGCCGGTCGATGCGCCGGAACGCGTACCGCACGGTGATCAGGCTGAACACGAACACCGCACCGCTGACCAGCAGGTTGTCCAGGGGGAACGGAAGGGACGGGTCCCAGAACGTGTCGCTGATCTCCTCGAGCACGGCCACCGTCAAGGTGGGCACCAGCACGATCAGCCAGCGCGGACGAAGGGGACGCAGCCGTAGGTTCACGGGCCGCAGCATACGCTGCGTCGGCGGTCGGCTGGTCGCTGGAGCCCGCCAGCCCTGGGGCCCGGCCAGCCCTGGGCGTCCGCGACTGCAGGCCACACGCAGGACGGGCCGCCGTGCGGAGCGGGGCGGTCACCCGCCGTCCGGCCCAGGAGCCTGGCAGGCCGTGCACCAGTAGGTGAGGCGCGGGAGGTCGGCCCCCTGGTGCCGCACGCGGATCGGCGCCTGGCACCTCGGACAGGGGCGCCCAGCGCGGCCGTAGACGTGCCGCGGGCGGCGGCCGGTCGCGGCCCCCGCGCGGAGGACGTCACGGGCCAGCGCCACGAGTCGCAGCAGCGCCGCCTGGTCGAGGTCGCCCACCGGGCGCCACGGCGAGAGCGACGCCTGCCACAGGACCTCGTTCTTGACCTCGTTCCCGATGCCCGCGAGAGCGCGCTGGTCCAGGATGGCCTCGGCGATCGCGACACCGGCGCGGGCAGGGTCGCGCAGCCGGCGGACCGCCTCGCCCAGGTCCGCGTGCGGGTTCAGCAGGTCGGGGCCCAGCGCGGCGAGGCTCGGGTGGCGCTGCTCGGCACGCTGCTCGAACAGCTCAACGACCGGCGCGTCGAAGCACACGGCCACCGACCCCTCCACCTCCAGCACCAGGCGTGCCCGCGAGGGCGGTCGTCGCCAGCGCTCCCCGGGTCGATACCGGTGCCAGGAGCCGTGCATCCGCAGGTGCGTCCGGAGCTCCAGCCCGTTGTCGAGGCGGATGAGGAGGTTCTTGCCGGCCGACTCGACAGCCGTCACCGTGGCGCCGACGACACGGTCGACGCTGGGCACCGCGCCCGGCCCGCCCGTCCGCGCGGCGAGCACGGGTCGCCCGACGAGCCAGGGCCGGAGCCCCGCCGCCGTCCGCGCCAGCGTGTCGCCTTCGGGCATGGCGGTGATGCTACGCGGCGCAGCGATGCGGCGGCGCGCGGCCGGGGCGGCTCAGATCAACTCGACGTAGAGCCCGATGGCGGTCTTGTCGGGCCGGCCCGACGGGGACGTCCGGGCCAGCCAAGCACGCACGCGCCCGCCAGATGCGGGGGTCATCGCGCGGGGCCACGAGGACTGTTCCTCCGTCCGGCGGTCGGCCGCTGCCGAAAGCTCTCCCCTGCGGCCGACCGCCGTCCTACTGCCTCAACTGTAGGACCCGTGTCGGTATCGCAGGTGACACAGCGTCGTCCCCGCGGGGCGCGTGCCTCCAAGCCGGGTCGCGGGCACGAGCCGGCGTCCGAGACCTCAGCGAAGCGGCCGCGCCGGTGGCCTAGAG
>JBJKRU010000260.1:0-3779 GCA_046704485.1 Candidatus Limnocylindrales bacterium | reverse complement strand
GTAGCAGACCACGCCCTTGTAGGGGTCGTAGTGGCTGTCGAAGACGAGCGCCCGCAGGGGCGCGTCCGGCGAGCCCTTGGGCGGCGGGATGCGCGAGACGATCGCCTCGAGGATCTCGGGGACGCCGGTTCCCTCCTTCGCACTGGCGAGGATCACCTCCTCGCGCGGGATCGCGAGGACGTTCTCCAGCTCCTCGATGACCACGTCGGGCTGCGCCGACGGCAGGTCGATCTTGTTGAGGACCGGGATGATCGTGAGCCCCTCGCGCAGGGCCAGGTGCACGTTGGCGAGCGTCTGCGCCTCGATGCCCTGCGCCGCGTCCACGACCAGGATCGCGCCCTCGCATGCCTGGAGGCTGCGGCTCACCTCGTAGCTGAAATCGACATGGCCGGGCGTGTCGATCAGGTTCAGGCCGTACGTGTGGCCGTCACCGGCCGTGTACTCGAGCCGCACGGCGCGCGCCTTGATGGTGATCCCGTGCTCGCGCTCGAGGTCCATCGAGTCCAGGACCTGGCTCGTCATCTGGCGTGCGTCGATCGTGTGCGTCAGCTCGAGGAGGCGGTCGGACAGCGTGGTCTTCCCGTGATCGATATGCGCGATGATCGAGAAGTTGCGCAGGCGCGCTTGGTCTATCGGCACGGCGTGGGGAGTCTACCGGTCGCGCGCTCGGGACCGCGGTGGATCGGCGTGTCGTCCCCCTTCGAGCGACGACGCTCCAGGCGCCATGCCCCGACGCCCTTCTTGCACCCAGCGGCTCTATGAACGTTCGGTCCGTCGTGCTGCACGTGCCGTGCCTCTTCCGTCGCGGTCGTGCGCCGCCCGGGCCGCTCTGTGCTCTGGGCGAGCGCTCGGAGCGACGATAGGGCCGCTCCATGCGCCGGCGAGGACGGCGCGGGAGGGGGCCGCACCATGCGCGGGCGAGGAGAGCGCGGGAGGGTCGCGGGGCCATGCGCAGGCGCGGCGCGCACGGGCAGCCACCCTGCCATGCTGCCAGCGAAGCCAGACGCATCACCGGCCGCAGTCGAGGAGCTCAGGGTGCCTGACGGGATCCATCTCTATGTCCTGGATGGCGGGCGGGTCAACGCGACCGGCACCGACGCAGCGGAGCTGGCCGATGACGGCGCCTACAAGGACCTCACCCTGGACCTGCCCGTCCCCTGCTTCCTGATCCGGCACCCGGATGGCGACCTCATGTGGGACACGGGCATGTCACCCACGCGGACCGACCTGGGCGACTGGGCAACGCCCGGGCCGCTGATCGACGAGCAGCTGCGGATCATCGGCGTGACCCCGGCCGACATCCGCTTCCTGGCGGTCTCGCACGGCCACTGGGACCACTCCGGCAACGCCGGGCTGTTCGGCCGATCGACCTGGATCGCCAACCCCGCTGAACGCGCCTCGATGTTCGATCGCGAGAGTCGCGCCTCGCAGGCGATGGACGACTACGGCGCGCTCGAGGGCGCGACGACGCGCCTGGTCACCGACGACCACGACGTCTTCGGCGACGGCTCGGTGATGGTCGTCCAGGCACCGGGCCATACCCCCGGCCACATGGTCCTGCTCGTGCGGCTGGCCGAGGCTGGGCCGATCCTGCTGTCCGGCGACCTGTGGCACCAGGCGGCAAGCCGTCGCCACCGACGCGTGCCCGTCTACAACACCGATCGCGCCCAGACCCTCGCCTCCATGGATCGGGTCGAAGCCCTGGTTTCTGCGACGGGCGCCCGGGTCGTCATCCAGCACGAGCTCGCGGACTACGCCACCTTGCCGCAGTTGCCCACCCACCTCCTCTAGTGGCGCCGAGCGACTGTGCCCAGCGCCGGCTCAAGCGCAGGGCGCAACGCCGTGCGACTCCACGCCGACCCGTTTAGGCTGCACCTGCCGCGGTCCGAAACGTGTCCCCTCGGACGCCCCGCGACAGGAGGTCGGCAGATGCCGAAGTATCTGTTCACCGGCAGCTTCACTGCCTCGGGCGCCGCGGGTGTCAGGGCAGAGGGCGGCACCAGCCGCGCCAAGGCGCTCCGCGAGGCGTTCGCGTCGGTTGGCGGCACGATGGAGTCGTACTACTTCGGCTTCGGGGGCGACGACTACTACGTGATCGGTGAACTGCCCGACAACGCGACCGCCGCAGCTGTGTCGCTCAACACCTCGGCGACCGGCGCCGCGCGCACGCGGACGGTAGTGCTCCTCACGCCGGAGGAGGTGGACCGGGCGTCGGGCATCAAGGGGACCTACCGCGCCCCGGGCGCCTGAGCGCTGGCGATCGCCGTTCCGCGGCTGATCGCCGACCACGCATGCCGGCCCCGCCCACACCTGGTCGGGGCCGAGTCATTCGTGGGGTTCGCACCGCGAGTATGGTCGGGAGGGCCTGGAGGCAGGCACCCGGCGGGCCGACCGGTGGCCCTATGGCCGCCTCCACGAACCGAATGGGCCGCGTCATGGCCCGGAAGACCGTCGACGGGCGCGCCGAGCGCCGATTGGGCCACGTGATGGCCCTTGTGGTGTGTGCGCCCGTCCATAGGGCCACACGGCGGCCCGGAGGCGGGCATGATCGGGCGGCGTGGCGGCGATGCACAGGGCTGAACCATTGGCGTGTCCGGGCCCGCGGGCAACAGCGCCTGCCCCGGCGGGTGGCCGTCTGCAGCGCCGGCGGTCGGCCGCTACGATCCTTCCCATGTCGTCCCCTCCCCTCCCCGACGACCTCTGGGCCGGCTACCGCCGCTTCCGCGCGGAGCGCTATCCGCTCGAGGCCGCGCGCTACTCGCGGCTGAGCGCGGAAGGGCAGTCGCCGCACACGATGGTGATCGCCTGCTCCGATTCGCGGTCCGGCCCGGAGACCGTGTTCGACGCGGGGCCCGGTGAGCTCTTCGTCGTGCGCAACGTCGCGGCACTCGTGCCGGTATACGCGCCCGACGCCCGGAGCCATGCGGCGAGCGCCGCGCTCGAGTACGCAGTCCACGCGCTGAGGGTGTCCACGATCCTGGTCCTCGGGCATGGGCGGTGCGGCGGCGTGCAGGCCGCCTTCAATGAGGCCGTGCCGCTGACCGCCACCGACTTCATCGGCGCCTGGGTGGGCGGTCTGCGCGACCTCGGGGCCCTGCTGGGCCCGGAGGAGGCCGCGGACCCCGAGGGGCGCCGGACGCGCCTGGAGCACCTGACCGTGGAGCAGTCACTGGTCAACCTGCGGACCTTCCCCTGGGTGCGGGGCCGCGAGACGTCAGGGGCACTCGGCCTCTGCGGCGCCTGGTTCGACATCGAGCTGGGCGAGCTGCAGGCGTTCAGCGGGCGTGGCTGGGAGAAGGTCGACAGCACGGCGTAGACCGAACGGGCGTCGTACGCTTGAGACGCCATGACCGACTCCTCTGCCGTCCAGCCCATCGACCAGACCCCCGCCTGGGCCGCCCTGCGCGCCCACTTCGAGGCCGTCCGAGACGCCCACCTCCGCGACTTGTTCGCGGCCGACCCGGACCGCGCCGCCCGCTGCTCCGTCGAGGGCGCTGGCCTCTTCCTCGACTACTCGAAGCACCGCATCACCGCCGCCACGATGCCGCTGCTCCTCGACCTGGCGAAGGCCGCCGGCGTCGAGGCCCGCCGCGATGCGATGTTCGCGGGCGAGCGGATCAACGTCACCGAGGGCCGCTCGGTCCTCCACACCGCGCTGCGCATCCCGCGCGGCGGCCGGCTCGTGGTGGACGGCCAGGACGTCGCCGCCGAGGTGCACGAAGTCCTCGACCGCATGGCCGACTTCGCGGTCCGCGTCCGCGACGGCGCGTGGCTGGGCC
>JBJKRU010000259.1:0-9921 GCA_046704485.1 Candidatus Limnocylindrales bacterium | reverse complement strand
ACCTTGCACCGCGAGGGCAGCGTCGCCGAGACGGCGCGGGGCGGCCGCGCCCCACCGTGCCTGGAGGGCGGCGAGGGCCTGGGAGACGTCAGATGCGCGGGTCATCGGACGACTCATAATAGAACGTCTGTTCTATTAGTCAAGAGTCATCGGCGGGCCTGCCTGGGTCGCCTCGGCTGCGCCGCGCATGCACCCAGCGGCCCCATGGACGGGCGACGCGACGAGCGGGCCGCCCCGTGCGCCAACCGACGGCGTCGAGGCATCGAATGCGGCATAGAGCGGCCCAACGAGCGGACCGACCGTCCATAGGGCCGCCTCATGCACGCGCGAATGGCGTGAGGCGATACCGCACGTGGCGAACCGCGCAAGGCAACCGGCGACGCGTCAATGGCGGCGACGCAGCGAACCCGCGGAGTCTTGCGGCAGCGCGACGCGGGGCAGCGCCCTCGCTCAGCCCGCCAGCGCCAGCACGCCAAGCCCACCGCCCAGCGCCACTAGCCCAAGCCACTGCACGGGTCGCAACCGCTCGCCCAGCTGGAGGATGGCGAACACGACCACCAGCACCGGCCCGAACGAGCTGGCCAGCGTCACGATCCAGACCGGCGCCTGCTCCAGGCCGATCGCGAACGACGAGAACGCGCCCGTGTCGGCGACACCGGCGAGGATCAGCAGGATCGCGATCCGGCGTGTTGCCGAGTCGCCCGGCTCCAGCACCATGCGGAACTTCGGTGAACCGCTGCGGACCGCGATCGCGAGCACCACGGCACCGGCCGCCAGGTTGCCGAAGCGTGAGCCCAGCAGGACCGGCAGCCAGCCGTGGTCTCGGATCGGGCCGGCCATGAGGACGCCCAGCAGGCCGAACAGGAGGACGGTCACCAGGGCCATGGCCACGCCCGAGCCGACGAGCCGCGCGCTGCGGAGCGTCCCCTCCTCCAGCACGACGGCCGTCATCACCACGCCCATCGTGGCGAGGACGGCGCCCACGGCTTGGAGCCCCGACAGCGCCTCACCGCGGAGTGCGACGGCCAGCACCACCGACAGACCACCGTATGAGACGGTCACGGGGCTCACCACGCTGATCGGGCCCAGCCGGAGCGCGGTCATGTAGGTGACATAGCCGCACGCGGCGAACGCCCCGAGCGGCAGGCCGACGAGGACGCCCGCGGTCCAGCTCGGGCCGAGCAGATCGGGTCGCAGAGCGGTCACGGCCAGGAACGACAGGACGCCGACGAGGAGCGTGGCCACCTGGACGCGGAGGCTGCCGATGCGCCGCACGCTGATCGCGCCGGCGATGTCCACCATGCCCCAGCCCGCGGCGGCCAACAGACCATAGGCGAGGCCGGAGAGCATCGGGCGAGGATATCCGGCGCTGCGGCCGGAGGCGGGCCCGTCGCGTGCTACACTTCCCGGCCGGTCGCCTCGACATGCTCGGCGGCGGCTCCAGTGGGGATGTAGCTCAGCTGGGAGAGCACCGCGTTCGCATCGCGGGGGTCAGGGGTTCGAGTCCCCTCATCTCCACCATCCCCCTCGCTGTCCCGGTTCGTTTCGCGCCGCTCTGTCACGTCTGCGAGGCACCCGGCCCGACATGGGGCCAGTCGAGGTGGGCCGGCGGACAGCCGCCAGCTGGCAAGTGCTGTTGCGCCACTCCGCAACGGAACAGCAAGGCCCCGCGTCGTCCAGCGGCTCCCCGCGCAACGGGTCGAGCGGGACCATGAGGTCGTGACCCCCCTCGACGACATGCTCTTGCTCCTCGGTCTGGTGGTCGGCTTCACGATGGCCGCGCACGGTGCACAGAAGGCCTTCGGCTGGTTCGGCGGCCCCGGCATGCGCGGCTGGACCTCCGCGGTGGCCGGCATGGGCTTCCGCCCGGCCCGTCCGTTCGCATGGGCTGCCATGCTCGCCGAGATCCTCGGCGGTCTGGGTCTGGCCCTAGGTGCATTGACCTCGGTTGCGTCAGCGCTCGTGGTGGCCGACGCTGTGGTCATCGTCTTCCACGTCCACTGGCGGCACGGGTTCTGGAACACCGAGCGGGGGATCGAGTACCCACTGCTGCTCGCCACAGTGGCGATCGTGCTCGGCGTGGTTGGGCGAGGCGCCCTCAGCGTCGACGCGCTCCTGTCGCACCTGATGACCGCGAGCTCTGGGCTCGGCCTGGTGCGCAGTGCCGTGCCGCCGCTGACCGTCAGAATCGGCCTGCTCCTCGCCGGCGCTCTCGCCGGGTCGGTCGCGTCCACCGCACCGTGGCTTGCCGCGCACGCTCGGCGCGCGTCGGACCGGGGGAAGCGGCATGTATTCCGGTAGGCCTGCCCTTCCGGTGGCATCGGTGCGTGCACATGGAACAGCCTTCTGACAGCGGCGCGTCCCGGGCTCCCAACGCCTACGAGGGCCGGGACTTCGGGTGCCACACGTGCGGCTGTGTCATCACCGTCAAGCACTGGGGCGACGCGTCCGGCGGCGAGCCGGCCGGCGTGTTCCTGTGCCACTGCGGGACGATCCTGGAGCCCGAGGGCTCCAGCGAGCCCGACGTCGAGGCTCGGTAGCTGACCGACGCGGCGGTTCGACGCCGGTTCGATGCCGGCCGACGCCTCTGGTATCCTGCGGCGCGACGTCGTTCGCCAGCCACGGGCCATGCCGTCGGCCGAGCCGCAAAGCTCGCTAGAAGGCCGCCAGGTTGACCCTCACGGGGAGCTCCCGGACTCGGGACCGCCTGGCGTTGAGGCAGCCCGAGATGGCTCGGCGGACGACGTGAACCGTGGGTCGGTTGGGCAGGTGGTGAGCCCAAGGGTCTGTAAAACCCTCGCCTTCGGCTGTGGCAGTTCGATTCTGCCCCGGCCCACCAGCATCCCCTGAGCACGAATCGGGCCCTTCAGGACCCTTTCGCGTGTCCTGGGTCGGGAAGCTCGGCAGTAATCCCGGCAGTAACAGGGGTACAATCCGGGACAAGCGAGTCGGCCCCGGCGGGACCGGAGGCCCTGTTCGCGACTTGGTGCGAGGGATCGCAGACCAATGGCCGAGTCTAGTGTCCGCAAGAGCCGCCGGCGATCGGCCGGCGAAGGCAGCGTCTACCCGGATTCTGACGGCAAGCGGTGGCGTGGCGTCGTCACCTGGACCGAACCCGATGGCAGGCGGCGGCGCCGATACGTCTCCGCCGCGACGTCGGCGGCCGCTCGCGACAAGGTGGACAAGCTCCGCGCGGACCTCCGACTCGGCACCATGGCACCTGTTGGCCCCCCGTTGACCGTGGACGAGTACCTGACCTCGTGGATCGAGCGCGACCGGATCCGCGTTCGGCCGGCGACCTGGGTCGGTCGCGCCTCGCACGTCAACACCTACCTGGTGCCGACCCTCGGCCGCCTGGCCCTCGCCCGCCTCGCGCCGTCCGACGTCGAGCATGCGCTCGCACGGTGGCTCGAGAAGGGGCGGCCGGTCACCGCCGAAGAGAGTCGCCGAGGCGCGCCCCGGCCGAGGCCCATCGCGCCGTTGACCGCCAGGCACATCCGGGCGACCCTGCGGATCGCCCTCGGCGACGCGGTCCGTGAGGGCCTCGTGTCGAGGAACGCAGCCGCCGATGCCCGGGCTCCCTACGTGCCCCATCGCGAGATCACGTACCTGGAGGTCCCCGACTTGCTGCAGCTGCTAGACGCCACTGCAGAAGACGAGCTGGGCCCGCTCTACGCGGTGGCCGCGACGACGGGGCTCCGGCTCGGCGAGCTGCTCGGCCTGTCGTGGCGCGACGTCCGGGGCGGGACGCTCACCGTGCGACGCTCGCTCGCCCTCGCGACCCGCGGATCATGGAAGCTCGCCGAGCCGAAGTCGGCGCGGTCGCGCCGCACGATCCCCCTCCCCGCTCGCGCTCGCGAGGCCCTCGCCACGCAGGAGGCCCGCCAGGCCGCCAGCAAGGCGGCTGCCGGCGCCGCGTGGCAGGACCGGGACGGGCTCGTGTTCACGGACGCAGTAGGCCGTCCGTGGCGGCCCGACCGGGTTTCCGCGGCCTTCGGACGCGCCTGCGCCACCGCCGGCGGGCCGCGGGTCCGGCTCCACGACCTGCGGCACACCGCCGCCACGCTGCTCCTCGCCGAGGGCACACCGCTGGCCGTCATCTCCGACCTGCTGGGCCACTCCGGGATCGCGATCACGGCGGGCTACTACGCGGGCGTGGTGCCAGAGCTCCGGCGAGACGCGGCCGACGCGATGGACCGGGCGCTCGCCAAGGGCAAGTGAACTCGGCTATTCGCGCGGGCACTCACCTGCGGCGCACTCGACGTAGTCCTGGAGGGCGGTCGAGGGGATCAGCCTCCGTCGTCCGATCTTCAGCGTCTGCAGCCGCCCCCGCGCAATCTCCGCATAGAGGCGGGTCTTCCCGCAGCCGATCAGGTCGGCGGCCTCCTCGACGGACAGCAGCCGTGCCGGTCGGTCAGCAGGCACCGCAGCGGCCCGGATCTCTTCGCGGATCGCCGCCACTAGTTCTGCGAGGGCGGCCTCGAGCCGAGCCGCGCTCCTTTCGATGCCGGGCCGCGCTCGGGCGGGGATCCGCTCCGGCGAGCCGTCACCCTGCGCATGACCAAGGCGGCCAGGGCGACGCCGACCTCTGACGACAGTGCGCTTGAGCGTGGCGCGCGTCCCCCGTGGCGACAGGGCCGGCTGGGCGGTGTCGTCGGAACCCGGGCGGCGGACGCGGTCGGCCCGGGCGCGGCGCTCCGTTCTTACCGTGGTCACGATAAGCCTGTTAGTTCTGCGCGCCGCCGGAGGTACCCCGCGAACAGCGGCAGCGCGAAGTCGTAGGTGGCGCGCGTCGGGCGGTAGACGAGGCCCTTGTCGATCAGCCTCCGGAGCCCGACGGCGGCGTTCACCCCGGGGCCCGCCTCGCGCGTGATCCGAGCCAAGGTCGCCCGGCCCCCGGCCCGTCCCATGGCGAGGAGGAGCGCCTGCTCGGTCGGCGCCGCGCCCTCGAAGCGGTCCTCGAAGAAGGCGAGGTCGAGCTCGTGGACCATCGCGTCCTCGACGCGCGCGAAGTCGGCGCGGTCGACGTGGCTCAGGCCGATCCGGCTGCAGGCGAACGCGCCCGCGAACTGCAGGAAGTACGGGTAGCCGCCGCTCGCCTCGACGACGTGGTCGATGAGGCCGAGGCTGAAGCTCCTGCCGCTCCCGAGCAGCGGGACCGCGATGGCGTCGCCGGCCGCGTCGAGCGGCAGGTTCCCGACCACGACGTGGCGGAACATCCGCTCCGCGTACGTCCGGGCACGCTTGAGGTTGAGGCTCAGGGTCGGCAGCCCGCAGAGGGCAACCCGCACCCGGGGCCCGTGCCGCTGGACTCGGCCGAGCGCGGCGAGCAGCGACGACAGTGGGTAGCGCTCGCGCTGGTGGTCGTCGGCGAGCAGGTGCGCCTCGTCGAGGAGCAGGAGGGCGCCCCGCCGGTCGCTCGCCTCGAGCGCGGCCATCAGCGCTGCGAAGGTGGCGAACAGGGCGTCGGTCGGCGCCAATCGCTCGGATTCGTACGCAGGCTCGACGCTCAGTCCGCCGACCGCGACCCGGCGAGGCCGCAGGAACCGTCCACCGCGCTCGAGCGCCTTGCCTAAGCCGGCAAAGGCATCGACCCGGGCCAGCATGGCCTCGCAGTCGTCGACCAGCGCCTCCGCGAGCCGCGCATCGTCGCGGTGCCGGTCGCCCAGCTCGCGCTCGAGCGTGAGCCAGCCGGCCCGCTCGGCCCGCTGCACGATCTCGCCCAGCAGGACGGTCTTGCCCGTGCCGCGCAGACCCGTGATCGCCCAGTTGGCGTGAAGCGGCGGATCCTCGAGCAGCCAGTCCTCTGCCTCGGCGAGGACCTGGTCGCGCCCGGCGAGATACGGGGGCGGGACGCCGTTGCCGGGCCGGAATGGGTTCCGGAGCGGATTCGGTTGTCGGGCCAGGGGGGAACCGGTCATGACGGGCTCGCCTTCGGTCGTGTAGATGGTGCGGCCGGGGAGCGCCGCTGGCGCCTCCCCGGCCGGTGTTGTGCACCCTGGTGGGACCACACAAGCCCTACTGCGCGCCCTCGGGGACGCGTATCCAGGAGCGCGAGCGCATCGCGCACCTGGCCGTGTCGAGGAAGACCTCGCTGTAGGGGACGCTGCCGGTTTCCGTGAGCTGCCAGAGGCAGCTGAGCATCGCGCTCGCGACCATGAGGTTCGTGGCCAGGAGCTGGGGCCGCTCGTCCACTTGGGCGAGGCAGCCGCCGGCTCCCGGCACCGGGTCGCCGTTCGCCTCGCCGATCTCCGGGTGGATCTCGACGAGGTGGCCGTCCACGGAGTAGCCGCCGCGGCGGCGGACGAGCTGGACGTTGCCGTCCGTCTCGTCGTTGCCGCCGCTGATGAGCGTCGCGTCCCGGAGGGCCGCGAGGTGCCGGTCGACCAGCGCACGCGCCGGGTGGTTGTCGACCGCGAGGAGGACGAGGTCCCCCTCCCGGACGACGTGCCCGACGTTGGCGCTGGAGACGAACTCCGGCACCACTTGGACGGCCAGCCCGGCTGATCGGGCGACCCGGGCCAGGGCCTCGGCCTTGTTCGTGCCCAGGTCGCCGACCGCGCAGGCCTGGCGTCCGAGGTTCCCCGGCTCGAAGGCGTCGCCGTCGACGAGGACGAGGAGCAGGCGGGGCTCGGGCCGGCCCGCGAGGTACCGCGTGAGCGGCCCCGCGAGCTGGCTGCCGATGCCGCCGCAGCCGATGAGGACCACCCTGCTAGGCACGGGCGCCCTCCTCCGCCTCGCCCGGCTTGTCGGCCGGGGCGAGGCGGGTCTCGAGGCTGTACCCGAGCGAGGAGGCGAGCCTCCCCGCCCGCTCGAGCGCCTGCTCGAGGTCTCGGCGGCTGGGCTTGACGACGTTGTCCGGCGGCCGGAAGGCGCGCCGGGTCCAGTCGGCCATCGACGGCCTCTTGGATGGCCGCGTCGGGGCGGGCGCGACCTTCACCATCCCGAGCCAGTCCGCGGGCGGCTCGGCGAATCGCCGGGGCCGCTCGAGGAGCCTGGCCAGGGGGAGCCGGAAGCGGACGCCGTCGACGACGACCGCGGCCGCGTAGCCGATGGCGCGCCGGTCGAGGTCGCCGACGACGACGTGGAGCCCGTCGAGCCCCGCCTCGTCGTCCTCGTCGGTCGAGCTCGCGTAGGCGCCGTAGCCCCCGTGCGAGTGGATCGTCCCGACGAGGCGCGACCCGGGCGGCAGGTCGCCGTCCGAGACCGAGAACTTGACGGTGACCGGGCTGACCCTCTGCCTCGGCACGGCGAGGTCGAACGACCCGTCGCGCCACAGCAGCAGCGCCGCTGCCTCGGTCCTGTGCGCCCGGTACACGGCGCGGAAGAGGCCGACCGCGCGCGCCATGACGTCCGCTGGGACGGGTGGCAGCGCGTAGTCGATCGCCTCCCGCTCCGCGGGCAGGTGGGCGACCCGGCTGACCTTCGTCTGGCTCTCGCCGAGGAGCGTCCGCTTGCGCAGGTACACCCCGTCGCGGGCCACGAGGAAGGCCGGCAGGGCCGCGGCGTCGGCCGGCTGGCCGGCCGCGAGGATGGGGAACATCACCAGCCCCCCCGCCGCTCGGAGGCCCGGTAGACCAGGCTCGCCAGCCGCTCGAAGCGGGGCCGCTCGGCGAGGAGCTGCTCCCGCAGGGGCGCGGCCTGCTGGAGGACCGAGGCCAGGATGGTGAGCGCCGCCTCCTCGACGTAGCGCGCGGGGATGGTCCCCGCCCGCGGGCCGAGGTGCTGCGTCACCGCCGAAGTGATCGACCGGGGCCGGACGGCCTCGAGCCGCCGGACGTGCTCAGGAATCGAGTTCATCGGTCTCGCCTCCCTCTGCCTCCGGGGGCTCGGGGGTCCGGACCTCGGCCTCGGTCGGCGCCTCAGGGTCGGCCAGCGCGGCCGGCAGGTCCGTGGGCGCGATCCCCGCCATCTGGGCGACCACCTGGCGGAGGGTCCGCCAGTAGGGGTCGTACGAGAGGGACAGGGCGGCCAGGGGGTCGTGCCGGGAGCGGCTCGCCCAGGCCCGGAAGCCGCCGCTGAAGGGCAGCGGGTGGCGCCGGAGGTCCTGGTTGAAGCGGCTGGCCCAGAAGGCTCCGACGAGGGCGTCGACGCGCTCGCCGACGCTGCTGCCGCTGACCCTGACCGACCCCAGGCAGACGAGCCCGTCGTCGGAGGTGTTCGGAAGGGTCGAGCACAGGAGCGCCGCGTCGAGCGAGCCGATCGGCTCGGTGCGGAAGTACGTGGACAGGCCCTCGATCTGCTCGCCGTGGACGGAGACCACGAAGACGACGTACGGCAGCGCGACCCGGTACGGGACCGGCTCGCTGTCGTGGCGCTGGCTGGCGTGGTACGTGATGGTGCGCCGGCTCGGCGGCTGCTCGACGACGAAGACCTCGCGGCCGGTCGTCCCCGAGCGGAGCCAGAGTCGGCACCCGGCGGGCAGCCTGGGGGTGATGGAGACCTCGGATCTGGCGAGCTCGGCGAGCAGGTCGGGAAGGGTCACCTCCCGGTCGGTCACCTCGCTCACCAGGGACACGAGGTCGCCCTCGATGCGCAGGTAGGTGCGGGACTGCATGGCGGTCTCGAGCTCCTTTCGGGGCGGCGGGGTCCGGGCACGGGCGCGCGAGGCGCGCCGTGGGCCCTGGGCTCCGCCGCCGGGGTTCGGCTGGTCGTCAGCGGGCGTGGCCCTTGACGCCGGCCGCCTTCTGGAACTCGATCTCGTCGCCGGGCCGGACGACGTACTCGTCGTCGACCCGGGACCCGTTGACCGTGACCTGCGCGTCGCGCGGGATGTTGAAGACCTGTTCGAGGGCCTTCCAGATCCCGTGGACGCTCTTGCCGGCGAGGTCGAGGTCGAGCTCGTTCACGCCGTAGATGACCTTGGTCGCGGTGTCCATCGTCTGCATTGGGGTGTTCCGTGCCTTTCCGTTCTGCGGGATGCCGCGTCACGTGTTCGGGCGGGCCTGGGCAGGCGATGGCGGGGCAGTCGCGGCACGCTGCCCTGCATCGCGGTTCGATCGGCGAGGATCGGCCCTGGTCCGGCGCGCATCTGGATTGGATGAGCACCGGCGGAGTGCGCTCGCCGCCGGCTCAAGCGTGGTCGTCCTGCCTGGACATCACCTCCATTCCGGCGCGGACGTGGTCCGCCACTCCGGGCGCGGATGTGAGCCCTGAACCGGACGAGCACCGAGGCCGTCGACGGGGAGGCACCCTCGGATCCGAGGCCGGTCGCGCGACCGCTCGAGAGACGAGCGGAGCGCCGGCCGGCCATGGCTCGGATCGTCGGGGATGTGTCCTCGCGACGGCCCGTCTCGGCCGGACCAGCGGCTCCACCCGCATCACGGAGAGCGGAGGGCGCGCCTCGCCTGCGTCGAACCGCGCATCAAGGCATGAGCGCGATTGATTGGCAGCGTCTGTGTGGTTGTTAAGGTGCGGTGCCGTCGCGGGTCCGCGGGGACCGGCGGCGCCGGCGGGAGGAGTCGCGGCAATCGCCGCGGGAGCCCTTGCCGGAGGGTTCCGCCACGCCCGACGTGGGCGATGGCGGCGGCGGGCCGATCTGCGAGGTCTGCTCCGTGTCGGCCCGACCGCCGATGACACGCTAGTCGAATGCGTCCTCGAAATCAACAGATAATGTGTACGGTTGGATGTACGTTCGAAGCCAACGTTGACGGGAGTTAGCGTCAGGAGGTGTGGAAATCGATGCAGGCCTCGCCGCCGCCGTCCGCCTCGCCGGCCGGGCCGGGGGCACGAAGAGGCGGCGTACCCTTCTGGCTGTTCAGACCACGAGAAGGAGACGCCGCGGTGGAACCGTACCACGCGCCCGACACCCTGCAGCTGCCCGTGGCGGCGCCGCCCGACGCGCCCGCGGCGGGGGCCGGCGAGCCGCCCGACCCGCTCGTCGCTGCGACCTCGCCGGCCGTCAGCGAGACGCTCGAGGCG
>JBJKRU010000258.1:0-5439 GCA_046704485.1 Candidatus Limnocylindrales bacterium | reverse complement strand
CGTCGGCCGAGGGCGGGGAGGGGGCGGAGTTGGCGGGCGTCGCTCGCGCGGCGCTCACCGCAGCTGGCGCCCGGGCCGAGCGCCTCGGCGCGCTCGACCAGGCCCGTTCGTTCTTCCTCCAGGCCGTTGAGATCGCGGTGGACCCGCGGGAGCGCGCGGGGCTGCTGGAGCGCGCGGCCGTGGCGGCCATCCGCCTGCAGCGGTCGGACGCGGCGCTTCCCGAGCTCGAAGCCGCCTCTGAGACCTTGCGGACGCTCGGCGACCGGCCCGGGCAGGCGCGCCTCGCGGGCTGGATCGGCAACGCGCTGTCCGGCGTCCACCGCCGGGACGAGGCAGCCGCCTACCTGTCTCGCGCGGTCCGGGAGTATGACGGCCTGGGCGACGAAGACCCCAGCCTCGTGCACCTGCTTCAGGTCTACGGATCTGTGTCGTCGCTCGTTGGCGACTACCAGACTGCCCTCGCGTCGGCCGACCGAGCCCTCGCCGCCTCCGAGCGGACGGGCGACGCGCGGCAGGCGGCCGAGGCGCTGCGGACCAAGGGGTCGGCGGCGTTCAACCTTGGCCGGATGTGGGAGGCGCGAGCCTTGCTGCAGGGGTCGCAGCGGGTTGCCCAGGAGGCTGAGCTCGTGGACGCGGAGCTCCGGGCCACCGTGTTGCTCGCCCTGGTGCAGGCGCTCGACAGCCCGCGTGACGCCCTCGCGCTGGAGCGCGAGGCCATTGACCTCGCCCGGCGGATCGGCCAGCGCTCGCAGGAGATCGTGCTCACGCAGAACGCCTCCGAGGAGGCTCTGCGAACGGGCGATTGGGACTGGGCAGCGAGTTCCGTCGAGCAGCTTGAGCAGTACGAGATGGACGCCGCCTCGCGCGTGGGAACCCGTATGGGGCTGGCCCTGATCGCCGTCTGGCGGGGGTCGCTGGCGCCCGGCGAGCTCGAGGACCTCAGGGCCGGCGTCGCGGCCGTGGAGGACAGAGACATCGAGTCCGCGATGGACGACCTCGAGGGCGCCCTCGCCACGGTCGAGGGCCGTTTCGCCGACGCTGCTGCCGCCTGGCTGCGGGTGGCCGACGTCAGCGACCTCAACGCGCCGTACGCGCTCCCCCGGGCTGGCAGGGCGGCAGTGCTCGCCGGGGACGCGGTGTCGGCGCAGGAGGCCCTCGATCGACTGGCGTCGCTGGGTTCTCGCGGCCGCGCCATGGACGCCGACAAGGCCACGATTCGCGCCGGGCTGGCGGCGCTGGCGGGCGACCGCACTGCGTCGCTGGCCCACTACCGGGCTGCCGCTGCCGCCTACCGCGACCTGGGCCTGGCGTTCGACGAGGCACTGCTCGGGATCGAGGCCGCCCGGCTGCTCGGCGCTGACGACCCCGAGGTCGCCGGCTGGATGGCGGCCTCGGGGGCGACGTTCGAGCGGCTGCGGGCCGCACCGCTCGTGGAGGCGCTTGATCGCGCTGCGGACCGGAGCAGGGCCGCGGCCGAGGCCTAGATGGCCCGCAGCCCGGGCAGCACGTCCGTCGCCAGGATCTCCATCATCCGCGGGTCCCAGACGTCGCGCACGGAGAAGATGACGTGCTGGGCGCCCGCGTCAGCGAGCTCGCCGAACCGCTCGACGACCTGCGAGGGCGACTCGCCCTGGCCGCCGCCGATGCCCAGACGGACGCTCTGGAGCGTCGACCGCTCGATCTCGTCGGGGTTGCGCCCGACGTCTTCGCAGTGCGCGCGGAGCACCTCGAACTTGTGGTGGATCATCTCGGGGTTGCCGAACACGTTGCAGCCGTCCGCGTGCTCGGCAACCAGTCGCAGCGTCTTCCGCTCGCCGCCACCCCCGACCATGATCGGCGGGTGCGGCCGGGAGATCGCCTGCGGCGAGTTGAGCAGCCGGGCCGCGCGGACGTGGTGGCCCTCGAACGCCGCCTCTGATCCCCGGTCGCCCTGCCACATCTCGCGGACCAGCCGGAGCGTGTCCTCGAGCATCTCGAACCGCTCCGCGAGCGGGGGGAAGGCGAACCCGAGGCCGGTCGACTCCTCCTCGTTCCAGGCGGCCCCGATCCCCAGCCATGCACGCCCGCCCGACAGCACGTCGAGCGTCGTCGCGGCCTTCGCCCACAGCCCCGGTGCACGGTAGTGCACGCCGCCCACCATCAGGCCCAGCCGCGCCCGGCTCGTGTTTGCGGCTAGGTACCCGAGCGTCGTCCAGCCCTCGAGCATCGGCTCATCGGGTCGCCCGACGGCCCGGATCTGGAAGAGGTGGTCCATCACCCAGATCGAGTCGAAGCCGGCGGTGTCGGCATCACGCGCGACACGGGCGAGGGTGGGGCCGATGGCCACGGCGCCGCCAGGCCAGGTGAACGAGGGGATCTGCAGGCCGACCTTCATGGGTTCAGGGTAGCGCCAGCGCGCAGATCCGCAGCGGCGGCCGGGCTTGCGGCGGTCAGCGGAAGAGGTCCATGTCGGCGGGGATCAGGGCAGACGCCAGCGTGTCGTCGCCGAGCGGCGGATTGGCGCCCCGCACGACGGCGACGGGCCGGCCGGCTGTCTTGCCCAGCGCCAGCTCCGCCGCGGAGGCGATCTCGTCGGCCACCGCTCGGACCGTCGTCACCATCACCCGCCCGTCGGCGTCGGGGACGCCGCGCAGGTCGTCGAGCGGGCGGAGCCCTGCCACCCCGAGCGCCACGTCCACGATCCCCCAGCGCCACGGGCGCCCGAAGCTGTCCGAGACGATCACGGCCACGTCGGTGCCGAACCGGGAGGCCAGGGCGGACCGGATCCCCGCCGCCGACGCGTCGGGGTCTGCCGGGAGCAGCGTCACGAGATCCCCCGAGGCCGGGCCGACGTTGCTCGCGTCCACGCCCCCGTTGGCGCACACGAACCCGTGCGGCGTCTCGGTGATGAGCACACCGTGCTCCATGCGGCCGATCCGCCTCGCCTCGCGCAGGACCACCTCGATCGCACGGGCGTCGCGACCCCAGCGCGCGGCCCATGCCGCGGCCTCCGGACTGGGCGTCACGGTCCGCAGGTCCACGACGGCGCCCTCGGCCTTGGACACGACCTTCTGGGTGACGACGACCACGTCACCGGGCTCGAGCGGGAGGACGCCGGACGTCGCCTCGAGCGCGTCGCCGACCAGCGCGGCCACGTCGTCGCCCGCCCTCACCTCCGGCATCCGGACGAGGGCGATCACCTCCACGCGTCCGGGCTCAGTGGGCATGCAACGCTCCCGGCCAGATCGCCTCCGCGAGCAGCAGGTCGTCCGGCGTGTCGACATCGAGCTCGAGCAGCCCCGGCAGCTCCACGAATGCGGCGCCGACGGCCGCCGCGAGGCCGGCGTGCGCGTGGCGGCTGTCGCCCCCGAACGCCGGCTCGATGACGTCGGGCGGGTCGAGCAGCAGCGCGTTCGTGCCACGGCGATGGCGATCCGGGGCGAGCACGACAACGGGCCCTCCCGATCGCGCCGCGTCGTCGTCGGCGGCGAGGAGCGAGACGATGTCGGCGGAGGACACGCCCGGCAGGTCCCCGGGCAGGACCAGGAGCCGTCCGGTGCGCCCCGCGAGTGCGTCCCTCGCCTCGACCAGGCCTGAATTGAGCCCTGCCGAGCGCTGCTGGATCGGCTCGGCCCCGGCCTCGGCGGCCACAGCCAGCGTGTCCGCATCCGGAGACACCACGGCCACGATGTCCACGCCTGTGGCCCGCAGCGCCGCCGTGACCGTCTGGCGCAGCAGCAGCACCACCAGCTCCCGCCGCTCCTCGGCGTCGAGGGCCAGCCCGAGCCGCGACTTGGCACCCTCGAGCGCGCGCACCGGGATCACGACGGCCGTCCGCCGGTTGGGGAGGGTGGCCCGGCTCGGCCGGGGCGGGAGGCTGTGCACGAGCGGATGCTAGCGCGACACGGCCCGCGACTCGTGCCCGGGGCACCGGCCGCGACGGCGCGGCGTGGGCTTGCCCCGATGCCGTGGCCGCCGCTACGCCACCCCCACCGCCCGCAGCACATCCCCGGCCAGCCTCGCACGGGACGCGTCGTCACCCATCACGGTGTCCGTCACCAGCGCCTGCGGGCCGAGCGCCTCCACGTCCTGGGCAAGGCCGGCGTCCAGGCGGTCGATCACGAACACGTCCACCAGGTCCGCGTAGAGGCGGGCGACGCCCAGGGCCGTCGCCTCGAGGCCGAGCGAGGCGAGCATCCGGTCGGCGGGGCCCCTGAGCGCCCGGCCGCCCACGATCGGGCTGACCGCGGCCGTCCTCGCGCCGCGGGCCCGGGCCGAGGCCAGGCGGTCGCGCAACCCCGGCACCGAGAGGATGGGTCCGATCGAGACCAGCGGGTTCGACGGGCCGACGACCACGGCGTCGGCGCCGTCGATCGAGGCGGCCACCTCGGGCGTCGGCGACGCTGCTTCGATGCCGTCGAACCGGATCTCCTCCACCTCGGGCGCCTGCCCCAAGTGGACGAAGTACTCCTGGAACTCCAGCCAGCCCGCAGCGGTCCGGACCGCGGTCGCCACGGGCGTGTCGGCCATGGGCAGGACGCGGGCGGCGATCCCGAGCGACCGCTGCGCCGCGAGACATGCCTCAGTGGGCCGGGCGCCGGCCCGGACGGCGGCGGTCCGCGCGATGTGCAGCGCGAGGTCGCGGTCGCCCAGGGAGAACCACGTCGGCTCGCCGTACACGCGAAGCTGGTCCATCACGGCGTGGGTGTCGCCCTCGATGCCCCAGCCCAGCGCCGCCTGCTCGATGCCCGCGAGGTTGTAGAGGACCGTGTCGTGGTCGGGCATCACGAGGAGCCCGTGGCGGACGCAGTCGTCGGCCGTGTTGACGACGACCGTCAGCCGGGAGCCGAGGTGCGCCTGGAGCCCCTCGGCGAGCTTCGCCCCGCCGACGCCGCCGGCGAGCGCGACGACTGAGGGGGCGCTCACCTCAGTCCGCGAGGTGGTCGTGGACGCCGGCCACGCGGACCAGGAACGTCACCCGCGGGTGGCTGCGGAACGTGGCCTGGGACTGCGGGTCCACGCTGCCGTCGGCGCTGTACCGCCGCGCGAGCATCACGATGTCGTCCCGCGCGCGCTCGACGTCGTCGACCACCTCGTCCACGACGCCGGTCATGCCGAGCCAGCGGAGGGGATCGGCGACGTCGGTGACCGCGATCGAGACGCGTGCGTCGCGGAGGAGGTTTGCGGGCCAGCGCCGCCCGAGGCGGCTGTTGAGGAGGATCCGGCCGTCAGGCTCCAGGCGGTACCAGACCACCGCCTGGCGTGGCGCCCCGTCCTCGTCGACGGTGGCGACCGTGGCGAAGTGGCGACCGGCGAGGAAGTCGGCGTGCTCGCGGGTCGGCGGGTTGGCAGCCATGGGGCTGATGGTAGCCCGGCTCGGCCCCTGGGTGGTGCGGCGCGTGGCCTCGGGCCCCTGCCGGGTCAGGGGACGACCGAGGGGGCCGCGCCGGTCTCGGAAGC
>JBJKRU010000257.1:0-11054 GCA_046704485.1 Candidatus Limnocylindrales bacterium | reverse complement strand
GCGTCGCGCTGGCCCACCCCGGTGTCGATCGATGCCGTCTCCACCGTGAACGAGCCGGTCGATGCCGCAGGGTTCCCTGGGTCCAGGTTGAGCGTGCCGCTGACGCCGTTGAACCGGCCGCGGACGGAGGTCACCATCATGTGCTTGGTGCTGAACGTGACGTCCGAGTGCGCCGCGTCGAGGTGGAAGGCGGTGGTTGCCATGGATCGGAGACCCTTCCTGTGCGGCGTGGTCGCCGCCGCTGTAGTTGTTTGACGCAGCAACTATATCTCCTAGTAGTTGCATTGTCAACGACAGCGCCGTGGTATAAGGTACGACCCATGACGCCCCAGGCCACCCCTCTCGAGACGCTGTCTCCGGCTGTGCACCGGTCCTCATCTGACGACCCGGCGCTGGGCGTCTGGCGCTCCTTCCTCCAGGCCCACGCGCGGCTGCTCCGCCACCTCGACGAGGAGCTCCAGGCCGCCCACGGCCTCTCCCTGGCCGAGTACGACGCGCTGCTGCAGCTTGCGAACGCCCCTGACCGGCGCCTGCGGATGAGCGCGCTCGCCGACCGGGTGCTGCTGTCGCGGAGCGGCATCACCCGCCTCGTCGACCGGATGGTCGCCGACGGGATGGTCGAGCGGTCCGCCTGCCCCACCGATGCCCGGGGCTCGATGGCCGCCATCACGCCGCAGGGCGTGAGCCAGCTGCGCGCCGCGTCCAAGACCCATCTCGAGGGCGTGCGCCGCTACTTCCTCGACGTCGTGTCGGCCGAGGAGCAGGCGGTCATCCAGGCGTCGCTCCAGCGCGTGTCCGATGGGCTGACCGGCGGGGCTCTGGGCGCCGAGAGCGTCTGCACAACGCCCCAGGGGGACTGACGGACAGTCGTCGCGTCCGCGGGCAGGTGCTCGCGGGCACCAGCGGCTTCTCGTATCCGGGCTGGTCGCCGCGCTTCTACCCGGCGGGCCTGCGCGCGTCGGACCGGCTGGCCCACTACGCGGGCCGCCTCCACGCCTGCGAGCTCAACGGCACGTTCTACGCCCGCCCGACTCCGCAGCGCCTTGACGCCTGGGGGGCTTCGGTGCCTGACGGCTTCCGGTTCGTCGTCAAGGGCCAGCGGGGCGGCTCGCTCCGAGCCCTCTATGCCGACCCGAGCGAGTCGGTGCCCTGGCTGACCGAGCACCTGCCGCGCCTGGGCGCCCGCCTCGGGGCGATGCTGTTCCGCATCCCGTCCGGGGTTGCCCGCGACGACGCGCGGCTGGCCGGCGTCCTGGACGCGTGGCCGCCGGCGGTCCCCCTCGTGGTGGAGGCGCAGGACGCCACCTGGCACGTGGACGAGACCTTCGCCGCCCTCCGGCGCGTGGGGGCCGTCCTGTGCACCACCGACCTCGACGACCAGGAGGGCCCGCCCGACATCCGCCGCACCGGCCCGTTCCTCTACCTCCGCCTCCGACGGCGCGAGTACGACGAGGCTGCCCTCGATGCGTGGGCGCGCCGACTCGTGCCCTTCCTCGACGACGGCATGGACGCCTACGTCATGTTCCGCCACGACGAGGACGGGTCGAGCGCCCTGCAGGCAGAGGCGTTCGCGGCCCGTGTGGAGCGGGCCCGAGAAGGCGGCTGAGCGCGCCTTCGACCTCAGCTGCCTCGGGTTGACCGAACCCGTCTACCCTACTCGCACGCCATGTCCATCCCGGTCTCCCGCCTCCCTGCCCGGCTCGCCGCGCTGGCCGCGTCAGCAGCGCTCGTGGTCGGCTGCGCGAACCAGACGGCGCCGGCCACGTTCATCACAGCGCCGGCGGGCACCGGCGCGCCGTCGTCAGAGGCGGAGTCGCCGGTCGCGCCGCGGGCCACGCCCTCGGCCTCGGTGGCGGCCGTCCCATCGCCGAACGTGCGACCGAGCGCCGACCACCCGGATCTCGCCGGCGTGCGGCTGGCGCTCCAGCCGGTGGCCGCGGGGCTGTCGGCCCCGCTGTTCGTCACCGGGGCACACGACGGCAGCGGCCGCCTGTTCGTGCTCGAGCAGGCGGGCCGCGTCCGCGTGATCGACGGCGGCCACCTCCTGGCCGTCCCCTACCTCGACATCGCGAGCCGGGTCGCGTCGGGCGGCGAGCGGGGGCTCCTCGGGCTCGCGTTCGCGCCGGGCTTCGGGCCTGACGAGGGCCGGCTGTACGTCCACTACTCGGACTCCGCCGGCGACACCACGATCGCCGATCTCCACGCGGCGCCCGGCGCCGACACCGTCGACCCATCGACGCTTCGGGTCCTGCTGGTCCAGAAGCAGCCGTACCCCAACCACAACGGCGGCTGGATCGGCTTCGACCCGCAGGGGCGCCTGCTCATCGGCCTGGGCGACGGCGGCAGCGGCGGCGACCCGGGCAACCGCGCCTCCAGCCTGGCCACCATCCTGGGCAAGATGCTCCGGATCGACGTGCTGTCAGGCCCCGCCGACGGGCGCCAGTACGCGATCCCGCCCGACAACCCGTTCGCCTCGACGCCCGGCGCCCGGCCCGAGATCCTCGACTTCGGGTTGCGCTACCCGTACCGCGACAGCATCGACCCTGCCACGGGCACGCTGTGGATCGGCGACGTCGGGCAGAACGCCTGGGAGGAGATCGACGCGGCGCCTGCGGGAGCAGCTGGGCTCGACTTCGGCTGGCGCCGCTGGGAGGGCCGCCACTGCTACAACCCGTCCACCGGGTGCGACCCGACGGGCGTCACGATGCCGCTGACCGAGTACGGCCACGACCAGGGGTGCGCGGTCGTGGGGGGCGTCGTGTACCGCGGCAGCCAGATCCCGGCCCTCCGCGGCGCCTACCTGTTCGGCGACTACTGCTCGGGGACGCTCTGGGCCATCGACGCGTCGGGCGGCGAGCAGGCCCCCGTCAAGCTGCTCTCGACCGGCCTCGCCATCAGTTCCATCGGCACCGACGACCAGGGCGAGGTCTACCTGACCGACCTCGCCGGGGGCACCGTCCAGAAGTTGGTGGCGCTGATGCAAGGTTGACCCAGATTCGCGCCTCATTGCAACGCGGCTGTAACACCGCGGGGCGCGCTGGTGGGTCGCTTGGAGCAGCGCCGGCCATACCGTGATGGGGCGCATGTTCCAGCGGCTCGGCCTGTGACGGGGCTGTGACGCGGAAGCCACGCCGCACGACTCGGTTCCCCTCGCGGGTCGTGCGGCGTGACTCTTTCTCGGGGTCAGGCGCCGAGCGATCCCTTCGACTCTGGATCGAGGCCCAGGTCCCGGATGGCCTCGGCGGCCGCCGCCGGGTCGTAGCTGCCGGCGCGTGCCAGCCCGGAGATCGCGGCCGCAGCGACGGACACCGGGTCCACATCGAAGTGCCTGCGGAGAGCCGCGCGCGTGTCGCTCCGGCCGTACCCGTCGGTCCCGAGCGTGAGGTAGGGGGCCTTGATCCACGGCGCCACCATGTCGGGCAGCGTTCGGATCCAGTCGGTGGCCGCCACGATCGGCCCGCCGTCGGGGCCGAGCACCTGGGCCACGTAGGGCACGCGCTCCGGCTGGTCGGGATTGAGCCGGTTCCACCGGTCCACTTCGAGCGCCTCGTGGCGCAGCTGCTGGAAGGACGTCGCCGAGTACACCTCGGCGGCGATGCCGTAGCGCTCGGCGAGCAGGCTGCGCGCCTCGACCACCTGCAGCAGGATCGAGCCCGACCCGACGAGTCGGACCTGCCCCTTGGCGCCGCCGGGGATCTCGGGCGCCGCCAAGAAGCGGTACAGCCCGCGGACGATGCCCTCGTCGACCCCCTCGGGCTTCGGGGGCTGTGTGTAGTTCTCGTTGTAGACGGTGATGTAGTAGTAGACGTCCTCGCCGTCGTGGAACATGCGGGTGATGCCGTCGCGCACGACCGCTGCCAGCTCGTACGCGAACGCCGGGTCGTAGGCGCGGACGACCGGCACCGTCGACGCCAGCACGTGGGTGTGGCCGTCATCGTGCTGCAGCCCCTCGCCCGCGAGCGTGGTCCGTCCCGCCGTGGCGCCGATCATGAACCCGCGCCCGCGCTGGTCGCCGAAGGCCCACGCCTGGTCGCCGGTCCGCTGGAACCCGAACATCGAGTAGAAGATGTAGAAGGGGATCATCGCGAGGCCGTGGGTGGCGTATGCCGTGCCGGCAGCCTGGAGGCTCGCCATGGAGCCCGCCTCGTTGATCCCCTCCTCGAGCACCTGGCCGTCCGCCGACTCGCGGTACGACAGCAGCAGCTCCGAGTCCACGGGCGTGTACCGCTGGCCGTGGGCGGCGTAGATGCCGACTTCCTTGAACAGCGGGTCGAGGCCGAACGTGCGCGCCTCGTCGGGGATGATCGGCACGATCCGCGCGCCGAGCCCCGGGTCGCGGATCAGGTTCCGCAGCAGCCGGGCGAGCACCATCGTGGTGGACACCTCGGTGCTGCTCCCCGCGGAGAACTCGGCGTCCACGGCCGGTTCCGGTGTCGGCACGGGAGCCGACCGGACGACCCGCCGCGGCACCGACCCGCCGAGGGTCGCCCGCCGCTCGATCATGTACTCGACCTCGCGCGAACCGGAGCCGGGGTGGAAGTACGGGTAGTCGTGGAGCTGCTCGTCGGGGATCGGGAGCTCGAGCCGGTCGCGGAACACTCGGAGCTCGTCCTCGCGCATCTTCTTGGCCTGGTGCGTGTAGTTGCGCGACTCGATGCCCTTGCCCAGGGTCCAGCCCTTCACCGTCTTGGCCAGGATCACGGTCGGGGCGCCCTGGTACTCGGTGGCCGCCTTGTACGCCGCGTACACCTTGCGGTAGTCGTGCCCGCCCCGACGGAGGCGCTCGATGTCGCCGTCCGAGAGGTGGGCGACGATCCGCTGGAGGCGCGGGTCGGGCCCGAAGAAGTGCTCCCGCACGTAGAGGCCGGTGGACGTCGAGTACTTCTGGAACTCGCCGTCGACGGTGTCGTTCATCTTCTGGACGAGCACGCCGTCGACGTCGCGCGCGAGGAGGTCGTCCCACTCGCGGCCCCAGACCACCTTGATGACGTTCCAGCCGGCGCCGCGAAAGAGGCCCTCGAGATCCTGGATCACCTTGCCGTTGCCCCGCACGGGCCCGTCAAGCCGCTGAAGGTTGCAGTTGACGACGAAGGTCAGGTTGTCGAGGCCGTCGCGGGCCGCGAGCGCGATGCCGCTGATGGCCTCGGGCTCGTCCATCTCGCCGTCGCCCAGGTAGGCCCAGACGCGCTGCTGGCTGGTGTCCTTCAGGCCGCGGTTCTGCAGGTAGCGGTTGAAGCGCGCCTGGTAGACGGCGGCCAGCGGCCCGAGGCCCATCGAGACCGTGGGGAACTCCCAGAAGTCGGGCATCAGCCGCGGATGCGGGTAGGACGAGAGCCCGTTGCCGCCCGTCTCCCGCCGGAAGTGGTCGAGATCGTCCTCGGTCAGCCGGCCCTCGAGGAAGGCGCGCGCGTAGATGCCGGGCGCGGCGTGGCCCTGGAAGAAGATCTGGTCGCCGCCGCCGGGGTGCTCCTTGCCCCGGAAGAAGTGGTTGAAGCCCACCTCGTACAGCGTCGCCGCCGATGCGTACGTGGAGAGGTGCCCGCCGATGCCCGGGAAGCGCGTGTTGGCGCGCAGGACCATCGCCACCGCGTTCCATCGGATCAGCCGCCGGATCCGGCGCTCGAGCTCCTCGTCGCCCGGGAAGTACGGCTCCTGCTCGGGGCTGATGGTGTTGATGTAGCGCGTCTGCGTCAGGCTGGGCAGGCCGATCTGGCGCTGCCGGGCACGCTTGAGCAGCTTGTACATCAGGAACCGCGCCCGGAACTCGCCCTCCTGGTCGACCACCTGGTCGAGGGAGTCGACCCAGTCGCGGGTCTCGCCCTCGTCGATGTCGGGCAACTGGTGCTTGAAATCGTCGAAGTACATCGGGGCTCCCGTGGACGCGACAGTCCACCGCCTAGCTTCGTGGGCGGCGTTAGGGTAGTACCGATCCCCCCCGCGCGCCGCCGGGCCATCTGCAGGCCCTGCGGATCAGGGGCATGATTGCCGAGGGACCGCTCGCGCCCACCGAGGTGAAGCATCAGCACCCAGCCGCTCGTGCTCGTCGCCGACGACGAGCCCCGCATCACCAAGCTCGTCTCGATCGCCCTCGCCGGCGAGGGATTCCGCGTGATCACCGCGGGAGGCGGCGAGGAGGCCCTCATCCGGGCCGAGGAGGTCCGACCCGACATCGTGCTCCTCGACATCGTGATGCCCGACCTCGACGGCATCGAGGTCATGCGCCGGCTGCGGGAGCGCCGGGCAGTCCCCGTGATCCTGCTCACCGCGAAGGGCTCATCCACCGACAAGGCCAAGGGCCTGGACCTGGGCGCGGACGACTACATCGCCAAGCCTTTCCACCCCGACGAGCTGGCGGCGCGCGTCCGGGCGGTGATCCGGCGGGCCAACGGGCTCCAGCCGGGGTCGGGCGTGATCCGGTTCGACAACGTCGAGATCGACCTCGAGCGCCGGACGGTGACGCGCGGCGGCGCCCTCGTGTCGCTGTCGCGGACGGAGTGGCTGCTCCTGCAGCACCTGGCCACCAATGCCGGCAAGGTGGTGTTGCACACCGAGCTGCTGACCAAGGTCTGGGGCCCGGAGTACCGCGACGACCTCCAGTACCTGCGCGTGTGGGTGTCGCGCGTGCGCCGCAAACTCGGCGCCAAGCCGGGCGAGGCCGGCCGGATCCGCACGTTCCAGGGCATCGGGTACCTGCTCGACGTCGAGCCGGTGACGGACGCGGCCACAGCGGCTGCGACGGCGCGCAGCCCGGGCACTGGATGACCATCGCCTCCGCTCGCTGCCGGCGGGGCACGCGGCCGGACCCCGACGCGTGCCGGCAGGTCGCGGTACGGTAGCGCCATGATCCGCTACGGCCCGGGCGTGGCCCTTGTCGTCGTCGACATGCAGAACGACTTCGCCGACCCGCACGGCACGCTCCACGTCGCCGGCGGTGCCGACATCGTCCCGATCGTGAACGGGCAGATCGCGCTGGCCCGGGCGAGCCGCGCGCTCGTCGTCTTCTCGCAGGACTGGCATCCGAGGCACACGCCCCACTTCGCCTCGGACGGCGGACCGTGGCCGGTGCACTGCGTCGCCGAGACGTGGGGCGCGGAGCTGTACCCGTCCCTGGACTGCCCGCCGGGATCGCCGCTCATCCGGAAGGGCACCAACGGCGAGGACGGCTACTCCGCCTTCACCATGCGCGACGCGGACACCGGCGAGACCGTCCCGACGCCGCTCGAGATGCTGCTCCACGAGGCTGGCGTGGACTCGGTGGTGATCGTCGGCCTGGCGACCGACTACTGCGTGCGGTACACGGCGCTCGACGCCATCCGCCTTGGCCACGCGACGACGGTCCTGACCGACGGCGTGGCGGCAGTGAACGTGAACCCCGACGATGGAGAGCGCGTGCTCGACGAGCTCAGGGCCGCTGGCGTCACGCTGACGACCAGCCAGGCCCGCTGACGCGAGGCTCGGCGTGCTGCGTCAGGTGGCCGCCCTCGGCGTGGCCGGCATCGCCGGTGCCCTCGCCGCCGATCGGCTCATGGCCCGCGCCCGCGAGGGGCGGGCACCAGACCCGGTGAGCATGCAGGCGGTCGTCGACGCGCCCGTCGAGCGCGTCTGGGCCGCGATCGTCGACGTGCCGTTCCAGGTGGAGCGGATGGCCGAGATGCGGGAGCTGGTCCTCGACCCGCCCGGCCGAGCGCATGTCGGGCAGCGCGGCGAGGCCACCGTGCGCATCCTGGGCATCTCCGTGACCGACCAGGTGGAGATCGCCGCGCTCGATCCGCCCCGGCGGTACGAGATCCGGCACCTCGGGCTGTTCAAGGGCGGGGGCGTCATCGCCCTGGAGGCGGGCGGAGACGGCACGACCACCATCGTGCGCTGGCACGAGACGCTGACGCCCCCGATCCTGCCCGAGCTGGGCGCCCGGCTGCAGACCCCGATCCTGCGGTCCATCTTCCAGGCTGACCTCGAGCGGCTCAAGCGGCTGGTCGAGGACGGCGCCGTCGCCTGACCGGGCTCGGGCGAGCGACTGGGCGCCCCGTGCAACTCCACCTCGTCGACGCCACCTACGAGCTGTTCCGCGCCCACTTCTCGCCGCGGCCGCCGGTCCGGGGCCGCGACGGAATGGTCCTCTCCGGCGTGTCAGGACTCGTGGAGCAGCTCTGCCACCTGCTCCGCGACCAGGGCGCCACGCACGTTGGCTGTGCCACTGACCGCGTGATCCGCTCGTTCCGCAATGACCGATATGCAGGCTACAAGAGCGATGCGGGCGTGGAGCCCGAGCTGCTGGCGCAGTTCCCCGTCGCCGAGGCCGCCATCGAGGCGCTCGGCCTCGTGCTGTGGCCGATGGTGGAGTTCGAGGCCGACGATGCGATCGCCGCGGCCGCCGACCGGTTCGCCGCCGACCCGCGCGTCGAGCGGATCCTCATCTGCACGCCCGACAAGGACCTCGCCCAGTGCGTGCAGGGCACGCGTGTCGTGCTGTGGGACCGTCGCCGCGACATCGTGTACGACGAGGCTGGCGTGCGCGCCAAGTGGGGCGTCGCGCCGTCCGGGGTGGCCGATCGGCTGGCCCTGGTGGGCGACGCCGCCGACGGGTTCCCCGGCCTGCCCGGCTGGGGCGACAAGTCGGCAGCCGCGGTGATCGCTCGGTATGGACGCCTCGAGGCGGTGCCGGCGGATGCGGCCGACTGGGATGTCGCCGTCCGGGGGGCGCCCGGGCTGGCCGTGACGCTCCGAGAGCGGTTCGGGGATGCGCTGCTGTTCCGCGACCTGGCCACGCTGCGCACGCCCCGGGACGGCGTGCCGATCCCCCAGTCCGACGCCGACGAGCTCTTCTGGCGGGGGGCGGAGCGCGACCGGTGGACGGCGTTCTGCGCGGAGTGGGCGCTGCCCAGGCTGGTGGACCGACCACCGCGCTGGCGGTAGCTGCGCCATCCCGCCGCGTGGCCGGCGGGTGTCAGCCCTGCGGCGCGCGGGACATGCGGAGGAGTTCCGCGTGATGCGCGGGCGGCGCCGCGACGCAGCCGAACGTGCGCGTCGCGCGCGAGACGTCGAACCACGGGCCGCCATCCGCGTCGGTCACGGTCGCGCCGGCGCGCTCGGCGATCAGCCCGGCGGCGGCGATGTCCCAGGCCGACATGCCGGCCGTCTGCAGCGCCGCGTCGAAGCGACCGGCGGCGACATAGGTGAACGCCAGCGCCGAGGTGCCGATATTCCGCGACACGCGCACGGCACGGCGAACGGCCCGGATCCGCGAGGTGACGGCCCGGCCCGCCAGCGCGAGCTGGACCACGAGGTCGCCCAGCCGCTCCTTGGCTGAGGCGCGGAGGACGCGGTCACCGAGCATCGCCGGCCCATCGGCGGTGGCCCAGAACGTCTCGCCTCGCATCGGGTCCACGACCGCGCCGACGGCAGGCCTCCCGTCGACCACCAGGGCGACCGACACGCAGAACAACGGCAGGCCGTTCGCGTAGTTCACCGTCCCGTCGAGCGGATCGACGATCCACGTCCGGCCGTGCCCCAGGCTCCGGGCAGCCGCCTCGGCCCGCTCGTCGGTCGCGTGGCGGGCGGCGCCCCTCGCGCCGCGGCCGGGGCCGTCCTGACCGGTCCTGCGCCCGTCGCGCCCTCCGCCACGATGCTCGCCCGACTCCTCCGCGAGGATGCCGTCGCCGGGGAAGCGCTCGCGGATCGCGCCCAGGATGAGCGCCTCCGACAGGTGGTCGACCTCGGTGACGACGTCCTTGGGCGACTTGTAGGTGATCTCCCCGACCTGGCCGTACCGCTCGCGCAGGATCGCGCCCGCCCGCTCGGCGACCTCGCGCGCGAAGGCCGCGTCGGCTGCGAAGCGGCTCGAGTCGGGGTCGTTGGCGTTGTCGGGCGGCATGGCCCGATCGTGCCAGAGATCCCGTTCCGGCGCGGCCGCGTCAGCCCCAGGTCTCGAAGAGCCGCCGGTCCTCCGGCGAGGCGGCGTGACCGTCGCCGCGCGTCGGCTCCAGGGCGGCGGCCGCCCCGAGCGAATCCAGGTCCGCGGGCATCCTGCCGATCATGTCCAGCACGACCTCGCGGATGCGGGCCGAGTTCTGCTCGAACACGGCGAGCACGTCGTGCGCGGTGACCGCCTCGGTGCCCTCGAGCACGCCCGCGTCGTAGTCGGTGATCAGGCTGATGTTCACCACCGCCATGCCCAGCTCGCGGCACAGATAGGCCTCCGGGTACTGGGTCATGTTGATCACCTCCCAGCCCGCGTCGCTGAACCACTTCGATTCGGCTTTCGTGGAGAAGCGGGGACCCTGGATCACCACGACCGTGCCCCCATCGTGGGCGGTGATCCCGTGCTCGCGGATCACCTCCAGCGCGATCCGCCGCAGCGTCGGGTCGTAGATCTCCGCCGACGAGACGTGGGTGACGATCGGCCCGTCGTAGAAAGTGTCCGCGCGACCCCTGGTGCGGTCGACGAACTGGTCGGCGACGACGAAGTCCCCCGGTTCCACGTGGCGCTGGAGCGAGCCGGCGGCGCAGGGGCTGATGACGGCCTTCACGCCGAGCGACCGCAGGGCCCAGACGTTGGCGCGGTAGTTGACCCGGTGGGGAGGGATCGTGTGCCGTCGACCGTGGCGGGGCAGGAACGCGACGCCACGTCCGCCGACGCTGGCGAGGAACACCGAATCGGACGGCGCGCCGTACGGCGTGTCCACCTTGACCTCGCGCACCTCGTCGAGCAGGCTGTAGAAGCCCGACCCGCCAATCACACCGATCTCCGCCAGGTCTGCCATCGCCCGCCTCCCATGCCACTGCTCGAGCTGGCATTCTCGCACGGAGGTGCCGTCGGACCGGGCCGAAGCTCCCGCACGACGGGCCGTTGGACCGGGGTGCTGGCGCCGCCCAGTCACCGACCCTAGGGCCAACCCATCGAAGGAGAACGTCCCAATGTGGCCCCTGTCCGGCGTCCTGGCCGCGATTCTGATCGTCGTCGGCATCGTCCTGCTCGTCGTCTATGCCGTCCGTCGCGGCCTCGTCCAGCACGATCTGCCCGACACGATCGAGCGGGTGGCGGTGCCCACCGG
>JBJKRU010000256.1:0-2545 GCA_046704485.1 Candidatus Limnocylindrales bacterium | reverse complement strand
GGTGGTCCCGTTGACCGGGATCGCCCCGTTCGAGAACTGCGAGCCCTCCGCGGGCGAGTCGACGGTCAGCTGGGGAGCCTCGACCACGGTCACCGGGACGGTGATGAACAGCTTCACCGTGGTGTCGGACGACTTGCCCGTCTGGGGGTCGATGGCGGTGACGTCGAACTCGTTGCGCCCCCGGCGGAGCTGGACGTCCGCGCTCCACTTGCCGGCGTCGTCGGCGTTGACCCGGTACGGCTGGTCGAGGCCCGGGTCCGTGATGGTGATCGATGCCCCCGCGATCGAGGTGCCCTGCAGCGTGTACGACGTGGTGCCGTCAGGCACGGTGGTGACCGCCTGGGCCGGGAAGGTCACGGCGATCGTGGGCGGTTTCGCATAGCGCAGCAGCTGGGCGCCGATGTACACGCCGAACACCGCGATGAGGACCACCAGGAGCCCGGCCACGACCAGCACCGGAGAGACGCTGACGCCCTGCCGGGGCGCCTCGATGGGCCGCGGCACGTTCAGCACGGCCTCGGCGGGGATCGCCAGGTCGCCGCGCTCGCGCTTCCACTGGCGGGTGACGTCTTCCGGGTCGAGCCCGAGGTAGAGCGCGTAGTTGCGCAGGAACCCCTTCGTGTAGACCGAGCCCGGCAGCTCGGCGTAGTCGCCCGCCTCCAGCGCAGCGAGGTAGCGTGCCCGGATCTTGGTCTCGCGCTCGGCGCGGAGCAGGTCGACGCCCTTGCGCTCGCGCGCCTCGATCAGACGCTGCGGCAGCGAGGGCCCGGCCACCGGCGCGTAGGCCCGGTCGCCGTCGCGCGCCTCAGCCCGCCGACGCCGCGCCTCGTCCCGAGTTGTCATGCGCCGTCCTCGTCATCGGCGGTCTCCGCGTCGTCCCGGCGGAGGACCATCCGGGCGTTCGACCCGTCGAACGCCCCCACGTAGCCGCGCGCCTCGAGCTGGTCGATGATCCGGGCGGCGCGCGCATACCCGATCTTCAGGCGCCGCTGCAGCAGGGACGCCGAGGCACGATCGTACTCCCGGATCACCGAAACGGCATCTGGCAGGAGGCGGTCGGCCTCCTCGTCGGCCAGGTCGTCCACCGAGCCCGTGGACTCCTCGTCCGAGGTCACGATCGAGAGGTCGTAGCGCGGTTCCCCGTCCAGCTGCTCCCGCCAGTGGGTCGCGACGCGCCCGATCTCCGCGTCGGAGACGAACACCCCCTGGAGCCGCATCGGACGAGGCAGGTCCGAGGGCTGGTAGAGCATGTCGCCCCGCCCGATGAGGTCCTCCGCGCCAGGCGCGTCGAGGATCGTGCGGCTGTCGATCTGGCTCGCCATCGCGAACGCGATGCGGCTGGGGAAGTTCGCCTTGATCAGCCCCGTCACGACGTTCACCGACGGGCGCTGGGTGGCGAGCACCATGTGGATGCCCGTGGCGCGGGCCTTCTGGGCCAGCCGCACGATCGGGTCCTCGATGTTCTTGCCCTCGCGCATCATGAGGTCGGCCAGCTCGTCGATCACGATCACGATGTAGGGCATGCGGTCGGCCGGGTCGGCCCGGGTCTCGTTGTAGCCCTTGATGTTCCGCGCGGTGGCGCCGGCGAACCGCCGGTATCGGGCCTCCATCTCGTTGACGGCCCACTTGAGGGCCGACTTCGCGCGCTCCGGCTCCGTGATCACCGGCACGTAGAGGTGCGGCAGCCCGTTGTAGCCGGCCAGCTCGACCCGCTTGAGGTCCATGAGGATCATCCGGACCTCGGTGGGTTCGGCCTTGCACAGCAGGCTCGTGATCAGCGCGTTCACCATCACGCTCTTGCCCGAGCCGGTGGCGCCTGGGATCAGGAGGTGGGGCATCCGCGCGAGGTCGACCGCCGTCGCCTTGCCGGCGACGTCGCGGCCGAGGGCGAACATCAGCTTCGAGCCGCTCGCCGCGAAGTCCACCTCGTCGAAGATCCGGCGCAACGACACGACGTTGAACTCGGCGTTGGGGATCTCGATCCCGACAGCGCTCTTGCCGGGGATGGGCGCCTCGATCCGGATGCTCCGAGCCGCGAGGGCCATCGCCAGGTCGTCCGACAGGGCCTCGATCCGGCTGACCTTCACGTGCGGCGCCGGCTCGACCTCGTACTGGGTCACCACGGGTCCGGCATTGCGCCCCACGATCGACGCCTCGATCCCGAAGCTGCTCAGCTTGTCGATGATCCTGGCCTCGTTGTGGCGGTGGACCGCCTCCCGGCTCGACCCGTCAGCTGGAGTGGCGACGCGGTCCATCTCGAGCAGGTCCTGACCGGGCAGGACCCAGTCCGCGCCCGCCCGCGCGGCAGGCGCGTCTCCCGCCTCGATGACGCCGTCCCCGTCGCGGTCCAGCGGGTGCGGCTCGGTGGCGCCGGGCTTGGCTGTCGCGGCCGTGGTCCCCGCAGGCTCCGCCGCGTCGGTTGTGCGCACGCGCTGCGGCGCGATCGTCGCCGAGATCGGCGCAGGGGCTGAGAGCGCAGGCGGCAGCTGGGGCGCGTCTTCGCCCCAGGCGCCAGTCTGGCCGGGTGCCTCGCCCGGGGCCCCCC
>JBJKRU010000255.1:0-4348 GCA_046704485.1 Candidatus Limnocylindrales bacterium | reverse complement strand
GCCGTGGCCGTGGTCGCGTGGCTGCCGTTCCTCGCGGCCGGCGGCCCGGTCAACTACCTGCGCAGCCTGGGCGAGTATCAGGGCAGCATCTTCTCGGTGCTGTCGCTGCGGGCGTGGAACCCGTGGTGGCTGCTCCAGGAGCTGGGGGCCGGCGGCGGGTTCGTCCCGGACCAGAACGCGATTCTCGGCCCCGTGACGTTCCGGCTGGTGGGGCTGGCGGCGGCCGGGCTGGTGGCGCTGGCGGTGTTCGTCGGCGTGTACCGTCGGCCGAGCGCCCAGAACCTGGCGATGGGCCTGGCCGCGATCTCGCTGGGCGCGTTCGTCACGCTCACCACCATGCACGAGCGGTACGCGTACCCCGCGCTCGTATTCCTCATCCTGGGCTGGGAGCGGCGCGAGGTGGCGGCCGCGTGGCTCGCGTTCGCGGTGGCGTTCGCGCTCAACCTCGTCTACGCGGTGCCGCCGCCGGGGGTCAGCCTGCCGGCGGGCGACCTGGTGAGCGTGGTGGGGGCGGTGGTCATCACCGCCGTGGCCGTGGCCGCGGTCCGCTGGACGTGGCGGGGCGGCGGCGCGCCCGACGACGTGGCCGGGGCGCGGGCAGTGCGGCCTCAGGCGGCGGGGCCGGGGCCGGGCGAGAGCGAGGACGACGAAGAAGGCGAGCCCGACGAGGCGGCGGCATAGGCCTCCGGCCGAACTCGCTTCGGCACCCAGTCCGGGTGCATGGCCAGCCAGATGGAGGCCACCGCGATCGCAAGGCCGTGGTCCCACAGGATCGGCAGGCCGAGGGTCGCCGCGATCGGCACCACCCAGGCCCAGTCGCGCCGGGCGCCCACCCAGAGGATCACGACGGCGGCGGGCAGGCGGACCCACAGCGGCGTGGTGAGGATGCCGCTGGCGTACTCCTTGGCGTGGCCGGCGTTGACCAGCGCCTGGACCCAGCGCACCCAGAGCTCGGGCGCGAGGATCAGGGTGGGCACCACAAGCACGGCGGTCGCCCCCAGCGCGATCCCGAGGTTCCGCCACTCGCGCCGGAACACGAACCAGAGGAGGCCGACGCCGGGCGTGACCTTGGTGAGGAGCACAAGCGCCCACAGGGCCGGCTTCTTGAACCCCCCGATGACGATGAGCCCCGTGAACGCGTGGATGTTGCCGAGCGTGACCTCGCTCGCGACGGGGTTCGTGAGCATCAGCGGCAGCGTGAATGGCCCGGCCATGACCACGATGGCGACCGCGATGAGCACGGACCACAGGGTGGCGAAAAGCGGCCACGGGATGAAGTGCAGCAGCAAGAACGCCAGCATGACCGGCGGCGCGTAGAGCATCGCGTCGGGGTCGCCCTCGGGCAGCAGGTACGCGGTCTGCGGGTTGACCGCCCAGTACGCGTGGGCGTCGTAGACGAACTGGTCCGACGCGGCGACCACGGCGAACGCCACGGCCCAGGCGCCGCCTAGCACGGTCAGCAGAATGGCGAGGGTGCGCAGGATGCGGTGCCGGTCCCAGCGGCGCGTCATGCGGGCACGGCCATGCGAGCTGTGGGGGCCTCAGGCCGGCGTCGGGCAGCCCACCAGATGATCGGCATCACGAGATAGGGGAGGTTTGGAAGGCTGTACGAGAAGTCGGCGGGGCTGTTGCGGACGACCCGCAGCCAGTCCACCCAGAGCGTCCAGAACGGCAGAGACGCCACCAAGACGACGAACGCCGCCAGCCACCAACTCCGGTGCCGTGCGCCGGCTAGGACCAGCGGTCCGAGGGACGGCTTCACGACGACGACGATCGCGGGCCAGCCGAACCGCAAGCCCGCCGCCACCCCTGCCCATACCCAGAGGTCCGAGTTGCCGACGATCAGCGCGTCGTGGAAGCGCGTGTAGGCCACCGCGAATGCCATCGTCGGCCACGCCCAGTACGCCGGCCTCCACGACCAGGCGCACCATGCCACCGTCCCGAGCGGGATGACCCACCAGAGGATGATCGGCAGCCAGAGGAACGGGACGAACAGGAGGAGCGCGATGGGAGGGTGCAGGAAGGTCTCCGGCGCGTACTCGAACGGACCCGCGACCTCGTTGGGCAGGTACGGGGTTCCGGTGTCGAGGAAGCGGCGAGCGCCGTCGAGGTAGTGGCCGACGTCGTAGCCCCAGTACTGGCCGAAGCGACCGGTCGCGGCGGCCGTAAAGAGCAGCGCGCCAGCGAACAAGATCAGCGCAGACACGCCCACCGCCACAGGTCTGCCCCAGCGCTCCAGTGGGCCCATGGCGCCCTACCGCGACCGATGCCGCCGGAACCGACCGACCATCGCCACGCGGTACCAGTGCAGGTAGTGCGGCAGCCACTTGCGCAGCTTGAAGTTGCTCTGGCCCGCGGTCCGGTCGCGCCAGGTGGTGGGCACCTCGGCGACGCGGCGGCCGGCGAGGGTGGCCTTGACGGTGAGCTCCAGCGCCAGCTCGAACCCGGCCTTCGACTCGATGGGCGTGGCGTCGAGGAACCGCCGCGAGTACAGCTTGAAGTTGTTGGTGGGGTCGTGGGTGGCCACCCCGCCGAACCAGTGGAGGGTGAGGCCCGCGACGCGGCTCATCAGCCGCTTGAGGGGCGGCCCGCCGACCTGCCGCCCGCCCCGCATGTAGCGCGACGCCGCCACCACATCGGCGCCGTCGAAGGCGAGGGCGATCATCGGGTCCACGGCTTGGGGCTCGTCCGAGCCGTCGGCCATGGAGATGAGGACGAACTCCCCGGTCGAGGCCGCGATCCCCGCCTTCATCGCGTTGAGCACGCCCCGCCCGAGCTCGTTGCGCAGGCTGCGGATCGCCGGCCGCTGGGCGTGGAGGCGCTCCACCACCGGCACCGTGGGGTCCTCGTCGAAGTCGTAGACGACGAGGATCTCGTGGGACGTCGCGACGCCGGCGTCGAGCGCGCGGAGGACCGGCGCCACGGCCTCGCCTTCCTTGAACACGGGCACGACGATCGAGAGCGGGATGGTCGGCATGCGGATCGCCCCTACTCCACGCCGAACTCGGCGAGCCCGCGGCGGAGGCCGCCCGCGCGGCCACCGTCCCAACGCTCCACGGCCCACGGGAGCACCCGAGACACGAGTGCGTAGGCAACAATCCCGAGAGGAGCCAACCCGGGCACAGCGAGCAGCACGGCGAGAACGATCGACCGGGCACCCGTGCCGGCCGAGAAGATGGAGTAGTGGAACTGGGCCATGGGCCAGAGCCCGGGCACGGCTAGGCCAAGGGCGTCGCGAGGGCGAAGCGTCGCGAGAGCCGCGCCCACGGCGATCATGGCGGCAGGGTTGCCCCACGCGGTCAGGTCCTGCTGCCAAGGCCCCATTGCGGCCTGTATGGCTCCCAGCTCACCCAGGAAGGTGACCCAAGGCAGAAGCGGGATCGTGACGACGCCTATGGCAACGGCGGCGATTACGGCCCGCTGGTGCCCGTCGCTCAGCAGGCCAGGTATCGCATACGGCTTGGAGATCGAGGCTACGGCCCCACCCCCGACAACCGCGAGCCCGGCAAGCGCCGGATCCGGGCTTGCTGCGAACCAGGCCTCGAGAAACGGCGGAAACAGAAGCCACCACGGGGCCAGTTTCAGTCGCCTGACCACGGCGACCCATCCCACAAGCCCGGCAATCGCCCAGAACGGCTTCGCCACCCCCGCACCGAACGGCAGGAGAGGCAGGTTCAGCAGCAGCGCAGGCGGGGGAGCCGCGAACGGGATCCCGTCGGGACTCCGCACGGACCAGGGATCGCCACCAGACATCCAGACCTGTGTCGCGGAGAAGTAGATGGTTGCGTCGCCGAACATGCCATCGACATCGGACGAGGTTCGGGGCGCCCGCACGACAATCGTTGCGATCGCCATGCCGAGGAAGATGCCGACCAGCATCCAGTAGGCGAGGAACGACCAGTCCACGCCGCGGCCATACCGCCACCGCCGCAGCCATGGTCGCTCCTCGCGAGTGTCCCCCGGCGCACTCACAGCCGGCCCGCCTCCAGCTCGTCGCGGATCCAGGGGACCACCTCGTCGAGCATCTCGGACAGGGTGGTGGTGGCCTCGAAGCCCAGGACGTCGCGCGCCTTGCGCACGTCGGGGACGCGCCGCTGGACGTCGTGCTCGAACGGCGGGTCCGACACGTAGCGGAAGGGCTTCCCGCCGCCGTGCACCTTGTCCCACACCGCCTTCGCCAGCTCCAGCACCGTGGTGGACGCCGCGGTCGAGAGGTTGAAGTCCTGGTTGACCGCCCGCTCCGACTCCATCGCCGCCCGGATGCCGCGCGCCAGGTCGCCGCCGTACGTGTAGTGGCGGACCTGCGTGCCGTCGCCCAGGATGTGGAGCGGGTCCTGGCCCCGCAGCG
>JBJKRU010000254.1:0-2791 GCA_046704485.1 Candidatus Limnocylindrales bacterium | reverse complement strand
TCCTCGTAGGGCACGCCGAGCAGGTCGGCCGCGAGCTGGGCGAACGCCGTCTCGTGCCCCTGGCCGTGGGCGCTGGTGCCGACCGCGACCGTGACCTTGCCGTCCGGAGAGATGGTCACCGTCGCCTGGTCGCCGACCGTGCCGTCGGGTCCCGGTACCGGGGGCGTGATGCCGCCGGGCTCCACGAATGAGGCGATGCCTGTGCCGAGGAGCTGGCCGTCGGGGGCCCGCGTTTCCGTCGCGTCGAGCTTTTCCAGCAGCAGGTCCAGGCCTGCCTGGTAGTCGCCGCTGTCGTAGGTCAGGCCGGTGCAGGAGGTGTGCGGGAAGTCCGCCGGCGGGACGAAGTTCCGGCGGCGGACTTCCGCGGGGTCGATGCCCGTCTCCAGGGCGACCAGGTCCACGAGGCGCTCACAGAAGTAGGCGCCCTCCGGGCGGCCGGCGCCGCGGTACGGGCCGATCGGGGTGGTGTTCGCGAACACGCCGGTCAGCTCGACGTCGAAGTGCTCGATCTGGTAGCCCTGCGGAAGCATGGGACCGAGGCGGCCGAGGAGGGAGCCTGGGGCGTTCGGGGTGAGGTAGGCGCCGAAGCTCGCGTGCACGGTCCCCCGCATCGCCGTGATCCGGCCGTCGGCGTCCACCGCCACCTCCAGGTCCGCGACCTGGTCTCGGCCGTGGGTGGTGGCGAGGAACGACTCGCTGCGCTCCTCGATCCACTTCACCGGGCGGCCGAGGGCACGCGCCGCGGCGATCACCGCGACCTGGTCGGGGTAGATCGGGCCCTTGGCGCCGAACCCGCCGCCCACGTCGCCCGCGGCCACGTGGATCTGGCCGGGCGGCAGCCCGAGGATCTTCGACAGCCAGTTCCGCGAGCCGTGCGGGCGCTGGGTCGGGAGCCGCACCTCGAGGCGGCCGTCGGCGGCCACGCTGGCGAGCACGCCCCGCGGTTCGAGCGCGACCGGCGCGATCCGCTGGCTGACCATGCGCTGGCCGACGCGGTATGCGGCGGCCTCGAAGGCCGCCGCCGCGTCCCCGTTGGTCATCCGCCTGCGGACGGCGACGTTGCTCTGCGCGCCGTCGTGCAGCACCGGCGCGTCGCCGGCGGCCGCGTCCAGCGGGCCGATGACGACGGGCAGCTCGTCGTAGTCGGCCATGACGAGCTCCGCCGCGTCGGCGGCCTGCTCGCCGGTCTCCGCGACGACGAGCACGACCGGCTGGCCGGCCCATAGCTCCTTGTCCCTCGCCAGCACGGGGAAGTCGGGGTTCAGCGAGCCTGGCGGCAGGCCCTCCGCGCCGGGCAGCGGGCCGACTCCCAGCTCAGCCAGGTCCGCCGCGGTGTAGACCGCGACGACGCCAGGCGCCTCGCGGGCCTCGGTCACGTCGACGCTCAGGATGCGCGCGTGCGCGAGCGGCGAGCGGACCACGAACGCGTGCAGCGTGCCCGGCGGCGTCACGTCGTCGGTGAAACTGCCGCGTCCGGTCAGCAATGCCGGGTCCTCGCGGCGCACGATCGCGCGCCCGGTCTGGCCCGGCGGCTGTTGCTGGACAGTCACTGGGACCTCCTCGCGCGGGCGAGCGCGCGCGCCAGCGCGCGGCGGGTGAGTACTTCGGCCAGGTGCAGGCGGAACGGGCCGCTCGCGTGCTGGTCCGATAGCGGGCGGGCGCCTTCGGCCACGCTCGCGGCCGCCACGGCCAGCGAGTCGGGGACGGCCGGGGCGGAGACAAGGGCCCGTTCCGAATGACGGGCGCGGAAGGGGCGGCCCGCGACACCCGTGACGGCGACCTTAGCCGAGGTGATGACCTCGTTTTCCACCGTCAGCGCGGCGCAGACCCCGGCCAGCGGCAGGTGGCTGGCGGGCTGCTCGAACTTCTCGTAGGCCGAGCCCGCCGCGGCGCCGGGCGGCAGCGTGATCGCGGTGACGATCTCGTCCTCGGCGAGGTCGGTGGCGAAGACGCCCTGCAGGAAGTCGTCGAGCGGGGCGACACGGCTGCCGCTTCTTGCTGTTATCTCGACCTGGGCGTCGAGGGCGAGCAGCACCGCGGGCAGGTCGGCCGCCGGGTCGCCGTGCGCGACCGCGCCGCCGATCGTCCCGCGGGCGCGGACCTGGGGGTCGGCGAGCACGGCGAGCGCGTCGGTCATCGCGGGCAGCCGGGCGGCGACCAGCGGGTCGCGGGCAAGGGCGCGGTAGGTGGTGAGCGCGCCGATCGTGGTGCCGTCGCCGTTGCTGACGCCGGTGAGCTCGGTGAGGCCGGCGATGTCGACCAGCGTCTGCGGCGTGGCGAGCCGCAGCTTCATCATCGGCAGCAGGGACTGGCCGCCGGCCAGCAGCTTGGCCTCCTCGCCGTCGGCCTGCGCCGCGGCGAGCAGGTCGAGGGCCTCGTCGAGGGAGCGCGCGCGGCCGTAGCTGAAGTCAGCGGGGAACATCGCGGTCACGCCTCCCGCAGGTGCGCGGCGGCGAGGGCGGCGGCGACGATGTTCTGATAACCGGTGCAGCGGCAGATGTTGCCGTTGAGGCCGTGCCGGACCTCGGCCTCGGTGGGATCCGGGTTGTCGGCGAGCAGCTGGCGGATCGCCATCACCATGCCAGGCGTGCAGTAGCCGCACTGCAAGCCGTGTTCCTCCTGGAAGGCCCGCTGGACCGGGTGCAGGCCGTCGCCGCTGGCACCGAACGGCGCCAGGCCCTCGATCGTGGTGATCTCGTGGCCGCTGGCCTGGGCGGCGAGCACCGTGCCGGACTTCACCGCGACGCCGTCCATGGCGACCCTGCAGGCGCCTCACTGCCTGGTGTCGCAG
>JBJKRU010000253.1:0-4569 GCA_046704485.1 Candidatus Limnocylindrales bacterium | reverse complement strand
TCGCCTACCTCACGGCCCTCGCGGCACCCTATAGCGACGTCCGCTTCGTCCCCACTGGCGGGGTGACTGCCGCGAACCTCGCGCACTACCTCGCCGTCCCGGCCGTCGCCGCCTGCGGCGGCACATGGATCGCCTCTGCCGAGGCCATCCGCGGGCACCGCTGGGACGCGATCTCGGCAGCCGCCGCCGAGGCGGTGGCCATTGCGCGGGCAGCTCCCGGCTGAGGGCGAAGGGCCTCCCGCGGCAGCTCCCGGCTGAGGGCGAAGGGCCTCCCGCGAGCGGCCGCTGGTCGCCGGTGGGCCGGTGTCCGCTGGGTCAGCGGGGCTCAGGCACCAGCCGGGGTCAGCCGGGGTCAGCGGGGCTCAGACGGGACCACCCAGGTCGCACCGCGCAGCACGCGGCGCACCCGCAGCTCGCCGTCCAGCTCCACGAGGTGGGCGAGGCGCCCGACCTCGATCCGCCCGCGGTCGTCCGCGTTGAGCAGCGCAGCCGGGTTCGCGGACGCGGCGGCAACCGCACGCGGCAGCGGCAGCCCCGCGCGGACCAGGTTCCGCACGGCCGAATCCAGGGCGATCGTGGAGCCAGCCAGCGTGTCCGTGCCCAGCAGGGTCGCGCGGCCGCCGCGGACCTCCACATCGAGCCCGCCGACGCGTGAGCGCCCGTCGCCCACGCCCGCGAGCGGCAGGGCGTCACTGATGAGCACCAGGCGGTCCGCGGGCTTGGTCCGGGTGATGATGGGCCATAGCGCCGGGTGGACATGGAAACCGTCGGCGATCAGCTCGGCGTAGGCGTCGTCGTCGGTGAGCGAAGCGACAGCCAGCCCCGGGTTGCGGTGGTCGACGCCGGTCATCGCGTTGAACAGGTGGGTGGTCGTGGCGTGCCCGGCTGCCGCGTCATACCCCGCCCGTGCCTCGTCAAGGGTCGCCGCCGAGTGGCCGATCGACGCGACGATCCCCCGCGCGGCGAGCCGCGCGATCAGCTCCAGCGAGCCCGGCAGCTCGGGCGCGATCGTCATGATCTTCAGGCCGTCGAGGACACGGTCCACGACAGCCGGATCAAGGTCCGCCGGCGTCCTGAGGAGCGCCGGGTCGTGCGCGCCCTTCCGGGCTGGCGCGATGAACGGGCCCTCGAGGTTGAAGCCCAGCGGCTCGGCCCCATCGGTGGGCGAGGCCGGCATCCAGGCGCGCACCCGGTCGGCGAACCGCGGCAGCTCGTCGGCGGACAGGGTGGGCGCCGTGGGCAGGAACGAGGTGACGCCCTGCCGCAGGAGGGCCCGGGCCATGCCGGAGAGGGCAGCCGCATCGCCGGTGGCGTCGTGGCCGCCCCAGCCGTGGCAGTGGACGTCGATGAAGCCCGGGGCGATGAGCGGTCCACCGGCCGCCGCCTCGTCCCTCTCGACAGCCGCGATCCGGCCGTCCTCGACCACGACCCTGCCCGGCACGACCGCATCAGTGAGGACGAGGCGACCCGTCAGGACATCAGACATGGCTCGGCTCCCACTCTCGCACGACCTCGTGCATCGCGAGGATGTTGTCGGGCGGCACGTCGGGCTGGATGTTGTGGACGGTCGCGAACACGAAGCCGCCGCCCGGCGCGAGATCGTCGATGCGGCGGCGCACCTCCGCCCGAACCTCGTCCGGCGTGCCGCGGCCGAGGACTCGTTGCGTGTCCACGCCGCCGCCCCAGAACACGAGGTCGCGCCCGTACTCGCGCTTCAGGTCGGCCGTGTCCATGCCCGCCGCCGACACCTGCACCGGGTTGAGGACGTCCACGCCGATCTCGATCAGGTCCGGGATGAGCTCGCGGACCGAGCCGCAGCTGTGGAAGAACACTTTCGCGTCGGTTCGGGCGTGCAGGAAGTCGAACAGCTCGCGGTGCAGCGGCTTCACGAGGGCACGGTACGTCGCCGGCGAGAAGAGCGGCCGCGTCTGGCCGCCGAGGTCGTCGGCCTCGCCCACGATGTCGATCGACCCGCCAAGCATCGGGAGCACGCGCTCCCAGTAGGCGAGCTTGATCTCGAGGATCCGCTCCATGACCCGCTTCGCCCGGCCCGGTTCGGCGGCCAGGTCCATATACCCGTCCTCGAAGCCGCGCATCTTGAACAGGCCCTCGGTGAGGCCGCCGCAGATCGATCCCACGTGGACCGCACGCCCCTCGTCGACATACCGCTGCGCCTCGTCGGCCATGCCCTCGTAGCGGGCCGGGTCCGCCGGGTCCGGCCACGCGAACCCGTCGATCGTCGTCGCGTCCGGCTCGCCCGCCAGCGGCGGCGAGAAGGAGTCGTAGTAGAGCCCGTCCATGAGCGGGATCCGCCGCCCGACGCCCCACTCGTCGGTGAACCAGCGGTGCTCGCCGTCCTCCCGGAACTCGCGCCGGTACGTGGAGGCGCCGCGGGGCACCACGTTCCGGACGTCGCAGCCCAGCGCGTCGAGCACGTCCGGCTCCACCTCGGCAAGCTGCTGGGTGAGGTCCCCCACCCTCGGCTCGCGGGGCTCGAGCCCGAGCGCGGGGCGGAGTCGCCGGTAGGCGCGCACGTGGATGCCGGTCAGGCGCGTGCCGCCGAGGTCGAACGGCAGGCGGTCGGGCTCCCGATGGGCGAGCGCGGTGCGGACGCGGTCGCGGCCAGTGGGCATCAGGCCTCCTGGGCAGGGTCGAGCTCGACGTCGAACTTGACGTCGAGGCCGTAGCGGTCGGCCGGATAGCGGCTCTCCGTGGCCTCGACCCGCCGGCCGTGGCCGTCTGCGATGACGCGCCGCTCGACGAGCAGCGGGTCGCCGCGGCGGAGGTCCAGCAAGCGGGCATCCTCGGCGGTGGCCGCCGCCGCCCCGATGGTCGCGCTCCCACGGCGCAGGTGCCAGCCCGCCTTCGCCAGCGCCTCGTGGAGCGAGCCCTGCTCCACGTCCGCGGCCAGGACGGCCGCGGCAACCGGGGCGATGAGCACGGCCGTCTCGAGCGCGACCGGCTCGTCGTCCGCATAGCGCACGCGTCGGACCACAACCACCGGCTCGGACGCCCTTATGCTGAGAGCTGCCGCCTCAGCCGGCGTCGACGGCCGTATCTCGCGCGCGAGCAGGCGCGACCACGGTCGCCGCCCGCGACGGCGCATCTCGTGGCTGAACGTGAGCAGACGGTCGGCTCGGCGGTGGGTCGGCGGCTCGGCGACGTAGGTCCCGCGTCCCGACACGCGGACAACCAATCCGTCCTCCACGAGCCGCGCCACGGCGTTGCGGGCCGTCATGCGGCTGACCCCGAACTCGCGGCACAGGGTCGCATCGGATGGGAGCGGATCGCCCGGCTGCAGCCCGTCGATACGGTCCCTGAGCGCCAGCTCGATCCGGCGCCAGTGCGGGACAGCGGGGCCCGCCGCGGGGGAAGGATCGTCGAGCACGTCCGTCACACGAGGCCCCTCAGTGACTGCGTCATGCCGCTCGATGCCGGCTGGCGGCTGGCAGCTGCCCAGTTGGCCGGCGGTTCCGGCCGAGCCGCAGGCGCGGCGCGACATGGCTGGGCGGACCGGGGATCGCTGAACCAGTATAGACGGGTTGGGACCTCGCTCTGCCCCGCGGGTGGACGAAACGGGGCGGTTTGGCGTATCCATGCGCCATGCCCCAGCGCGTCGCGCCCATCGCCATCCCTGATGACTTCACCGTCTTCGCCGCATCTGACCTCCACGGCCAGCTGGCCGCAACCGACCGGTTGCTCTCGCGGGCTGGGTTGACCGACGGCGCGGGGACGTGGACGGCACCGGCCGGAACCGCGCTCGTGGTGACGGGGGACCTCGTCGACCGGGGCCCCGACAGCGTGGGGCTGGTACGCCGGATGGCGTCGCTGCGCGAGCAGGCCCCTGCGCACGGCGGCATGGTCGTCCTGCTCGAAGGCAACCACGAGATCCAGCTGCTTGGCGGCCTCCAGGGCGTGCCCGACATCTTCCGCGCGTTCATGACCTTCGGCGGGGCAGCCACCCTGCTCTCGGCCGGCATGGCCGAGGACGACTGGCGCGACGCGAGCCCAGCCGACATCGCCGCACGTTTCGAGGCCGCTGCCCCCGGCGTCCTGGACACGGCCTGGTCGTTCGCGCCGTACGCGCAGTGGCGCGACCTGCTCCTCGTCCACGGCGGGCCGGTGCCGGGCCAGGACCTCGCCGCGTTCGAGGGCAGTGCGCAGCGGCTCTGGATCCGCCAGCGGTTCTTCAATGCCGAGGAGGCCTTCCCCTCGGCCTCCGCCTGGTCGGTCTACCGGCGGGCACGGATGGAGCGGGTCGTGTTCGGCCACACGCCCGTCACGGCGCCAACCCTGTTCCACGGCGTGCACGCCCTCAACCTCGACACGTGGCGCGGACAGACGGTGTCGCTGGCGCACCTAGCCGGGGACCGGCTCGACGACGCGGTGATGTTCTCCGAGCCGGTCCAGCCTCGCGCCGTCGCCGACGCGCCGGTTACCCTGGAGGAGGTCCTCGCGATCGATGCCGCCCTGCCGCCGATCGTGGACGACTGGTGGCTCCGCGCGAAGGGCCCGCTCCGCAGCGGGTGACGACCGGGCGTAGCCACGCTCGCGGCAGCAGGGTCCTGC
>JBJKRU010000252.1:0-8345 GCA_046704485.1 Candidatus Limnocylindrales bacterium | reverse complement strand
TTCACATTGAGGAAGAGGCCGGCCAGGATCCCGATCAGCAAACCCACGAGGGGCAGGAGCACGGCCGCTGGCCTCCGTCCTTGGGAACGTCCTCACTACGCTACCAGACGACCGCACGACCGGGTTGCGGAGACGTGCGCCGCTGGTCCCGGCGTCCGGCGCAGCGCCAGTGGACGACACCCGGGCGGCATCTGGGGAGGGCGCGCAGCCGGCGTTCACGGCGATGGCGTCGACTTGGGCTGCGCGGTCGGGGCGGGCGTGGCGGTCGCCGCCGACGCCCGCGGGATGTACGTGCCGCTCCGGTCGTCGGCGAGGATGACCCGGCCGACCTTCGCCTCGCGCCCGTAGAGGAGGCTCCGCAGCAGCCGCACCTGGCCGGGGATGAGGTCGGTCGTGCGGAGGGTGGGCGTGTAGAACCCGAACACCGCATCCCAGCCTGCCGGGACGCTCGAGACCGTGAAGCCGTCGGTGTCGTCGACCTTGATCGCCAGGCCCGTCGCCGAGCTGCCGAGGTCGGAGGGCGTGAGCGAGCCGAGTCGCAGCGCCGCGTCGAGCGTGACGGGGTCGAGCGTGGACCCGACCCCGAGGGGCGGCGTCACGACCCGCTCGTCATCCACCACCGGCAGGTCCGCCGCCGCGGCTGGCGGCTGGTCGCCCAGCGCGGCGAACAGCAGGCCCGTTTCGTCGACGAGGTAGCCCTGCCCGCCCGCACGCCACACGACGAGGGCCTGGCGCTCGGTCACCGCCACCCTGATCTCGTCGGGAAGCGCCACGGTCACTGCGGCGGACTCGATGGCCGGGATCGCGTCCAGGCGATGGGCGAGGGCCCTCGGGTCGACCGTGAACAGGTTCTGCAGCGGGGGGAGCGCGAGCTCCGACATGATCGTTCCCTCCGGCGTCCAGATGGCGCCGGTGACCACGGTGCGGCGCGCTGCGAACACGCTGGAGGAGACGAGTCCGTACAGGCCCGCCAACGACGCCAGGAGCACCAGCAGCGCGGCCGCCCGGACCGGTGTGAAACCGGCCGAGGCACGGCGCACCCGGCGCGTCCGACGGCCGGTGCCCCGGCGGATCGCGGAGTGTGCGGCAGCGGGCTTCGAGGGATGGGCGGCGGGCCGACCGCGGCGGAGCGTCATCGCGGCAGGTCCGCCGTGGTGGTCCGGTGGCGGACGCGCGACGCCGCACGCGCGAGCGCAAGGTCCGCCACGCGCGCGCACACGTCGGCAAAGGTGTAGCCGGCGGCCGCGGGAAGCGTCGGGAACAGGCTGATCGGGGTGAAGCCCGGGATCGTGTTGATCTCCGAGATGAGCACCCGCTCGTCGGAGCCCAGCAGGAAGTCGACGCGCGCGAAGCCCTCGCAGCCCACGGCCTTGTAGACGGCACGCGCGAGCTCGACCACGGCGGCCCGCTGCTCGACTGTCACCTCGGCCGTCTGCGTCGTGAGCGAGAGTCCCGGCGTGTACTTGGCCTGGTAGTCGTAGAACTCACGGCCGGACATGATCTCGCCGGGGCCGTAGACCTCGAGCGCGTCGGGGTCGTTGCCGATGACCGCCACCTCGAGGTCCCTGGCGCCCGCGACGTAGTGCTCGACCAGCACGACGTCATCGAAGCGGAACGCCTCGTCGAGGGCCGCCGCCCGCTCCTGCTCCCGGTGCGCCAGCGTCATCCCCACCGAGCTGCCAAGGCGCGCCGGCTTGACCATCAGCCGGGGGTCACCGCCAACTGTGGCGAACGTCTCGAGCGACGCCAGGACGCCGTCCGGGTCGGCGTGCCACGGCCCGGCGCGCAGCTCGAGCCAGTCCACCACGGGCAGCCCGAGCCCCCGGACCAGGCGCTTGAACACGGCCTTGTCCATGCCGATCGCGCTCGCGGTCACACCGGAGCCCGTGTAGGTGAGCCCCGCCGCCTCGCACAGTGCCTGGACGGTGCCGTCCTCGCCGAAGGGGCCGTGGAGGGCGAGGAACACGAGCGGCGCCCTGTCGCGGCCCGCGAGCGAGTCCAGCGCCGCAGCGGCCCGCAAGGGGCCCACGGCGCCGAGGCCGGCCGGGTCGTCGTAGACCGCCTGCACCCGGCCCGACCGCCGGTGCCCGTCGGGGAGCCGCCACCACGCCCCGTCGAGCTCGATGCACCACTGCTCGACCGGGTAGCCGGACGAGGCCAGCGCCTCGGCGATCGCGGTGCCCGACACGATCGACACGTCGTGCTCGGCTGACGGCCCGCCGAAGATGACGGCGACGGGCGTCGTTGCCGGATCGTGGCGGAGCACCGGGACGGGCATCTAGGCGGTCTCCTCCACGGGCCAGCCGGACCAGTCGCCGGCGAACTCGATCTCCAGCATCAGCTCGACGCCGTGCCGGTCGAGCACCTCTGCCCGGACCGCCTCCACGAGGCGGCGGACGTCGGACGCCGTTCCACGCTGGTCGTTGACGATGAAGTTGGCGTGCTTCTCCGAGACCACCGCCCCGCCGATGCGCCGGCCCTTCAGCCCGAGGCTGTCGATGAGCCGCCCGGCGGAGTCCCCCTCGGGGTTGCGGAACACCGACCCGGCCGAGGGCAGCCCCAGCGGCTGGTGCTCGCGCCGCCAGCGACGGATCTCGTCCAGCCGGGCCGTGATCGCGGCCGGCGCCGCGGGGGTCAACCGGAAGGCCGCCGCCAGGACGATCTCGCCCGGGTGGTCCTTGAACCGGCTGTGACGGTAGCCGAAGTCCAGCTCGGGCGTCGCGAGGACGGCCTCCGTCCCGTCGGCGAGCAGCACCGTCGCCGACTCGAGGACGGCCGCCGTCTCGCCGCCGTGCGCACCGGCGTTCGCCCACACCGCCCCACCGACGGTGCCCGGGATGGCCAGCCCGTACTCGAGGCCGCTGAGCCCGGCCCTCTGGGCCTCGGTCGCCGCCCGGGCCATCGGGACGCCAGCCTCGGCCGTGTAGCGCTCGCCGTCGAGGCGGGTGCCCTCGGCGCGGACGTCGACCACCAGGCCCCGGACACCCGCGTCGGACACCACCAGATCGCTGCCCCGGCCGATGAGGAGCAGGGGGATCGCGCGGGCGCGCGCGAACCGGACGAGGCCCTTGAGCTCGAAGGCGTTGTGCGCCGTCACGTACAGGTCCGCCGGTCCGCCGACGCGCATGGTCGTGTGCTTGGCCATCGGCTCGTCGCGCAGCGCCCGCACCCCGACGCGTCGGGCGAGGTCGGCGGCCACGGCGGCGGACTCGAACACGGCGGCGCCGCCGCTCATCGGCTGTCGCCCTTCGCCGTGGCCTCCACCGCCGTCTGGTCCGGCAGCGGCGACCGAGTGGCCACGGCCATCACGAGCTCGGCCACCGCGTCGGCCGCATGCGGCCGCGCCACGTCGCGAGCGGCGGCCGACATCCGGGCGTGGGCAGCGGGGTCGGAGAGCAGCCGGGCGACCTCAACCAGCCGGTCGGCGTCGAATGCCTCGTCCTCGATGAGCAGCGCCGCGCCAGACGCGACGTACGACTCGGCGTTGCGGCGCTGGTGCCCGGCGGCATGCGGGTACGGGACGATGGCCATGGGCAGCGCGAATGCCGCCGCCTCCGCAAGCGTGGACGACCCGGCACGCCCGACCGCGAGGTCCGCGGCCGCGAGCGCCGCCGTCATGTCCTCGTGCAGGAAGGCCGACGGTCGGTAGCGGTCCCGCAGCGGCTCCGGCAGCGTCGACCGGGCGGCCGCCGCGGCTGGGTACCCGTCCTCGCCGGTGACGTGGATGACCCGCACGCGCTCGGCCAGCCGCGGCAGCGCGAGCAGCACGGCGGAGTTGATCCGCCGAACGGCCTGCGACCCGCCGAACACCAGCAGGATCCGCTCCCCGGGGCGGCCCCCGAAGCGGGCGCGCGCCTCGTCCGGGTCCGCGTCGAGGGCGCGGATCGGCGTGCCGGTCACGTAGGTTCGCGGGTGCGGCAGCGCGGCCGCCGTCTCCGGGAACGTCACAGCGAGCACGGTGGCCAGGCGGGCGACAGCCCGGACGCTCCGCCCTGGCACCACATTCCCCTCCCAGAGCACGCTCGGAATGCGCAGTGCGGAGGCGGCCAGCAGGGTCGGGATCGCAACATAGCCGCCGGTCGTGATGATGGCCGCCGGGCGACGGGCGAGCAGCAGGAGGAGGGCCTGCGGGATCGACGCCAGCAGGCGGATCGGGTCGAGGACCAGGTGGACGTCGCGTCCCGCCGAGCGCAGGGAGCGGAGCAGCAGCCTTGTCAGCGGGATCCCGGTCGGCGGGACGAGGGCGTGCTCCAGCCCGCGGTGCCCGCCCAGCCAGGCGAGCTCCGGGGCGCCGGGATCCGCTCCGTCAGCAGGCGCGGGTCGAGCGCGAAGCGACCGGGCGACGGCCAGAGCGGGGTAGATGTGCCCGCCCGTTCCCCCGCCCGCGATCAGCAGGCGCATCGTTCCACGTCCCTTTCTCGACCGTCTCGCGGGACACCGACAGGAGGATCCCGACGGCCGCGAACGAGATCACCAGCGAGGATCCGCCGGCCGAGACGAACGGCAGCGGGATCCCAGTGACGGGGAGGAGCCCCACCACCACGCCGATGTTGATGAAGGCCTGGACGCAGATCCAGCCGGTGATGCCCGCGGCCAGCAGCGCCCCGAACGTGTCGGGCGCGCCCAGCGAGGTCCTGACGCCGAGGTACGCGAAGGCCAGGAACAGCAGGATCACGAGGCCTGCGCCAACGAGGCCGAACTCCTCGCCGATGATCGCGAAGATGAAGTCGTTCGACGCGTTGGGCACGAACAGCCCGCCCGCCAGGCGGCTCTCCCCGAGGCCGGCGCCCAGGATCCCGCCGAGCGCGAGGGCGAGGTACCCCTGGACGCTGTGGTAGCCGTCGCCCTGGGCCACGGAGAAGGGGTTGAGCCATGCATTGATGCGGTCCCACTGATACCCGTGCATGAAGTTGTAGACGACCAGCGGCACGGCGGTGGCGCCCAGCACGATGAGGTGGAGGAGGCTGGCGCCCGCGAGGAAGAACAGCAGGACCGCGGTGAACCCCAGCACCGACGAGGTGCCCAGGTCGGGCTCCTTGAGCACGAGGACCACGACGGGCGCCGTGATCAGCAGGAACGGGACCGTCCCCGACCAGAACTTGCGGACGCCGGTGCCCTTCTTCTCGAACCAGTAGGCGAGGTAGACCACCAGGGCCAGCTTCATGAACTCGGCCGGGTGGACCGCCGGCAGCGGCCCCACCTTGAGCCAGCGCGCCGAGCCGCCCACGACGACGTTGATCGACGGGACGAACACCAGCAGCAGCGCCCCGATCCCGACGATGTACATCGGGAGCGCCGCAAGCCGCAGGACGCGGTAGTCGACGCGCATCATGATCCCCATGGCCACCAGGCCGAGCGCCGCCCACAGGATCTGCGGCCCCACGATGGCGAAGGTGTTGTCGGTCTGGAGGTACGCTCGCATCGCCGACGACGAGTAGACCATCAGGATGCCGATGGCGGCCACGGCGACGATCGCGACCAGGATCCCGTACTCCGGATCGTGGCGCTCTCGCTGGAGCGTCTGCTCGATGCGCGGCGTGGCCCGGGGCCGGCTAACGGCCCGCAGGACCGGGGTGACAGCGCTCATCCGGGCCTCCCATCGTTGGCGCCGGCGGCCCGGCGGCTCGCCTCGGCCAGCTGGCCGACGGCGTCGGTGAACGCGCGGCCGCGGGCCGCATAGTCCACGAACATGTCGAACGACGCGGCGGCCGGGCTGAGGAGCACCGTCGCGGTGGCGCCCCTCGGCAGGTCGTCGAGGCGGGAGCGCGCGAGGCGCGTCGCGGTGACCACGGCCTCGACGAGAGTGGCGGCCCGCACCGTGCGCGCCAGGCCGGCGGCACGGAACAGGCCCTCGAGGGTGGGGCCGCTCTCGCCGATCAGCACGGCCGCGTCCGCGCGCTCGGCGGCGACGCGGGCGAGGTCACCGAGGTCGGTGCCCTTGTCCCGCCCGCCGGCGATGAGCACGATCGGCGCCGGGAACGCCCGCAGGGCCGCGATGACCGCGTCGGGCTGGGTCCCCTGGGAGTCGTTGACATAGCGCACGCCGTCGACCGTCGCGACCGTCTGCAGCCGGTGCTCCACGCCGGTGAACGCGCCCGCGGCACGGCGGGTGGCGTCTGGCGCGACGCCGAACAGCAGGCCGACGCTGATCGCGGCGAGGGCGTTCGACACGTTGTGCGCTCCCGGGATCAGGAGCTCCTCGATCGGCATGATCGCCCCGCCGGGACCAGTCTGCGCAGAGCCGCCCCCGGTGAGCGGCAGGCGCTCCACCCCCGCCGAAACGATCCACCCGTCCACCACGCCGATCCCGCCCGGAACGGGCGGGTCGTTGCGGTAGAGGACGACGGGGGCGGTGCCGAGCCCGGCGTAGCCGCCCACGACCGGGTCGCCGAGGTTGAGCACCAGGGCCCCGTCGGGATCGACCAGCTCGGCCAGCCGGCGCTTCACGCGCCGGTAGGCCTCGAGCGACCCGTGGCGGTCGAGGTGGTCCGAGGTGACGTTGGTGTAGACCGCGACGGTCGTGCCGCGCGACAGCTTCGGCAGCTGCAGCTCCGAGAGCTCGATCACCACCCGGTGGTCGGCCGTGAGCTCCGGCAGGCGCTCCACGAGCGGCGTCCCGATGTTGCCGCCCAGGACCGCCGGGTGGATCGGGTCCGCCGAGAGGATCGCGTGCGCCAGCGACGAGGTCGTGGTCTTGCCCTTGGTGCCCGTCACGCCCACGGTCGGCGACGGGCAGAGGCGCAGGAACAGGTCCGCCTCGGTGACCAGTTCGGGCGCGTCCGGGTCACCGGCCGCGCGGGCGTCCACCAGTGCCTGCAGCTGGCCGCGCAGGCGCGGCTCGGTGGTGGGGTAGTCGTTGGTGATCGACGGCGATGTGGCCACGAGGGCCGCCCCCGACCATGTGCTGGCAGGGTCGACGCCTGGGCCGAGCCGGAGCGCGATGTCGCGGGCGCCCAGCAGCCCGATCGACTTCTCGAGCCGGTCCACCGGGGCACCGTCGTACACGGTCACGCGAGCGCCGGCATCGTGCAGGAATCGGGCCAGGGCCACGCCGCTGCGCGCCAGCCCCAGCACCGTCACCGGCCGGCCGCCGAGCGCGCCGCGCCGGATCGCGTCGACCGTGAGCTCGTCCAGGTTGATGGTCGTCATCGCTCGGCCCTGCTAGTGGATCGAGTTGATCGAGGCCAGGAACAGCGTCACGCCGAGCAGTCCGGCCAGGATGCCGACCAGCCAGAAGCGCAGCGCGATCTTCTCCTCGTCCCAGCCGCCCAGCTCGAAGTGGTGGTGCAGCGGGGCCATCCGGAAGACGCGCCTGCCGCCGGAGAGCTTGAAGTAGCCGATCTGGATGATGTCGGACACCGTCTCCATCACGAACACGAAGCCGACGATCGGCAGGACCAGGATCTGGCCCGTGATCAGCGCGATCACTGCCAGCGCCGCGCCGAAGCTGAGCGACCCCGAGTCGCCCATGAACACCTGGGCCGGGTGCACGTTGAACCACAGGAACCCGAGCAGCGCGCCCACGATCAGCGCGCTCAGCAGCGCCGTGTTCGGCTGCTGCGGCTCGTTCAGCAGGGCGATGATGAGGAACGAGACGTACGCGAACGCGAGGGTCCCGCCGGCGAGCCCGTCCAGGCCGTCGGTGATGTTGACGCCGTTCGACGCCGCCACGATGGCGAAGGCCGCGAACGGGACGTAGATGCCCGGGTCGACGGCAACATCGCCGATGAACGGAACGCGGATCCCCGTGATGTGGTACGTGCTCTGGATCTGGAATGCCACGGCCACGGCCACCACGACCTGCCAGAGCAGCTTCTGGCGGGCACCGATCCCCTCGCCGGTCCGCGCGTTGAGGTAGTCGTCGAAGGCACCGAGCAGCCCGACCGCGAGGAGGGTGGCGAGCGGGGCGATGATGCCGCCCTCGATCGGTCGAAGGAGCGCGTACAGCACCAGCACGACGGTCAGCAGGAGGAGGCCGCCCATCGTCGGCGTCCCCCACTTGACCATGTGGCTCTGCGGCCCCTCCTCGCGAATCTGCTTGGCGAAACCGAAGTGCCGCAGGAGCCGGATGTACGGCGGCATGAGGATGACGACGATGAAGAACGCGATCAGCAGGCCCTGGATCAGCTCGTACGTCATGCCGGCGCCCGGCCGCCGAGCCGCTCGACGAGCTCTGCGACGAGGACCTCGAGGCCCACGCCGAGGCAGTCGCGGACCTCCTCGTCGAGACCGATGCCCTGCGACGCCTTCACCAGCACCACGTCGCCCGGCCGCAACCGGCGGAGCGCCTCGTCCGTCGCCGCCTGCCGGCCCGCCGCCCGGACCACGCTCCGGGCCGGCATGCC
>JBJKRU010000251.1:0-18697 GCA_046704485.1 Candidatus Limnocylindrales bacterium | reverse complement strand
GTCCAGGGGGTCTCGCGCCGGGAGCTGCTCCGCGTCTCGCTCGGCGCCGCGGTCGGGATGTGGCTGACCGAGGTCCTGGCCGGCACGGTCGGCTTCCTGTGGCCCAACCTCTCGGGCGGCTTCGGCGGCAAGGTGGTCGTCGGCGGCATCGCCGCGGTGGGCGCGCACCCCGCGAACGCCGACCCCGCGGCCGCCTTCGCCGACGGGGCGCCCGCGTACGCCGTGAGCGCCAAGTCGTACATCGTGATGCTGGACCCGACCCAGGGCTTCAAGCCCGGCGCGAACCCGCTCGGCGACGGCGCCGCCACCAACGTCCGCACGCTCTACCAGCGGTGCACCCACCTCGGGTGCAAGCCCAACTTCTGCCCCAAGAACTACTGGTTCGAGTGCCCGTGCCACGGGTCGCGGTACGACCGGCTGGGGATCAAGGTGGCCAACCTCGGGCCCGCGCCGCGCGGGCTCGACCGGTTCGCCTCGGCCGTCGACGCCGGCGGCGTGCTGACCATCGACACGAGCAAGATCACCCTGGGCCCGCTGCCGGTCGCCCTCGGCCAGCCGGGCGTGATCCCGCCCCGCTCGGCCACCGGCTGCCAGTGACGCGACGCCACCCACCTCCCTCCGCCGCCCACCGAGGAGAACGATGACCGACCAGCCCGGCCAGAACGAGGAGCGCCTGCCCGCCCCGCGGCCGGCGTCCGCGCCGGCCCCCGCCTCGCGCTTCTCGGCCCCGCCGTCGGCCCACAAGCACGAGCTGACGCCGGAGCGGGCCGCCCGCATCGTCCGCCAGTCCGCCAATGCGCGGTGGGTGGGCTTCCTGGCGACGACGATCGTGGCCCTGTTCGTCATCGGCTACTACTTCTACGAGGTGGGCCTTCCGGGCGGGCTGTCCACGCCGAGGCTCGACGCCATGGCGTCGGCCCAGCAGGTCACCGCGGTGCAGCGCGGCTACAACATCTTCGAGGCCAACTGCGCGCAGTGCCACGGCGTCAATGGCGAGGGCGGCAAGGGACCGGTCCTCAACGACCAGGAGAAGCTGTTCTCCCACCTCACGCCGGACTACATCCGCAACATGCTCCAGGTGGGCGGCCGGTACGCGTGCGGCAACGCGACTTCGATCATGCCCGTCTGGTCCAACACCGGCAATCCGCCCGGGCCCCTCAACTACATCCAGATCGACGATGTCATCGCGTTCATCCGCGCCTCCAGTGCGGACACGTACGTGAAGCTGGACCCGAACCTGGGCGAGCCGGTGATCGATCCGGCGACCGGCAAGGAGGAGACCTTCACAGGCTGGGTGGATCCCAACTACTCGCCGGCGCCGAGCGCAACACCCTATCCCGCCTGCTGGCAGGACTCGTTCAAGCAGGCAGCTGCGTCCGGGAGTGCCGCACCCACCCCGTCAGGCGGGTCGGGCACGCCCTCCTCGCAGGCGCCGTCGGGCACGGTCGTCAACGAGACCGCCCAGAACATCGCGTTCCAGCAGGCCGACCTGTCGGCGCCGGCGAACTCGCCGTTCACGATCCACTTCGACAACCAGGACGCCAGCACGATGCACAACATCGTGATCAAAGACCCGTCCGGCAACGCGGTGTTCACCGGCGCCCTGGTCACGGGCCCGGCCCAGACCGACTACAAAGTCCCCGCCCTCCCGGCCGGCACCTACACCTTCGAGTGCCAGGTGCACCCGAATATGACCGGCACGCTGCACGTGGGGAACTGAGCCATGGCCCACAGCGCACTCCCCGCCCCCAAGGCCGCCATCCGACGCCGCGCCTTCTTCGGCCTGTTCGACGCGGACGGATGGGCATGGGCCGGCGCCAAGTCGGTCTTCTGGTTCGTGGTCATCGTCACGATGCTGGGCTACATCCCGGACCGCGCGTACTACTTCACCGTGGGCAACACGGTCGACATCTGGCCGCTCGCACCCCTTGTGCAATGGGCCCCGGTCAACTTCTGCCCGCCCGAGAACGAGTCGCTGCCCTGCCCGGCCCCGGCCGGGGCCACGCTGCCGTGGCATCTCGCCCCGACCGAACTGCAGCTGCCCGCCGGACGGACTGACGGCGCCGCGGCGGTGATCGGCCAGACGTACATCTATGCAGGCGGCAGCGACGGGCAGACCGCCCAGTCCTCGGTCTACATCTCGCACTCCGTGGGCCAGGGCAACTTCGACAAGTGGAGCCAGGGCCCGGCCCTGCCCGAGGCTCGCAGCCAGGCCGCCTCGGTCGTGCTGGGCAACACGTTGTATGTCATCGGCGGCTACGGCCCGGACGGCAAGCCCACCACCACCACGTACAGCCTGACGGTCGCCAACGACGGCACGGTGGGCGACTGGACCGTCGACGACAAGCTTGCCCTGCCCGCGCCGCGTGCCGGGGCCACCGCGGTGGAGGTCTCCGACGGGATCGTGGTCATGGGCGGCACCGACGGCACGGCCGCCACGCGCACCGTCTGGAAGGCGCAGCAGGACACGGCGTCGCCGCCCGTGCTCGGCGCCTGGGTCGCCCAGCCGGGCGCGCTCGTCGAGGCCAACGCCGGCGGGACCGCGGTCCACGTGGGCGACGTGATCTACGTCATCGGCGGCGTCAACGCCCAGGGCACCGTCGTGTCGACGGTGCAGCTGGGGCTCGTCGGGAGCGGCCCCAACGCCACGGCCAAGGACCCCAACGTCATCGACACGTGGAAAGACAGCGCCCAGACGAACCTGCCGGCGCCCCGCACCCAGGCGGCGTCGTTCACCTCGAACGGGTCGATCTACGTCGTCGGCGGCTCCGACGGCACCAACCCGATCTCTGATGTCCGATGGGCGACCCCGGACGCGAACGGCACGATCCCGGCCTGGAACCACCTGTCCCAGATTGACCTGGGCGAGGGGATCCAGGGCTCTCAGGGCGTCACGTCGGGCGCCTACTCGTTCATCATCGGCGGGAAGACCGCCCGCGGCGTGACGACCGATTCGGCGCGTGCGTACCTCGCCCCCGCGCTCCCGTTCTTCGAGCTCGGCGTGCTGGGCGCGACGATCCCGGCGCTCAAGCTGAGCGGCGAGATCGGCCAGCAGATCGGCTACCTCAACGCCGCGGGTGTCGGCACCGTCAACTTCGTGGTCCTCCTGCTGATCGGCTGGGGTTTCGCCCACAAGGAGCGGGTCCGCTCGTTCATCGCGCGTCGCCGCCGGTAGCGGGCGACCAGGCAGGAGTCGGGACGGCCGCCGAGCCCGGCGGCCGTCCCGTTCGAGGTGGCCGGTTCAGCCCGGGAGCTGGCCCTCGCCCGGCTCCACCGGCCCGCGCTTGACCGGCAGGCCGAGCCGCTCCCAGCCCGTGATGCCGCCCGCCACGTTCCCCACGTCCTCCCAGCCGTTCTGGAGCAGGTACGCGGTGGCGCTCGTCGACCGGTTGCCCGTGGCGCAGATGAGCATCACCGGGCGGTCCTTGGGAATCTCGTCGAGGCGCACGCCCAGCTGGGACATGGGGATGAACAGGCAGCCCTCCACGCGCACGGCCATGAACTCGTCACGCTCGCGGATGTCCACGAGCAACGCCGGCCGCTGGGGGTCGCGGCGGCGGATGTCGGCATACAGGGGGTCGAGGGCGGGGATCGCCTGGGGACGGTTCATGGCAGACGGGTCCTCGGGTGCGTCGGCGGCGGTGAGGCGGTGGAGTGTACGGGGATCGGGCGGCGGACTCGGCGCAGCGGCTAGGCAAGCTCCTCGATCGGGTGCCGCCCGGAGAAGCCCTCCTCCGGCGTGTGCCACGCCGTGACGGCCGCTTCGCCCAGCCTCCAGCAGAGCCAGATCAGCCGGCCGTCGGCCTCGGCGGGGAAGTCAAGCAGTCCCGACGAGATGTCCCGCAAGACGATGTCGCGCTCGTCGAGCCAGGCGGCGTCGGCCTGCATCTGGTCCACGAGGCCACGTGTCCGGAGGCGCAGCCGCAGCAGTTCCGCGTCGTCATCGGGGGCGTCGCGGGCCTCTCCGGGGGCCTCTTGTTCGCGCCGCAGGTAGGCGTCCCGGAGGGCCACGACCTCGTCCCGGAGATCCCGAAGACGCTGGACGACGATGGTGATCTCCGGCACCATGGCGTCGGCGTCGCGGAGCGAGTAGATGCGGGACACCGGCCGATTGTAGCCGCGCTGGACCTCATCGCTCGCCGGCGGTCGTCGACAGCCGCCTCGATCGATGGTCCCAGTTGACCACCTGCGCTTGCCCCCAAGGGGCCATGGACGCTGCTCCCGGTTCGGGCAACCCTCTAGGGGCAGCAGGGAGGAACCTCCGTTCGTGCCGGTCACGCGATCCGTCCAAGCCGCCATGGTCACAGCCGCCGTCCCCGCAGCATCCCCGCGCCGCCCGAGCCGCCGGCTGCCACTCGCCGTCGCCGCGCTCTCGCTGCTGCTGGTCCTCTTCTCGCTGGTCCCGCCCGCCGTCGCTGACACGGAGGCGATGTCGACCTATTCGCTCACCGCCCAGTGCTACGCGTCGCTCCGCACCGATGCCGCTGTGGCGTCGACGCGCAAGGGGACCATTCCGCTCGGCACGAGTGTGGTCGCGAGCGGGGCGGCGAACGGCGCCTCGTGGAGCACCAAGTGCGGCGGGACGACCAGGTCGGGACACGTCTGGTACCGGATCAGCTCGATCGGCGGCAAGAGCGTGACGTCGCTCTACGGCGTTCCATACCTGTATGCGGCCACGGGCCTGTTCAAGGTGGTGTCTGTCTTGACCCCGTCCTACGCCGTCTGCGACGGGACGGCCCTGCGGACCAGCCCCTCTCTGGACAGCACCGTCAAGGGCAGGCTGCCCCTTGGCGCGAAGGTGGTCTCCAATGGCACCCGGTCCGGTGGGGCGTGGTCCATCACGTGCCCGACGGCCGCCACAGGTTCGGCCTGGTACCGGATCATCTCGGTCGACGGCCAGAGCGTGCAGTCGCTGTACGGCGTCTCCTTCCTGTGGGCATCCAAGGGGCTCTTCGCCGCGACGATGCCCGCCGCTGACCCGCCCTCGCCCAGCCCGTCCCCGTCGGCCAAGCCCAGCCCGTCCCCGTCGCCGACGCCCAGCCCCGCGCCGTCTGGGGTCATTCCCGGCGCCCCGTGGCTGAATGCCACTCCTGCTCCGACGGCGTCGTCCGGTGCCGGGCCCCTGCCGGGCATGACACCAATTCCGATGGCCACGCCTCGGCCGCAGCAGCCAAACGCCTGCTTCCCGCCCGCGGCGTCGGCGCCGATCGCGCTCCCGACGCCCACGCCGATGGCGTCCCCGACGCCCATCGTCAACGGGGCGCCGTGGTTGAGTGCGAGCCCTTCGCCGTCTCCGTCGTCCACCCCGGCGTGGAACTGCGTCGCGGGCGTGGACGTGAGCAACTGGCAGGGCAACGTCGACTGGTCGCAGGTCGCCGCCGCCGGCTACAAGTTCGCGTTCCTCAAGGCGACCGAGGGCGGCTGGTACATCGACCAGACCTACGCCTCCAATCGTCTGCTCGCCAATGCCAACGGGATCATCATCGGCGCCTACGACTTCGCGCAGCCCAGCACGACCCGCGGCCAGGCAGAGGCCGAGGCGGACTTCTTCGTCGACATCGCGATGCCCAGGTCGGGCGACCTGGTGCCCGTGCTCGATCTCGAGACCACCAACGGCCTGTCGCCCGCCAACCTCCAGACGTGGGTCACGCACTGGATGTACGAGGTCTACGCCCGCACCGGTCAGCGGGCGCTGATCTACACGTCTCCGTCGTTCTGGAGCAACGCGATGAGCAACTCGTTGTGGTTCGCGCTGAGCGGCTTCCCGCTCTGGGTGGCGCACTGGACGGCGGCTACCGGGCCAACCGTGCCGGCCTCGACGTGGACCAACTACGACTGGAGCTTCTGGCAGTGGACCAGCTCGGGCGTCGTGCCGGGCATCAGCGGGCGCGTGGATCTGGACCGGTTCCACTACGCTGACCTGACGCCGTACCGGATCCGGTAGCGGCGGCGGCACCGGCACGCGGCGCCCGCCGCGTGCAGCCCCCGATCGCTAGACTCCGGCCATGGAGCCGATCGGCGCGACCGCGCCCTCACACGAGCACGCCCACCGCATGCCTGCGCCGAACCCCCTGGTCGACCTCGTCCGTGCTTCGGTCGTTGGCGACGACGAGGCGGTCGCCGGTCCGTTCGGCGTCCGGCGCGTGACCTACGCCGACTACACCGCGTCCGGACGCAGCCTCTCATTCATCGAGGACTACATCCGCGACGCAGTGCTGCCGCTGTACGCGAACACGCACACGGAGTCTTCGGGAACGGGCCTCCAGACGACACGCTTCCGCGAGGAGGCGCGGCGGCTCGTGCTCGAGGGCGTTGGCGGCAACCCGGAGCGGCACGCGGTCGTCTTCTGCGGCTCGGGGTCCACCGCGGCCATCAACCGCTTCGTCGACGTGCTCGGGCTGCGCATGCCCGCCGAGCTTGACGACCGGTACGGCTTCCGCGCCCAGATCCCCGCCGAGCAGCGGCCGGTTGTGTTCATCGGCCCGTACGAGCACCACAGCAACGAGCTGCCCTGGCGGGAGTCGATCGCGGATGTGGTCACGATCCACGAGGACGCGGACGGCGAGATCGACCTCGCCCAGCTCGAGACGGAGCTGCGGCGATACGCGGCGCGGCCGCTCAAGATCGGCTCGTTCTCGGCCGCGTCCAACGTGACGGGCATCGTGTCCGATACCGCCGCCATCTCGCGGCTGCTGCACGCCCACGACGCGCTCGCGTGCTTCGACTTCGCCGCCGCGGCGCCGTACGTGGCGATCGAGATGGACCCGGGCGGCGACCCCGCCGGGGGCAAGGACGCGGTGTTCATCTCGCCCCACAAGTTCATCGGCGGACCGGGGACGCCGGGCGTGCTCGTGGCGCGGCGAGACTTGTTCCGCAACCGGGTGCCCACCATGCCCGGCGGCGGGACCGTGCTGTACGTCAACCCGCTCGAGCACGTCTACCTCGACGACGTGGAGCACCGCGAGGAGGGTGGCACCCCGGCCATCGTGGAGTCGATCCGCGCCGGCCTCGTGTTCGGGCTCAAGGCGGCGGTGGGCAGCGAGGCGATCCGCGAGCGCGAGGCCGACTTCATCCACCGGGCCCTGCATCGCTGGGAGGCCAACCCGTCGATCGAGATCCTGGGCAGCCACACGGCCGAGCGGCTCTCGATCGTGTCCTTCGTGGTGCGCCGCGGCGGGCGCTACCTGCACCACAACTACGTGGTCGCGCTGCTCAACGACTTGTTCGGCATCCAGTCCCGCGGCGGCTGCTCCTGTGCCGGGCCGTACGGCCATCGGCTGCTGGGGATCGACATCGACCGCTCCCACGCGTTCGAGCGCGAGATCGCCCGCGGCTGCGAGGGGATCAAGCCGGGCTGGGTGCGGGTCAACTTCAACTACTTCCTGTCCGAGGCCGTGTTCGAGTTCATCCTCGACGCGGTGGACCTGGTGGCGCGCGAGGGCTGGCGCCTGCTGCCGCTGTACGCATTCGACCCTGCGTCCGGCATCTGGCGCCACCGCGCCGGCTTGCCCGAGCCGCCCGCCTCGCTGCGCGACATCGTCTACGACGGCGCGGGCATGCACTACCCGAGCCATCGCCACCGCGAGCCCGAGGAAAGGCTGGCGGGCTACCTGGCGGAGGCGCGGGAGGTCCTCGCCCGGCCGCCGGCTGCCATCCCGGACGGCGGCCCGCCGCGCCAGGACGCCGTCGGCCCGGACTTCGAGACGCTCCGGTGGTTCCTGCTCCCCGAGGAGGTCGCCGCCCGTGGCTGACCCGGTCCGCGCGGTGCTCGGCCTCGACGTCGGCACGACGGAGGCGAAGGCGATCTGCCTGGCGCTCGACGGCCGGCCGATCGGCCTCGGTCGGGCGGGGTACGGCACCGACACCGGCCCGGACGGGCGGGCCGAGCAGGATCCCGCCGACTGGTGGGCGGCGCTCGCGGCGGCCGTGCGCCAACTGGATCTGAGCGGTGTGGACGTCCTGGCGGTCAGCGGCGTCACCCAGGGCCCGACGCTGGTGGCCGTCGACGATGCCGGGATGCCGGTCCGGCCGGCGGTGACCTGGCAGGACCGCAGACCCGGCGACACGGGCTTCGGCCTGCTGCCGCGGATGGAATGGCTCTCGCGGGTTGACCCCGTCGCGGCGGTGCGCGCCGTGTGGCTGATGCCCGCTTGGGATGCCGTTGGGCTGTGGCTGAGCGGGGTGGCGGCCACGTCGCTGCAGGCGCACGAGACGGCACCGGATGCCGCTGCCCTAGAGGACGCGGGCGTGGCGCCGTCGAAGGTGGCCGAGGCGCGGCCAGTCGGGTCGCCGCTAGGGCAGCTCCGGCCGATCGTGGCCGCGGCACTCGGATTGCGTGCGGGGACGCCCGTCATCTGCGGCGTGAACGACGGCGCCGCGTCGATGCTGGGTGCAGGGCTGCTCCGTCCCGGCGACGCGGTCGACACTGGCGGTGCGTCTGGGGGGATCGCGATCTACACCGACCGGGAGGTCCGCGTCGCGGGGCTGTACTGCGCTCCGGCGCCCCTGCCGGGGCGGTGGGCCGTGGGCGGGGCGATGGCGGCGCTCGGGGCGTCGGTGGACTGGCTGCGGACCGCCGTCCTCGGGGACCGTTGGACGATCGACGAGTTGTTCGGTGAGGCGGCCGCCGTGCCGGCGGGTTCCGACGGGATCGTGTTCCTGCCCTACCTCGCAGGGGAGCGGGCACCCGTGTTCGACGAGCAGGCGCGCGGCGCGTTCGCCGGGCTGACGCTGGCCCACGGCCGCGGGCACCTCGTGCGCGCCGTGCTCGAGGGCGCTGCCTACGCGATGCGACACGTGGCCGAGCCGCTCGCTGCTGCCGGCGCCCCGGTGGAATCCTTGCGACTCGCGGGCCGGCCCACACCGGGCGACCTGTGGGGCCGCATCAAGGCCGACGTCCTGGGCGTGCCGGCGATCGTGCCTGCCGTGGGCGAGACGGCCGTGGTCGGTGCGGCCATCCTGGCGGCGTCGGGCGCCGGCGCGGTGCCCGACCTCGCGACGGGCGTGGCGTCGATGACCGGGACGTCCCGGCGGATCGAGGCGGATCCGCACGCCCGCGGCGTCTACGACGCCGGATTCGCGCGCTACGAGGCCCTCTACCCGGCGCTGCTGGAGGCGGGCGTCGGCCGGTAGGGCGGTTCCGACCTGTCCCGCGACCCGCGGGCTGCGCCATCGGGCGATGCTTGGAGAGCTTCTCCGTCAGCGAGGTACTGGACCGGTGGGCGATGCGCGGTGCCGGTGCTTGATCGTTCGCGCATCGCGAAGCTGGGCCGCCGCTGACGAACCACGCAGCTGGGCCGCGGCTGACGAACCCTTGGACCGGGCCGCGGCTGACGAACCGTTGCCGCGCCGGTGATAGCATCCCGCCCAGAGCCTTCGGGGCAGGGTGCAACTCCCGACCGGTGGTAGGGCCCGGCGCAGGCCGGGCGAGCCCACGAGCCAAGCCGCGGCGCAGTGCTGGCGGGGCGGCAGATCCGACGCGAGGCGGAAGCCCCGCGCGCCGGAGCCGACGGTACAGTCCGGATGAAAGAAGGCTGCGACCGGCCGCGTGCGCGCGCGGGCCGATCGCCCTGCCCCGTCGTGCCCGCACTACGACGGAGGCAAGCGAATGGACCCGGCCCGGGAGCCCGCGACGATGACGGCGACCCCGCCGGCGCATGTCCCTGGGCTTGGGGCGAGTGTCAGCCTCGCGGGCATCAGCTTGACGTTCCGCGGCGCCCGCACGACCCGGGTGCTCGACAACATCGGCCTCGAGATCCGCCCGCGCGAGGTCATCGCCCTGATCGGCCCCAATGGCTGCGGCAAGTCCACGCTGCTGCGCGTCCTCGCCGGGTTGATCTCCTCCGACGCGGGCACGGCGGCGATCGACGGCCGCACGGTCACGGGTCCAGACCCCCGCGTGGGGCTCGTCTTCCAGGAGCCGAGGCTCCTCGCTTGGCGCTCGGCCGAGGACAACGTCCGCTTCCCGATGGAGCTCGCCGGCTGGTCGAGGCAGCGTCAGGCGGCGCGCGCCGACGACCTGCTGGGCCTGGTGGGCCTGAGGGAGTACGCGCACAGTCGGCCCGGCACGCTCTCGGGCGGGACGCGGCAGCGGGTGTCGATCGCGCGGGCGCTCGCGCTGGAGCCCAGCCTCCTGCTGCTCGACGAGCCGTTCAGCGCCCTTGACGCGCTCACCCGCGAGCGGTTCAACCTCGAGCTGCTGCGGCTCTGGGAGCGGACCGGCACGACGATCGTGCTCGTGACCCACAGCATCCCCGAGGCGGTGTTCCTCGCCGACCGCGTGATCGTGCTCTCGCCACGGCCCGCCCGCGTCCTCGCCGACATCGCGGTGCAGCTGCCGCGGCCGCGCCGATTGTCCGATCTCGACTCGGCGTTCGTCTCGTCGCTCGCCGCCGACGTCCGCTCGCACCTCGTGGACACCACCGACGACGTCATCGCCATGGAGGAGGCGCGCACGTCGATCCCCGCCGGCCTCACGCCGAGGGACCGGCCGCTGCGGTTCGCCGAGACCGACCCGGGCACGCCTGCCTGGTTCGACCCGTTCGCGCCGGAGGACGAAGAGTGACCGCCACGTCCCCGGGAGGCGCCCCGGCGTCGGCTCGCGCCGGCGAGGCTTCCGAGCGCGCGCGCGCCCGTGTGCGACGCCGGCGCCGACTCGCCTCGGCCGTCTGGCCCGCCCTCGTGAGCCTCGCGGTGTTCGTGGTCGTGTGGCAGGTCGTCGTCTTCGTCAGCGGCTTCCCGGTATTCATCCTGCCCGGCCCCCTGACCGTTGCCCAGCGCTTCATCCGGGCCTGGACCGACGGAACGATGCTCCCGAATGTGCTCGCCACGCTGACCGAGGTCCTCCTCGGCTTCGGCCTCGGCGCGTCGGTCGCCCTCGTCACGGGGATCGCGCTGGCCCGCTCGCCGCTCGCAGAGCGCCTGCTCAGCCCGTACCTCGTCGCCGCCCAGGCGACCCCCGTGCTCGCCCTCGCCCCGCTGATCGCGCTGTGGTTCCCCGGCGGCATCACGAGCAAGCTGATCATCACCACGCTGATCGTGTTCTTCCCCGTCGCGGTCGCAACGATGGTGGGCATCCGCTCGGTGGACCCGCGCCTGCTCGAGATGGCCCGAAGCTTCCGCGCCGACACGTGGCAGACGATCATCCGCGTCGAGGTGCCGGCCGCCGCGCCGGTGATCCTGGGTGCGCTGAGGGTGGGCGTCACCCTCGCCGTGATCGGCGCGATCGTGGCCGAGTGGGCTGGTGCCGACCAGGGCCTCGGCGTGCTCATCAACATCGCCCGCGGCGGCCTCTTCGACACCCCGCTGATGTTCGCCGCGCTGCTCCAGCTCGCCATCATCGGCGTGACGCTCTACTTCGTGATGCTGCTCATCGAGCGCCGGATCGTCGGCGAGCGATGAGGAATCCCGCCCGAGAACGCTGAGGAGCCCACCCCCGTGCACCACCGCCCCCGCCGAATCGCCGTCGTCACGGCTGTGCTCATGCTGACCGCCGTCGCCTGCGGCTCGACCTCGTCGACAGGCTCGCCCGCTGCGACTTCGCCATCGCCCCAGGCGACCTCCAACCCCGCCTCCGCTGGTGCGTCGGGCGGCGCCACGACGGCGCTCACCGTCGGCCTCGGCTACATCCCCAGCGTCCAGTTCGCGCAGTTCTACCTCGCCCAGCAGGGCGGCTACTATGCCGCGGCCGGGCTGACCGTGACCCTGCAGAACGACACCGACCCGAACCTCATCACCAAAGTCGGCCAGGGCTCGATCGACATCGGCATCGGCGACGGCACGTCCATCATCCCCGCCGTCAGCCAGGGCATCCCGGTGGTCTACACAGCCACCATCTACGGCACGTTCCCGTCCATCGTCATCGCCAAAGCGGGGTCAGGCATCACCGTGCCAGCGGACCTCAAGGGCAAGAAGATCGGGATCCCGGGCAAGTACGGCAGCTCGTGGATCATGCTCCAGGCCCTGCTCAAGTCGGCCGGGCTGACCACCACCGACGTGCAGATCGTCGAGTTCCCGGATTACGGGCAGGCGGCCGCTCTTCAGCAGGGCGCGGTCGACGCAGCGACCGGCTTCACCAACAACGAGCCGATCCAGCTCAAGAACGCCGGCGTGGACACGGTGATCCTGTCGGTGGACTCGATCGTGCCGCTGCCCGGGCCGGGGCTCGTGACCGGGACGGCCACGCTGGCCGCCAAACACGACGCCCTCGCGGCGTTCACCAAGGCGACCCTGCAGGCGATGGACGACATCGCGGCCGACCCGCAGAAGGGGCTCGACGCCACGTTCGCCGAGGTGCCGACCCTCGCCCAGGACAAGGCGCTCCAGGCGCAGATCCTGAACGCCACGATCGCGACTTGGAAGGACACGCGAACCAACGCGGCCTACGGCGTGATCGACACGGCGGGATGGCAGAAGTCCCTCGACTTCATGACCGGGCTGGGCCTGGTGCCGAACCCGGTGCAGATCTCGCAGCTGACGAACTCGTCGCTGCTGCCGTAGGGCGCCCGGCAGAGGCGCGGGCCGAGGATCCAATCATGCCCGATCCCGAGCGCACGCTCGGCCACGCCGCAGACCTTCGGGCCGCGGCATTCGCGGGCCGGCCTCGGGCCCGGCTGTCGATCCCGTCGCTGCGTGACGGACTCGGCCGCATGCACCGGGGCCGGAGCCGCCGCTGGGTGTGATCCGCGGACAGGCGATCAGGGCCATCTGCACCGGTTCGTCCCGGTAGGTCCGGCCGCCGGCCGCGGCGTGTGTGGGCACGAGCACGGGCGGGTTGTTCATTGCGCTCAGCGGGCGGTGTGGGTGTGGCCGGCTCACGCCCCGATCGAGGCGAGCCGACGCTCGAGGAAGCGCCGCTCCGGACCGTCGGGCGCGAGGGCGACTGCCCGGCGATAGGCGTCGGCCGCCTCGCGCGTGCGGCCCAGCCGCCGGAGCAGGTCGGCCTTGGTCGCCGGCAGCAGGTGATAGCGGCGCAGGGCGGGGGCGTGCTCGAGTGCAATGACGAGTTGCAGGCCGGCCTCCGGACCATCGGCGAAGGCCACCGCCACGGCTCGGTTGAGCGCGACGACCGGCGACGGGTCGATCGCCCACAGCCGGTCGTACCAGCGGAGGATCGCGCGCCAGTTCGTCTCAGCGGCCGACGGCGCCGTAGTGTGAAGTGCGGCGATCTGCGCCTGGAGGCGGTAGCGCCCTGGCATCGATCCCCGCGCGCGATCGAGTGCGGCCAGCCCGTGGCGGATCATCGCCGGGTCGTACCTGGACCGGTCCTGGTCCTCCATCGGCACCAGCTCGCCATCGGCGTCCATGCGTGCCGCGCGGCGTGCGTGCTGGAAGGCGATCAGGGCCTGCAGGCCGGCAACCTCGTCGTCGGTGGGCAGCAGCTGAGCGAGCAGGTCAGCGAGGCGCACAGCCTCCGCGGCGAGGGCTCCGGCAGGATCGCGATAGCCCTCGTTGAACGCGAGGTAGACGACGGCCAGCACGCCGGCGACGCGACGAATGGGGTCGCGCGGATCCGACATTGCGGTGGGACGGCTGCGGTGCCCGGCCGATCAGCCGGCCAGGGTCGACTCGGGCTGCCCTGGCTCGAGTCCCACCCCGCTTGCGCCCGCGCGTGATCGTCGCGTGATCACGCCCGCCGCGAGGACGATGACCGCGATCGCCAGCACGACGCCGACGGACAGCGCCGCCGACGCGCCGTGAGCGAACGCTTCGGACGGGCTGGCGCCACCCACCGAGGTCGAGGCCGCCCCGAACACCGCGGTCATGACGGCCAGGCCGAACGACCCGCCGACCCACTGCATGGCCCCTGCCACGCCCGACGCGGCACCGGCCTCGTCTCGGCTGACGCCGGACAGGATCGTCGCGTTGAGCGGCAGGAAGCTCCAGCCTGCCCCGGCGCCGATCAGCATGACCGGCACCAGGATCGTCGGGATGTAGTCGCTGGCCGCCGAGATGCGCGTCAGCCAGGACACGCCGGCGAGGATCAGGATCCCGCCCGCGGTGAGCAGTCGGCCCGGGCCGTAGCGGGCCACCAGCCGGGGCGCGATGCGGACCGCGGCGATCGTGGCGCCCGTCTGCGGCAGGAACGCGATGCCGGCCTCGAACGGACCGAAGCCGCGCACCCCCTGGAGGAACTGGGTCAGGAAGAAGAAGCTGCCGAACACCGACCCCGGGACCAGGAACAGCGTCGCGTAGGCGGCCAGCCGGCGGCTGTCATCGAGCAGGTGCAACGGCAGGACCGGACGGGTCTGGCGCCGCTCGATGACCAGGAACGCGGCGAGCAGGGCGACGCCCGCGCCCAGGGCCAGCAACGTCACCGCGTCCCAGCCGTTGGCGCCGGCGTGGATCAGGCCGTACACGATGGCGCCCATCGCGATGGTCGAGGTGGCCGCACCCGGCACGTCGAGCGGCCCGGGCCGGCGCTCGGTGCCGCGGATCCAGCGCGGCGTGAGGGCGACGATGACCAGCCCGATCGGCACGTTGACGAGCAGCGCCCAGCGCCAACTGGCCCAGGTGGTGAGCGCGCCGCCGACGATGAGCCCGATCGATGCGCCGCCCATGGCCACCGCGGAGTACACCGCGAGCGCCCGGTTTCGGCTCGGGCCCTCGCCAAAGTTGGCGGCCAGCAGGGCCAGCGTGTTGGGGGCGATCATGGCGCCGCCGACGCCCTGGACGGCGCGGGCCGCGACCAGCCACTCGGCGTTTGGCGACAGCCCGGCGAGCAGCGAGGACGCGCTGAACAGGACGACGCCAGCGCCGAACGTGAGCCGCCGGCCGAACACGTCGCCGGTGCGCCCGCCGAGGAGCAGTAGGCCGCCGAACGTCAGCAGGTAGGCGTTGAACACCCACGCGAGGCCGGTGGGCGTGAATCCGAGGTCGGTCGCGATGCTGGGCAGCGCGACGTTCACGACGGTCGCGTCGAGCGTGACCATCAGGTAGGCGGCGGCAATCAAGGCGAGGGTTGCGCCAGGACTCTGGCGCTGGGCTCCGGGTGGCGCGAACCGCCGAGCGATGGCGCTAACAGAAGAGAAGGGCATGGTTGGGACGCACTCCTGGGTGGTGGGCAGGGGGAAAGGGATCGGTCGCCGGTGGATCCGGACCGAGACCGGTGGTACACTGATCCGGAGGATGTCCCCGGTTCTGCCAGAGACTATACGGGGACAGTCCCCGGTTTGCAAGTGGCACGTTGGTTGCATGACGGTGACAAGGAGATGAGCGGCATGGCGGCTCCGTCCGGGACGAGGGCGGGGTCACGGCCCATGCGGGCCGACGCGCAGCGAAACGTCGCGCGCCTGATCGCGGCGGCGCGAGAGGCGTTCAGCGACCGCGGCGCCGACGCATCGATGGACGACATCGCGCGCCGGGCGGGGGTGGGCTCGGGGACCCTGTACCGCCACTTCCCCACCAAGGCGGCCCTGATCGAGGCCGTGTACCGCGACGGGGTGGTGACGCTGTGCCAGCGCGGCGACGAGCTGCTGCGGACGCTCCCCCCGGAAGAGGCCCTGTTCGAGTGGCTTCGGGCGCTCGTCGCCTATGTGACCCAGAAGCGCGGGTTGGCCGGGACCTTGCTGGCGTCGATCGACAAGGACGCCCTGTTCGCGCAGGTCCACGCCATGATCGCGGCGACAGGTTCGGCGCATCTCGACCGCGCCAAGGCGGCGGGCGTGATCCGCGCCGACGTCGAGCTCAACGACGTCATCAAGCTGGCCAGCGCCATCGCCCACGCCGGCGAGCAGTCGCCCGAGGGCGAGGTGCTGTCGGATCGGCTGCTCCGACTCGCGTTCGACGGGCTGCGGCAGCCCGTCGCCGCCGGCGGCGGCCGCAGCAGGACGTCGTCCGACCCGGGCTGAGCGCCACTGCCGTCCGTCGCGGCGCCTCCTCGGCGCTGCGGGCGCGACCCCTGAGGGGAGGGGGCGAGCGGCTAGCATGCTGTCCATGCGCGAACGGACCTTCGGCCACGCCGCAGACCTGCGCGCCGCGTACCCGGAGCTCGTCGCCGGCGCACTCCGTTTCGACGGGATCTCCGCCGGAGTGGACACGTTCGCGCTCGCGGCCCCGTTCCTCGCCGCTGCACGGTCGCGCCTCGACGGCAGGGCCGAGTCCGAGCTGCCCGAGGTGAGCGCCTGGCGCGGGGTCTTCGCGCGCATGGGCCTCAAGCCAACCCAGTACCGGTGCGCGTCCGAGGCCCTCCTCCGCCGGCTGCGCCAGGACGACGCGCTGCCGTCGGTCCACCCGCTCGTCGACCTGGCCAACGCCGTGTCGGTCGCCTACGCGATCCCAGTCGCCGTGTTCGACGTCGACCGCGTGGCCGGCAGCATCGAGGTGCGGTTCGCCGACGGGACGGAGAGCTACGAGACGTTCGGCGGCGAGGTCGAGTCGCCCGAGCGGGGCGAGGTCGTCTTCCGCGACGACGAGGGCTGGGCCCACGCGCGACGCTGGACCAACCGCCAGAGCGGACGCTCCGCCGTGCGCGCCGAGACCTCGCGCGTGCTGATCGTCACCGAGGGCGTCCACGCGACGGCCGGCGAGGACGTGCCGCGGCTCGTGGAGGCGCTGGCGGGGGCGATGGAGGAGGTGTGGCCCGGTGAGGCGCGGCGCGCGGTCCTGTCGGCCTCGGGGCGGCGGTTCCCGCTTTGACCACCGGCGGGGTCTGACGGCACCGGCCCGCCTCAGACGTCGCGGTGCCGGACCGCCGCGATGCCGAGCGCGACTGGGAGGAGCGCGTAGACGGCCATCACGGCCAGGGCTGGCAGCTGGCCGAGGACGGCGTTGTGGATCGTGTCGGACCCGGCGGCGGTCCCTGCCACCTCGGGGCCGAGCGCGATCGGCACCACCGAGCCCACCCAGTCGGCGAGCGGTGCGGGCAGGTGGACCACGATGATCGGGATCAGGTACCAGGCGACGAACAGCAGGGAGGTGCTCGCGATCGCGGACCGGGTGATGGCGCCGAGCCCGAGCCCGAGCAGGGCGAACATCGCTGTCGCGAGGCCGGCCGCCGCCAGCGCCATGGGCGTGACAGCGACCGAGGTGAGATCGCCGCCGATCGGCCGGTCGCCGACGGCCGCCCGGCACAGTGCGAAGGCCGCCAGCCAGGCGATCGGGCCGGCGGCCGCCCCGACCAGCGCGACGTTGACCGCCTTTGCGACGATCACCTCGCCGCGGCGGGGCACGGCGGCGAACGTCGCCCGGAGCGTTCCGCTCGTGTGCTCGCTCGTGAAGGCGAGGATGCCGATGACCGCGAGGCATAGCTCGGCCACGGTGACTTCGACGTCGGGCAGCGAGCCGATGCTGGCGCGCGCGCGCTCGGCCGGGCTGAGCGAATCCCAGGTCCGCGCCGCGTTCCAGCACACGAGCGCCAGGGCACCGACCACCACGACGACCGCGCCGAGCCCGATCCGCGTCGAGCGCATCGTCCAGAGCTTGCGCCACTCGCTCGCGATCGTGTCGATCACTGGGCACCTCCTGTGGGATAGTCGGCGGCCTCGCCGGTCAGGCGCAGATACGCCGCCTCGAGGCTGAGGCTCCGCGGCGTCAGCTCGGCGAGGGCGATCCCCGCCCCGAGCGCCAGGCGGCCGATGGCCGCGGCGTCCAGCCCGTGGACCTCAAGACCACCGTCCGATGCTGGGGCAACCTGTCCGCCCGCCGACGAGAGCACCGATGCCAGCTCCGCCTCCTGCTCCGCACGCACGGCCACCGAGCGCTCGAAGCGGCCCGAGATGTCGCCGATCGGCGCGTCGGCGATCAGGCGGCCGCGGCCGATGATCACCAGATGATCCGCGGTCAGCTCCATCTCGGTCATCAGGTGGCTCGAGACGAGCACCGTCCTTCCCTCTGCCGCGAGGGCCCGGAGGAGGCTTCGGAGCCACCGGATGCCGTCAGGGTCGAGGCCGTTGACGGGCTCGTCGAGCAGGAGGACCCGGGGATCGCCGAGCAGGGCGACGGCGAGGCCCAGCCGCTGGAGCATGCCGAGCGAGAACGTGCCGGCCGGTCGGCGCGCGACACCGCCCAGCCCGACCTGTTCGAGCAGCGCGGCAACCCGTCCATCGCCGATCCGGTGCGTGCGGGCAAGCGCCCGGACGTGGTCAACGGCACTCCGCTCGCGGTTCACCGCCGTGGCGTCGAGGAGCGCCCCGACCACGGTCAGGGGGCGACGCAGGGCCGCATACGGGCGCCCGTCCACGAGCGCCTGCCCCGACGTCGGGGCGGCGAGTCCCAGCAGCACCCGCAGCGTGGTCGTCTTGCCGGCGCCGTTCGGCCCGAGGAAGCCCGTGACGCGGCCCGGCTGGACGCGGAATGTCAGGCCGTCGAGCGCGAGCGTGGACCCGTAGCGCTTGGTCAGGGCGTTGATCTCGATCATGCGCCGATCGTCGGGGGCCTGCGGCAACGGCGCATCGGACCCGGGGTGGAATCCGGCGTCCGGATCTGTCGCGCCCGACACCCCCGCCTCATCCCGCGGGTTGATGACCGGCCGGCGGGGCGGCGGTACGCTGGCGGTTCGATGACCCTCGGCCACCTGCTCCCGCTCGGCGGCGACTTCGCCCGACGCCACCCCGCCGCGCTCGATGCCGGCCTGGTCGCGGTCTACATCGCGGCCGTCGCGCTGCTCGCGCCCGCGGAGGCCGGCGGAACCGCGTCAGCGGCGCTGCGGTTCGGGGCCGCCGCCGCGATGGGCCTGCCGCTGCTCGCGAGGAGGCGCCAC
>JBJKRU010000250.1:0-17646 GCA_046704485.1 Candidatus Limnocylindrales bacterium | reverse complement strand
AGGGCTACATGAGCTTCGAGCAGGACGTCCTGACCCGCGTCACGCAGGCGCGCGCCAACGCCGTCGCCGCCGGCGCCCAGGGGCCGGCGGCCCAGTCGCAGGCGGAGAACGTGCTCACGGGCGCCCTTCGCTCGCTGTTCGCGGTGGTGGAGAACTACCCGGACCTCAAGGCGAACCAGAACGTGATGAACCTGCAGGAGCAGCTGAGCACGACCGAGAACCAGATCAGCTTCGCGCGGCAGCACTACAACGCCAGCGTCCTCGACTACAACAACGGCATCCAGACGTTCCCGGCGGTCATCTTCGCTGGCATGTTCGGCTTCCTGAAGCGTGAGTTCTTCGAGGCGGAGCCCGAGGCCCAGGCCGTGCCGGCGGTCGACCTGAGCCTCAAGTAGGGAGCGCCACAGCGCCGCGGCGGCCGCACCGCCGGCGCCGACAGGCGGCCCACGTCACATGGCAACGGCAACCTTCTACAGCCAGATCTCGGCGAACCGCCGCAACTCGGTGCTGCTCGCGGTGATCGTGGTCCTCCTGCTCGGCGCGCTCGGCTTCGCGATCGGCGGGGCGGCCGGGGGCTCGCCGGACTCGGGGCTGGTCGTCGCCGGGATCGCGCTGGCGGCCGGCTTCATCGCGGCACTGCTGTCCTACTACGCCGGCGACGCGCTGGTGCTCGCCTCGTCGGGTGCCCGGGAGGTGGACGCCAACACCGCGCCCCAGGTATTCAACGTCGTCGGCGAGATGGCAACGGCAGCCGGCGTGCCGATGCCGCGCGTCTACATCATCGATGACACGGCCCCCAACGCCTTCGCCACCGGCCGCGACCCCCAGCACGCCTCGGTGGCGATCACCACGGGCCTGCTCCAGAAGCTCGACCGCGAGGAGCTCCAGGGCGTCATGGGCCACGAGCTCAGCCACGTCCGGAACCTCGACATCCGGTTCTCGCTGATGGTCGGCGTGCTGGTGGGGTCGGTGGCGCTGATCGCAGACATGTTCCTGCGGCTGACCTTCTGGGGCGGCATGGGGGGCCGGAGGCGCAACCGCGGCTCGGGAGGCGACTCCGGCGGGTTCGCCGCCGTGATGATGCTGATCGCGCTGGTACTCGCGATCGTGGCGCCGATCGCGGCGAAGCTGGTCCAGCTGGCCGTCAGCCGCCAGCGCGAGTACATGGCGGACGCGTCCTCCGTCGAGCTGACGCGCAACCCGTACGGTCTCGAGCGGGCGCTCGCGAAGATCGCCCTCGACACGGAGCCGCTCGAGGTGGCCAACCGCGCCACCCAGCACCTGTACTTCGAGAACCCGGTGAAGGCGGCGACCACCGAGTCGAAGGACCTGTTCTCGACCCACCCCGCCGCGCTCGACCGGATCAACCGCCTGCGCCAGCTCACCGGGGAGGCCCCGGTCGATTCGCCGACGCTCGTGGTGAGCGACCACGCCCCCGTCGTCAACTCGACCCTGCGTGGCCTCGACGGCGGCGGCTCGGGGCCGGACGACGCGACGCCGCCCCAGTCGCCCGGCCAGCCCCAGTCGCCTGGAGCGCCCCAACCGCCTGAACCCCCCGAGACCCCGCCGGGGTTCACCTGGCGGGGGTGGCGCTGACGCCGTGGCGAGGTGGACGCCCGTTCTGGGGCCGTGGTATTCTGCGCCGCGCCGACGGGGCTCCTGCGGGATCCCGGGTCCGGGCCGAGATAGCTCAGTTGGTAGAGCACGCGACTGAAAATCGCGGTGTCGCCAGTTCGAATCTGGCTCTCGGCACCAACCGTTCAGTCGGCTTCGAGCGGAAGTGGCTCAGTTGGTAGAGCATCACCTTGCCAAGGTGAGGGTCGCGGGTTCGAGTCCCGTCTTCCGCTCCACTCCCCCCTCTATCCCTTACCCTAGCCCTTGACGCCCTGCCCCTTCGTCTAGCGGTAGGACAGCGGACTTTGGATCCGCGAGCCGAGGTTCGAATCCTCGAGGGGCAGCCAGCACCCCGTGCGGGTGTCGCGATCCGGCAGCGACGGCGGGCCCGCGGGGCGACGGGGCCGACCGTCCCGAGGCGTCCTCAGGAGGAGGCGGCGGATCGGCGCCGCAGGGTTGCCCCAGACTCCCGCAGGGTTGCCCCAGACTCCCGCAGGTGCTGGCGCGCGACGCGCGGCGAGGCAGGCTCGCGGCATGCGGCGCTCGTACCCGGTATCCTGTCGCTCGCGCTCGAAGCGGCGACGTGGCGAAGAGGCCTAACGCGGGGGTCTGCAAAACCCTTATTCATCGGTTCGAATCCGATCGTCGCCTCCACTGACTGAACGAGAGCCGGCCCTCCCCGGGGCCGGTTCGCCGTTTCCAGGCCTCGGGGCTGCGCTACCGCACGCGGGGCACGCGCTGGCGACGACGTCCGGGAGGAACCCTTGGAGGCGCTGCTGGCCGCCGGCCCTGCTGCTCGCGGGGCCTGTACGTGCAGGCGAAGGTGTGCCACGCGCCATCCCGCGGCAGCCCGGGCGAGTACGATCGCAGCAGGCCCGAGGTGGCGGAACCGGCAGACGCGGTCGTCTTAAACACGGCTGGGGGCAACCCCGTGCGAGTTCAAGTCTCGCCCTCGGGACCAGCGAGCCTGCGCCCTCTCGTCGGCGCGGTCACCGGCAGCGGCGGCTACTGCGCGGTGATCGACCCGGTCGCGAGCACCGTCGTGTCCGTGGCGAGGATGGTGAAGGTGTACGCCCCGGACGACGGTGGCGAGAAGGTGAACCCAATCAGGTTGCCGGAACCGGTCAGGTTGGAGAGCGGCTCGTCGGCGATGATGCTCCCGTCGAGGTCGATCTGGAGGTTGCCGCCATTGGCCGCGACCTGTCGGGACGTGTGCGCCACGGCCGACAGTTGGCGGCCCGCGGCGACGGTTGTCCAGCGCTCGTGCAGCGCGAAGGTCGCGGGATCATACGAATCGCCGAACCAGATCTCGCCTGCCGGGGGGATGGCGGAGGCCGGGAACAGCGTGCCGGGCACCCCTCGTCCGACGAGGACTGCCAGCACCACGACGGCAGCGACGCCCAGCACCGCCACCGTGATCAGGGCTTCCCGGAGCTGATTGGCAGGCCTGGGCGCGGTTCGCGACCGGCGCTCCGCGGTCGATGGGGACGGCTCGGCGGGCAGTGACTCGACGGCGTTGCCGCAGGCCTGGCAGAACCTGGCCCCGGCTGCGAGCGGCTCGCCGCAGAACGCGCACGGCGCGGGTCGGGGGTTGCTGCCGGTCGGGTCGGCGGGCACCGGCTAGCGGCGCCCGAAGAGGCCCCGCCGCTCCCTGGCAGGCGCCTCCGACTGCGCGCTGGTGGCCGGGCCGAGCACGATGTCGGCCAGCACCCGCATGCGGTCTGCAGGGGCAGACCTCGCGGAGCCGCGGATGACCGGCACGCCCTCGTTGACGGCCTTGAGGTAGACGAGGGGGTCGTACGGGAGCTCGGCGGCGATCTTCGCGCCGAGCGCCGTCTCGATGTCGCTGCGCCTGAGCAGGTCCCGCGCAAAGGCGTTGTTGAGCACGAACACGATCGACCCGCCGACGGCGCCGATGTCCGACAGCTGGTCGAACATGACATGGACCGAGTTCAGGGCGGGGATCTCCGGCAGGACGGGGATGATCGTGGTGTCGCTGCGGCCGAACACGGTCATGGCACGCTCGTCGATGTTCGTGCCGGCGTCGATCACGACGACTTCGTACGCCTCCGACGCCACCGTCAGGATCTGCTCGACGTGCTGGGCGGTGATCAGCGACGAGAACCCGGGTCCGGGCGGCGCCGCCAGGACCTGCAGGTTGCCCGGGTGGTGGATCGCGTAGGTCCGGAACGCCTCTGGGTCGTGCTGGGCGGCGACATCGCGGGCCAGCTCGAGCACCGTCTGCTTGGGCGTCAGGTTGAGGTGCGAGGCGACCTGCCCGAAGGACAGGTCGAGGTCCATGATCAGCGTCTGGTTCGGGTGGCGCTCAGCCGCGATCAGCGCGAGGTTGGTGGCGACGGTTGTGGTTCCGACGCCGCCCTTGGGGCTGAACACGGCCACCACGCGGCGGCCGTCGCCCCCCTCGCCGTGCGACCGGGCGCCCGGCCGGCTGGCGGCGCGCTGGGCGTGCATCGCGAGCGCCTCGACACGGGCCGCCAGCTCCGCCGCGTCGAACGGGCGGCTCACGACGTCGTCGGCGTTGGCCTCGAGCAGCGCGATCCGCTCCTCGACGTCCGCGGACTGCGCGATCGCCAGGATCGGGGCCGCGGGTGCCGACGCGTCGGCGTGAAGCTGGGTGATGTCCTCTGCGACCGTGGTGTCCGCGGGGGCGCGGTCGAGGACGACGAGGCTGTACCGGGGAGCTGCACTGATCAGATCGGCGACTGTCGTGACGACGGTCACACCGTGCCCCGGCGCAGACAGCGCCGTCGACAGCTGCGCGGCGGCACTCCGGTCCGCCGCCAGGAGCAGGATGGAGAGTTGCAATGTTCCCCCAGGCAGGCATTCGCGATTGCGCGAGCAAGAATACACAAGGGCGGCGGCAACACCCGGTCGCTGACGGAGCGGGGGCCGAGTCGCCGCTCGGCGGGCCCGTGCTATCCTTCCGCGGTCCTTTCTGCTCCGGGCCGGCATGCCGACAACGGGGCGTATCCCATCGGAAGGAGTCTTGCAGGCCGTGCGCCGCTATGAACTCATGCTCGTCCTCCGGCCCGACGCGCCGGAAGAGCGGGCCGCCGCGGTCATCGACCGCACCACGCGCTACGTTGTCGCCTCGGGCGGGCAGATCGTGAAGGTCGCCCCCTGGGGCCGTCGTCGGCTCGCGTACCCCATCGACCGCTACCGCGAGGGCTCGTACCACATCGTGGTGTTCGAGAGCCCGGCCGAGGCCATCGGGGAGATGGAGCGCAGCCTCCAGATCACCGAGGAAGTCCTCCGCTACCTCGTGACGCGCGTCGTGAGACCCGTCAAGGCGCGCCGTGACTCGACCGCCGGCGAGGTCGAGGAGATCGACACCGACCTCCCGTCCAGCGAGGACGAGGAGGAGGAGGACGAGGGCGAGCGGATCGACGAGTCCGAGTCCGAGGCCGCGCCAGCGGCCACCGACTGAGAGCGAACGGAGCGCGCGATGGCATCCTTCTCGAAGGTCATGATCATCGGCAACCTCGGGCGCGATCCCGAGATGCGCTACACGCCGAACGGCCGTCCGGTGACGGAGTTCAGCGTCGCGGTGAACCAGAACACGAAGAACCAGCAGACCGGCGAGTGGGTCGAGGCGACCGACTGGTTCCGGGTCACCGTCTGGGGCGACCGCGCCGAGCGCACTGCCGAACAGCTCCGCAAGGGCAACCGCGTGTTCGTCGAGGGCCGGTTCCGGACCCGCGAGTACGACGCGCGCGATGGCCAGCGGCGGGTCTCGCTCGAGATCACGGCCGATTCCGTCGTGAGCCTCGATCGTCCGAGTGATGCCGAGGCCGGCTCCTTCGGCGGATCGTCCGCCGGCAGCTCCGGCAGCTCCGGCAGCGGCGAGCCTGTGCGTCCCACTCGCCAGGCGCCCGCACCGCGGCCCAGCGACGACGACCTCGACGACCTGCCCTTCTGACGCCCACCTCGCGGCGGCCCGCAGCCCGCTCGGCTGAGCCGCCAGTACTGGAGAAACGACGACATGCCCCCCTCCCGGACCAAGAAGCGTGACGACTACTACCGCGACCGCAGGCGCCGCAAGGTCTGCTCGTTCTGCGCGGACAAGACCGTCGCCATCGACTACAAAGAGGTCAACCGCCTCCGCCGCTACCTCTCCGAGCGAGCCAAGATCGAGCCTCGCCGCAAGACGGGCACCTGCGCTGCGCACCAGCGGGAGCTGGCCGTGGCCCTGAAGCGGGCCCGCCACGTGGCGCTGCTGCCGTACGCGCCGCAGCACCTGCGCCCGTAACCCGCCCGCCATGATGGGCACGATCGCCGGGGGCGCCGCTACGACGGCGGGCCGCCGGTGATCACGGGGCTCATCCTGCTCGTGTCCGGCGCGGCGGCCGGCGTCTTCGGGTCGCTGCTGGGCCTCGGCGGCGGCGTCCTCATCGTGCCGCTCCTCACGCTCGGCTTCGGTCTCCCGCTGCGCGAGTCCGTGTCCGTGTCGCTGGTCTCGGTGATCGTCACCTCCAGCGCCGGCGCCAGCGTCTACCTCAAGAAGCACGTGGCCAACCTGCGGCTGGGCATGGTGCTGGAACTGTTCTCCGCCTCGGGAGCGCTGGTCGGCGGCCTCGTCGCGTTCCTGCTGTCCGAGCAGGTCCTGGCCGGCATGTTCACCGTCCTCCTGCTCTGGATGGCGCTGTCGATGCTCCGGCGCTCCGACCGGCCGGCGTCCGCCCCGGCTGACACCGCAGGCGACGGTGCCCAGACGCTCCCCAGCCCCAGCTTCACTGACACCCTCGGCGGGCCCGGCTACCGCGTCCACCGGCTGCCGCTGGGCATGGCCGGCTCGACGCTGGCCGGACTGGTGTCCGCGCTCCTGGGCGTCGGCGGCGGGATCATCAAGGTGCCTGCCATGCACCTGGCGATGGGCGTGCCGCTCCGGGTGGCCACCGCCACGAGCAACATGATGATCGGGATCACCGCCACGTCGTCAGCGGTGATCTACCTCCTGCGGGGCCAGATCGACCCGTTCGTGGCCGGGCCGACCGCGGTGGGTGTGTTCGCCGGGGCCACGCTTGGCAGCCGGATCGCCCATCGCGTGGACACGCGGCTCCTGCGCTGGCTGTTCGTGGCGGTGCTCCTGTACACCGCGTTCGAGATGGCCCGCAAGGCGCTCGCCCTGTGAGCGGGACGCCGCGAGTGAGCCTGTCCACCGTGGCGGCGACGGCGGCGCGCCTCGAGACGATCGCCGCCAGGCTGCTCACCTGGGGAACGCGCCTCGCCGTGCTCTTCATCCTGACGGGCGTGATCGGGATGGCGGTCCGCGGCGTGGACCCGCTGGGGGCGGGCACCTTCCCGCCGTACTCGCTCACGGCGATCCCGGGCCAGCTGGCGCAACTCCGCCCCGAGGGGTTCATCTGGGCCGGCCTGACGATCCTGGTGTCGCTGCCGCTCGGCCGGGTGATCGTGTCCGGCACCGGGTTCCTCGCGGCCCACGACCGTCGCCTCGCCCTCGTCTCGGTGCTGGTCCTCCTCGTCATCTGCGCCTCGGTCGCCGCTGCCGTCGGACTCGAGGGCTGACGTGGAGGCCGTGCTCCTGGCGGTCTCCTTCGCGGTGATCGTCGCGGGCGCAGAGCTGTTCACCAACGGCATCGAGTGGTTCGGCCACAAGTTCGAGCTGGGCGAGGGGGCCGTGGGGTCGGTGCTCGCCGCGGTGGGGACGGCCCTGCCGGAGACGATGATCCCGATCATCGCGATCGTGTTCGGCAGCGGCGCGTCGTCGCGCGAGATCGGCGTGGGGGCGGTGCTCGGGGCGCGGCTGATGCTGGCCACGCTGGCCATGGCCGTCACGGCGGTCGTGGTCCTGGTCGCAGCAGGCCGCCGGCCGACGGGCGAGCGCCTGGCCGTCAGCGCGGGTGTCGTCGCCCACGACGCGCGCGCCTTCGCGATCGCCTACACAGTTGCGGTCGGGCTGGCATTGCTGCCGCCAGACCTGGCAATCCCGCGGGTGGCCGGCGCGCTCGTGCTCGTGGGGGGTTATGCCTGGTACGCGAAGGGCCACTTGGACGAGGGGGCCGAGGCGGATGCGGAGCGCCCCGAACCGTTGCGGATGCACCGCCTCGACCGTCGAGCCCACCGCCTGAACCCGCACACGCCGCACCTCCGGATCGTTGTGCTGCAGGTGAGCCTTGCCCTGGTGCTGGTCGTCATTGGCGCGATGCTGTTCGTCGACGCCGTCGAGGCCATCGCCGAGTCGCTGCACGTCGCGGACCTGCTGCTCGCGCTGCTCATCGCGCCCATCGCCACCGAGCTCCCGGAGTCGGTGAACGCCGTCATCTGGCTCCGCCAGGGCAAGGACACGCTCGCGCTCGGCAACATCACCGGCGCGATGGTGTTCCAGGCGACGATCCCCGCGGCCGTGGCACTGGCCTTCGCCCCGGCGACCTGGGCGGTCACCGACGCGAGCCGGATCGCCTTCCTCTCGGTGCCGGTCGTGTTCGTCTCGCTCGGCGTGCTCGTGGTGCCCCTCCTTCGAGGCAGGCTGGGGGCGCGGCGGCTGCTGCTCGGCGGGGCGCTGTACGCGGGGTACGTCGCGGTGGCGGTCGCCTCGGCCATCGGCCAGGCTGGCCCGAGCTGACGGGCACCGCCGACCGCCGCGGCGCCAGCCGCTCGCATGGGGGCCACCACCCCCCATGCTAGAGTTCGGGCACCGACCCCGAGCCATGCGCGGCCTCGTGCCGCATCTCCACCTGGAGCCAGCAGATGCTCACCCAGCAGCCGTCCACCGCCCCGCAGCCCCGCCCGCTCGACGAGATGATCGCCTACTTCGAGGGCGAGTACGTGGCCCTCAAGGACGCCAGGGTCAGCATCATGACCCACGCGTTCATGTACGGCACCGCCACGTTCGAGGGCATCCGCGCCTACTGGAACGCCGAGCAGGGCCAGCTTTACGGGCTGTTCATCCGGGAGCATCTCGAGCGCATCCGCAACAGCGCCAAGATGCTGCTGATGGAGGGCCTGCCGTCGGTCGACGAGCTGTTCGGCATCGTCACCGAGACGGTCAGGCGGAACCAGTTCCGCGAGGACGCCTACATCCGCCCGTCGTTCTACAAGAGCACCCGGGCCATCGGCGTGAAGCTCCACCACCTCGATCACGAGCTGTACGTGCTCGCCACGCCGTTCGGCAACTACGTGGACGTCGAGAAGGGCATCCAGATCATGACCTCGTCCTGGCGCCGCAACGCCGACGAGGCGCTGCCCGCTCGCGGCAAGATCGTCGGCGGCTACGTCAACATGGCCTTCCAGAAGTCCGAGGCGGAGCTGAACGGCTATGACGAGGCGCTGGTGCTCACGCCCAGCGGCCATGCCTCGGAGGCGTCTGCCGCCAACCTGTTCATCGTGCGGGGCGGCACCTTGATCACGCCGCCGGTCTCGGACGACATCCTCGAGGGGGTCACCCGCAAGGCGATCCTGACGCTCGCGGCGGACCTGCGCATCCCGACCGAGGTCCGCTCGATCGACCGCTCCGAGCTGTACGTGTGCGACGAGGTCTTCCTGTGCGGGACCGGCGTCCAGGTGAGCCCGGTGGTGGGCGTCGACCACCGGCCCGTGGGGACCGGGGCGTTCGGGCCGGTCTCGCGCAAGATCAGCGAGACGTACTTCGGCGCCGTGCGCGGCAACCTCCCGCAGTACAAGGGCTGGCTCACGCCGATCGGGTAGGGGCGGGCTGCGGGCGGCCCGGCGGCGGCCCCGCCTGTGCCTCGTCAGGCCGCCTCGCGGCGGCCGGGTCAACCGGCGGTCGGCGTGTCGAGGGTCTGCCCGTCGCGCCCGATCACGATCACGATATCGGCCTTGACGCTCGGGTTCGTCGCCCTGGTCGCGGTGACGCCGTACAGGTTCTGCAGGAACTTGATCGTCGCCGCGAGATGGCTCTCGGCGCCGTTGTACACGGTGATGGTGGTCTTCTGCGGCGTCTGGGGGGCGAGCGCCGTCGGCGCCGACGCGTCGATCCCGTAGTAGTCGAGGTACTGGGCATTGTTGCCGGCGAGGCCCGGGCCGTTCTTGCCGTCCTGGACCCACACCTGGGCGGCCTCGCCGCTGAGCGTGTCGCGCTGAGCCAGCACCGACGGGCTGATGCTGAACGCCTCCTTGACCGCCGCCTGGACGTGCGCGGTGTTGATCAGGACCCGGCCGTCCTTGCCACCGGTGAGCGGGTACATGTCGGTCGCGTAGTAGGGCGGCGAGAACACGTACGAGCGGATGCTCTTGGTGTCGATCTGCGACGCGAGCTGCAGCAGCTGCCCCATCGTCTGCGTGTCGGTGACCGGGATGTCGGTCTGGAACGTCTGCTTGAGCGCCGCGACGAGGCCCGTCAGGTTCTGGAACACCGTCTGCGGGTCGAGCTCGTCCTTCATCGACAGGATGAGCCGCTGCTGGCGGTGGCCGCGGTCGAAGTCGTTCGAGCCGTGGCGCGAGCGCGCGTACACGAGCGCCTGCTGGCCGTCCATCTCCTGCGGCCCGGCCGGGATGTACACGCGCGTCTTGATCTGGTCGGTGAGCGGGAAGTCGTCCTCCGCCACCGGGATCTGGACATTGACGTTCACGCCGCCGAGCGTGTCCACCGCCTGCACGAAGCCGGCGAAGTCAACCTTGACGTAGTACTGGATGTCGATCCCGTAGAGGGTGCCGAGGATCGACTTGAGGGCCGCGAAGCCGCGTGCGGTCGCGGTCTTGCCCGGCCACATCGAGAGGTTCTGGTTCGCCGCGAACCAGGAGTTGATCTTGGAGTTGTAGACGGAGCCCCAGACGCTCTGGGCGACCGCGGGCACCGGCACGCCCGCGGTGTCGCGCGGCAGCTGGAGCATGGCGACCTGCTTCGTCTTGGGGTCGATCGAGACCACGATCATCGTGTCGGTGTTGAACACGGCCTGGTCCGCCGCCCGCTGGTCCGTGCCGACGAGCAGGATGTTGAGCCGGCTGGTGCCGTCCCATGGCGGCAGGGTGGGCGCCTGGGTTCCGGCGGCGGCGGTCCCGATCGGGGTGGGGATCGGCGAGTCGGTGGCCAGGCCGGCCAGCCCGGAGTCGGTCGGGACGACGTCGGACGGGTTGGGCGTCGCGCCTGCGCCCGAGTTGCAGGTGGCGTCGGCGGTGTCGGGGTTGAGGCAGTTCACCACCGACAGCGCCAGGGTGTCGTAGTGCCAGACAGCCACGTGGGCGCCGGCCATGGTCAGGACCACAGCCGCAAGTCCGGCCACGGAGAGCGGGTTGAGCGCGAGCCTGGCGCGGCCCAGCCGCCCGTCGCCGGAGCGGTCGGCCGCGTTGAGGAACCGCGCGACGCTCCAGGCGTCGACGGCGGCCGCTGCGCGGTACAGGAACACCAGGACGTTGAGGAGCAGGATGTTGTTGAGGATGATCGGGCTCGCGAACGCGGCGACGAGCGTGAACTTGTCGCCGTGCAGCGCGATCCCGGCCAGCGCGGCCATCGCCAGGATCGGCAGGGCCGCGAACCCGAGCGCCCGACCCCATGCCCCCGCATACGCGTGCCCGAGGCCCGGGAAGATCAGGGACAGGAAGGCCGCCCCGAAGGCGGAACGCGTGCGCGGGGCACGCGGCAGGCGCGATGGCGTGGACATCGCGGCGGATCATACGCCGCTCCGCTGATCGGGGTCGGCGTCCTGAGTGCCCGTCCGGCGCCCGTCGCCGCGGGCTCGGCCAAGGCCGCCGGAGCGCTGCCCCGCCGCATGGGGTCGCCACGTTCCGTAGACTGGTGGCCCGCCGTGGCCCAGATGGAGCCGCTTCCGCCACGCAACGAGGCCTGATGTTCCGACCCGTCTCCGCCCGCCCAGACTTCGTCGCCCAGGAGCACGCGCTGCTCCGTGAGTGGGCTGAGCGCAAGACGTTCGCCCGCCTGCGCGCGCAGAACGCGGGCAACCCGCGGTGGAGCTTCCTCGACGGGCCGATCACCGCCAACAACCCGATGGGCGTGCACCACGCCTGGGGCCGCACCTACAAGGACCTCTACCAGCGGTTCCACGCGATGCTCGGCGAGGAGCAGCGCTTCCAGAACGGCTTCGACTGCCAGGGGCTGTGGGTCGAGGTCAACGTCGAGAAGGCGCTCGGCTTCACCTCCAAGCGCGACATCGAGGCGTTCGGCATCGCCGACTTCGTGCGGCTGTGCAAGCAGCGCGTCCTCACCTACGCGGCGCGCCAGACAGAACAGTCGATCCGCCTCGGCTACTGGATGGACTGGAACGACCCGGCCAAGCTGCTCCGCCTGCGCGACCTCATGGACCAGGACCCGTCCCAGCAGGCGACGATCCAGGGCGTGGACGGGCCGGTCACCGACAGCGTGGAGATGCTGGTCGGGCGCCTCGGCATGCCCGAGGTCGGCGGCAGCTACTTCACGTTCAGCAACGAGAACAACGACCTCATCTGGGGGTTCCTCGCTGAGTGCCACCGCCGCGGCTGGATCTACCGCGGCCACGACTCGATGCCCTGGTGCCCGCGCTGTGGCACCGGCCTCTCCCAGATGGAGATGAACGAGGGCTACTCCGATCGGGAGGACCCGGGCCTCACCGTGCGCTTCCCGCTGGTGGACCGCCCAGGCGAGGCGCTGCTGGTCTGGACGACCACGCCGTGGACGCTGGCGGCGAACGTGGCCGCCGCGGTGGGGGAGGAGCTGCGCTACGTCAAGGTCCGCCAGGGCGCGGATGTGCTGTGGCTGGGCAAGGGCACGATGAAGCAGGCGCTGCGCGGGCCGTTCGAGGTGCTCGAGGAGGTGCCGGGCAAGGCGCTCGAGGGCTGGCGCTACACCGGTCCGTACGACGGCCTGCCGGCCGTCGCAGGCGCCTTCCACGAGGCCGGCTACGAGCACCAGGTCGTCCTCTGGGACGAGGTGGGCGAGGAGGAGGGCACCGGCATCGTCCACATCGCGCCCGGCTGCGGCGCGGAGGACTACCAGCTCGGCCGGTCGGCCGGCCTGCCGATCTTCGGCCCCATCGACGAGGACGGCCGCTACTACGAGGGGTTCGGCTGGCTGACCGGCAAGGACGCCCCGGAGGTCGCCGAGGAGGTGGTGGACGACCTCGAGCAGCGCGGCTTCTTCTACCACCTCGAGCCGTACGCGCACCGCTACCCGCACTGCTGGCGGTGCGGCACGCCGCTGCTGTTCCGGCTGGTGGACGAGTGGTACATCAGCATGGGCGAGGTCTACGACCAGCCGCGCGAGACCCTCACCCGCGAGCAGGTCGACGCGAGCCTCCGGTACCAGATCATGGAGGTGGTCGACCAGATCAAGTGGTTCCCGGCGTTCGGGCACGACCGCGAGATCGACTGGCTCGTGAACATGCGCGACTGGATGATCTCCAAGAAGCGCTACTACGGCCTCGCCCTGCCCATCTTCGACTGCCCGGCCTGCGGGACGTTCGACGTGATCGGCGGGCGGGAGGAGCTCCGGTCGCGCGCCATCGAGGGCTGGGAGCGGCTGGAGGGCCACACGCCCCACCGCCCGCACGTGGACGCCGTGAAGATCGCCTGCCCCAGCTGCGGCGAGCCCGTGTCGCGCATCTCCGACGTCGGCAACCCTTGGCTCGACGCGGGGATCGTGCCGTTCTCCACGATGCACTTCCGGGAGGACCCCGAGTACTGGAGCCGCTGGTTCCCGGCCGACTTCGTCAGCGAGAGCTTCCCCGGCCAGTTCCGCAACTGGTTCTACTCGATGCTCGCGATGAGCACGGTCCTGCGCCGCGAGCCGCCGTTCAGGGCGCTGTTCGGCTACGCCACGCTGTTCGGCGAGGACGGGCGGCCGATGCACAAGAGCTGGGGCAACGCCATCGAGTTCGACGAGGCGGCCGAGCGCATGGGCGTGGACGTCATGCGCTGGATGTACGCGAGCGCCCGGCCGGACGACAACATCCTGTTCGGCTGGCACGCGGCCGACGAGGCGCGGCGCGGGCTGCTGGTGCTGTGGAACGTTTACGGGTTCTTCGTGACGTACGGGCGGCTGGCCGGCTGGACGCCCGCGAGCGGCGCGCCGGCGGTGGCCGAGCGCGCGCCGCTCGACCGCTGGATCCTGTCCCGCGCGTCCGACACCGCCGCCGCCGTCGAGGCGCGCCTCCGCGACTACGACGCCGAGGCGGCCACGCGGCTGCTCTCGACGTTCATCGACGACCTCTCCACCTGGTACCTGCGCCTCTCCCGCCGCCGCATGTCGCGCTCATCGGGCGCCGAGCGCGACGGGGCCTTCGCGACGCTCCACCAGTCGCTGGTCGCCCTGGCGCGGATGGTCGCACCCATCCTGCCGTTCCTGTCCGAATCCATGTACGGCAACCTGGTCACCGCCGTCGACCCGGCCGCGCCCGACTCGGTGCACCTCTCAGGCTGGCCCGCCGACCAGCTGGCCCCGTTCCGCGACGCCGGGCTCGAGGCCGCGATGTCGCTCGCGCGCCGGGCCGTCGACCTCTCCCGCACCGTCCGCGGCCAGGCCGGGCTCAAGGTCCGCCAGCCGCTCGGGCGCCTCTGGCTGGCCCTGCCCGGTCGCGACGGCGGCGAACTGGACGCGCTGCTCGAACTGGTCCGCGCCGAGGCCAACGTCAAGGAGGTCATCCTCATCGGCGACGAGTCGGAGCTCGTGGACCGCGGCGTCAAGGTGCTCCTGCCCAAGGTGGGCAAGCGCCTTGGCCCTAAGGTCCCCGCGATCATGGCGGCTGCCCGAGAGGGGCGCTTCGAGATCCACGCGGACGGCACCGTGACCATCGAGGGCGAGACGCTGGCCGCCGACGAGGTCGAGGTGCAGGCGACGCCGAGGCCGGGCACCGCCGTCGCCGACGACGACGGCCTGGTGGTGGTCGTCGACACCACCTTGACCCCAGAGCTGCGCGCCGAGGGCGACGCCAGAGAGCTCCAGCGCGCGGTCCAGGACCTGCGCAAGGAGGCGGAGCTGGACCTCGACGACCGGATCGACCTGTGGGTCGGCGGACTCGATGCCGCGGTCGCCTCGTACCTGCCGCCCGTGCTCGCCGACACGCTGGTGGACACGATCCGCCGGGAGGCGCCGCCGCCGGACCTGCCCACGGCGGCCGTGCGACTCGACAGCGGCGAGGTGGTGATCGCCCTCCGCCGGGTTGGCGCCTGAGATGGCGGATCGGCCGGTGGACGCCGTCGACGAGGCGGTGGACGAGGAGATCGTCGACGACGACGCGCCGGCCCCCCAGGCGGCCTGGAGCGGCCCGTCGCGGGCACGCTGGGCGCTGTTCACCGCGATCGCCGTCACCGTGGTCGTCGCGGACCAGCTGACCAAGTTCTGGATCACCAGCACCGTGGAGCCCGGCTCCGGCTTCTCGGTGCTCGGGACGTGGCTCAACTTCGTCTACGGCGTCAACAGCGGGATCCTGTTCGGCATGGTGCCGCAGTCGGCCACGGCGTTCGCCATCGTGTCGCTGGTCGTGATCGTCCTGATCGTCGTCTACCACCGGCGGGCTGGCCGGGGCATCGTGATGACGGTCGCCACCTCGCTCCTCCTGGGCGGGGCGATCGGCAACCTGATCGATCGACTGCACTACGGCGCGGTGGTGGACTGGATCGACATGGGGATCGGCCGGTGGCGGTTCTGGACCTACAACGTCGCGGACGCCGCCATCACCACGTCGATCCTCCTGATCTTCGTCGTGGCGATGTTCCCGTCCATCGCGCAGTGGGGGAGCGATGACTGAGCCGACCCCCCTCGGAGCCCTCGCTGAGGCCGTCCCCGACGAGGACCTCGAGATCGACGAGGACCTCGACGGCGCGCTGGGGCTCGAGCCGGCCCCCCCGTCGGTGGAGCCCGGTCCGCGGAGGCTCGCGGTCCCCGACGGCGAGGTCGTGCGGCGGGTCGACCGCTTCGTCGCCGACCGCACTGGCCTGTCCCGCTCGTACGTGCAGAAGCTGATCAGCGACGGACGCTTGGTGGACGACGCGGGCCGGCGTCTGCGGGCCAACTCCGAAGTCCGGGGACCAGGCGGGGTCACCCTCGAGGTGCCGCCGCCCGAGGTGCCGTACCACCTCGAGCCCGACCCCACGATCCCGGTGGACGTCGTCTACGAGGACGACGACGTCCTGATCGTCAACAAGCCGTCGGGCCTGGTGGTCCACCCGGCGCCCGGGCACTGGCGGGGCACCCTCGTCAACGCGCTGCTCGCCCGCGGCGACCACTACGGCGGGATCGCGGGTGTCGCCCGGCCCGGCATCGTGCACAGGCTCGACCGGGACACGTCGGGGCTCCTCATCGTGGCGCGCAACGATGCGGCCCAGGCCGGCCTGATGGCCCAGCTCAAGGCGCGGCGCGTTCGCAAGACCTACCTCGCCCTCGTCCAGGGCTCGGTGGCCGCAGCCGCGGGTCGGATCGAGGCGCCGATCGGCCGAGACCCGAAGGACCGCAAGCGCATGGCCGTGGTGCCCGACGGGCGGCCGGCCACCACCGGCTACCGGGTCCGGGAGCGGTTCCGCGACTGGACCCTGCTCGAGCTCGACCTGGTCACGGGCCGCACCCACCAGATCCGAGTCCACTGCGCGGCGCTGGGACACCCTGTCGCGGGCGACCAGGTGTACGGGACAGGGACGGCGCGCCGCGGACCGGACGGGCTCGAGCGCCTGTTCCTGCACGCGTGGCGGCTGGAGCTGGTGTCGCCGTCGTCGGCGAGGCTCGTCCGAGTGGAGGCGCGGATCCCGGAAGCGCTCGAGGTGGTGCTCGAGCGGCTGCGGGCCGCCGAGGCCTCGGCCGGACGGCGGACGTCGGGAGGGATGGCATGAGGGACCCGGAGCCGCTGCTCGGGGCGCCCGGCGCCCAGCTGGTGATCATCAGCGGCCCGTCCGGCGTGGGCAAGGACACGATCATCGACGCCCTGCGGAAGCGCGGCCGCGACCCCGACTACCACTACGTCGTCACCTGCACGACACGCGCGCCGCGACCCGGCGAGGTCCCTGGCGTGTCCTACCACTTCCTGTCGATGGAGGAGTTCGCCCGGCTGCGGGACGCCGGGGAGCTGCTCGAGTTCGCGGAGGTCCACGGCAACTGGTACGGGACGCCCCGCCACGAGGTGGCCGACGCCCTGGCCGACGGGCACGACGTGATCCTGAAGATCGACGTCCAGGGCGCGTCGGCGGTGAAGCAGCGGGCACCCGACGCCCTGCTCGTGTTCCTCGTGCCGCCGTCGATGGAGGAGCTGTTCCAGCGGCTCCGCTCGCGGGCGACCGAGACAGCAGACGAGCTGGAGATCCGCCAGCGGAACGCCGCGATCGAGCTCGCGCGCCAGGGCGACTACGACCGCGTGGTCGTCAACGAGACCGACCAGCAGGCTCGGACAGCGGCCGAGATCGAGGCGATCATCGAGCAGGAGAACCGCCGCAACGCCGACCGCCGGGTCAGGATCACCTAGCAAGGGGCCACGTTGCTGCCGTTCGAGCCGAACCCCGGCGAGGGCGCGCCGCGCCTGGTCGAGGTCGCGGTGGACGCACCCGGCGGACCCGGGCCGCGGACGTGGACGTACGCGGTACCGCCAGAGCTCGCGGACCTCGAGCCGGGCGAGGCGGTCCTGGTGCCGTTCGGGCGGCGGCAGGCGATCGGCATCATCCTCGGCGCGGCGCGTCCCGTCGCGGACACGCGCGACGGTGTGGGACCCGGGTGGGAGGGCCTCGCGGAGTCCGGGGAAGGCTTCGCCGCGGGCGCCGCAGCCGCGCCGCGCGACGACGTCAAGCCCCAGGCGAGGGCCGTCGCTGCCCGCGTCCGCACCGACGGGCCGCTCCTGCCGCCGCTCGCGCTCGGGTTCGCGCAGGGCATCGCCGCGCGGTACCTCGCTCCCGTTGCGACCGTGGTGCGCGCGATGCTGCCGCCGGGCCTCCTCGAGCGCCTCGAGCTCATGGTGGAGGTGACGCCAGAGGGCGAGGCACGCTTGGCGAGCGACGCCGCCCGCTTGGCGCCCGCAGAGCTCGCGCTGCTCGACGACGTGGCCGGTCGGGCGAGGCAGGTGCGGGACCTCGCGTCGCCTGAGGGTCGCGGGGCGCTGCTCCGCCGCCTCCGCGCGCTCGCAGATG
>JBJKRU010000249.1:0-3123 GCA_046704485.1 Candidatus Limnocylindrales bacterium | reverse complement strand
GCGGTGCGGACCGGCGACTACGCCGTGTTCAAGGACTACACGAGCCTGGTGGACGACCAGTCGGGACGCTTGGCGACGCTGCGCGGCCTGCTCGAGCTCAAGCCCGCCCTCAAGCCGGTCCCGATCGACGAAGTGGAGCCTGTCGAGTCGATCGTGCGCCGGTTCAAGACCGGCGCGATGTCGTACGGCTCGATCTCTCAGGAGGCCCACGAGTCGCTCGCGATCGCGATGAACCGGCTGGGCGGCAAGAGCAACACGGGCGAGGGCGGCGAGGACCCCGCCCGCTACGAGCCGATGCCGAACGGCGATTCAAAGAACAGCGCGATCAAGCAGGTGGCCTCGGGCCGCTTCGGCGTGACCTCCGAGTACCTGGTCAACGCCCGCGAGCTGCAGATCAAGATGGCCCAGGGCGCCAAGCCCGGCGAGGGCGGCCAGCTGCCCGGCTCGAAGGTCTACCCGTGGATCGCGAAGACCCGCCACTCCACGCCCGGCGTGGGGCTGATCAGCCCGCCCCCGCACCACGACATCTACTCCATCGAGGACCTCGCGGAGCTCATCCACGACCTCAAGAACGCCAACCACCATGCGCGGATCAGCGTGAAGCTGGTCGCCGAGGTGGGCGTGGGCACGGTGGCGGCGGGCGTCGCCAAGGCGCACGCGGACGTGGTGCTGATCTCGGGCCACGATGGGGGGACGGGGGCCTCGCCGCTGACGTCCATCAAGCACGCCGGCATCCCCTGGGAGCTCGGCCTCGCGGAGGCGCACCAGGTCCTCGTCGCCAACGACCTGCGCAGCCGCATCACCGTCGAGGTCGACGGCCAGCTCAAGACGGGCCGCGACGTGGTGATCGGCGCGCTGCTGGGCGCCGAGGAGTTCGGCTTCGCCACGACGGCCCTCGTCTCGCTGGGCTGCGTGATGATGCGCGCCTGCCACCTCAACACGTGCCCGGTGGGCGTGGCCACGCAGGACCCCGAGCTGCGCTCGCGGTTCGCTGGCGACCCGCAGCACGTCGTCAACTTCATGACGTTCATCGCCCGCGAGGTCCGCGAGCACATGGCGCGCCTCGGCTTCCGGACGGTCGACGAGATGGTCGGCCGCTCTGACCGGCTCGAGATGCGCCCCGCGCTCGACCACCCCAAGGCTCGGACGCTCGACTTCGCCCGGATCCTCGCCCAGCCCCGGGTGCCGGACTCGTTCGGGCGCCGCCGGGCGATCGCCCAGGTGCACAACGTGGAGGCGTCGCTCGACGCGACCACGCTGATCCCGCTCGCGGCGCCGGCGCTCACCGAGGGCCTGCCGGTGCGCGCCGAGCTGCCCATCAGGAACATCAACCGCGTGGCGGGCACGATGCTCGGCTCGGAGGTCACGCGCCGGTGGGGTCGCGCGGGGCTCCCCGACGGGACGATCTCGCTTCGCCTCGTGGGCTCGGCGGGGCAGAGCTTCGGCGCCTTCATCCCGAAGGGCGTCGAGCTCGTCCTCGTCGGCGACGCCAACGACTACGTGGGCAAGGGCCTGTCCGGCGGCAGGATCGTCGTGGCACCGCACCCCGACGCCCCGTTCACGGCCCACGAGAACGTGATCGTGGGCAATGTCGTCCTCTACGGCGCCACGGCGGGCGAGGTGTTCATCCGGGGGACGGCCGGTGAGCGCTTCGCGGTCCGCAACTCGGGCGCCACGGCGGTGGTGGAGGGCGTGGGCGACCACGGGTGCGAGTACATGACCGGCGGCCGGGTGGTGGTGCTGGGTCGGACCGGGCGCAACTTCGCCGCGGGCATGAGCGGCGGCATCGCGTGGGTCCTCGACGAGGATGGCGGGTTCCGCGGTCGCGTCAACACGGAGCTGGTCGCGCTCGAGGGTCTCCCCGCCGAGGAGTCAGACGAGCTCCGGGCATTGGTGGAGCGCCACCGCGAGCTGACCGGCTCCGAGCGGGCGGCTGGCCTGCTTGCGGACTGGGCCGCGGTCTCGGGGCGGTTCGTTCGCGTCATCCCGCAGGACTACCGGCGGGTCCTCGAAGCCCAGGCGCGGATGGTGTCTGCCGGGCTCCCGCCCGAGGAGGCCGAGATGGCCGCCTTCGTCGAGAACGCCGCCGACCTCGCCCGGGTGGGAGGCGCCTGATGGGCAAGCCGACCGGGTTTCTGGAGATCGGTCGCCGCAGCATGCCCTCGCGGCCGCCGCTGGAGCGCATCCGGGACTGGGCCGAGGACCACCCGCACCTGACCGACGCCCAGCTGTCCGACCAGGGGGCGCGGTGCATGGACTGCGGCATCCCGTATTGCCACACAGGGGCGCTGATCAGCGGCATGGCCTCGGGATGCCCGATCAACAACCTGATCCCCGAGTGGAACGACATGGTCTACCGCGGCCAGTGGCGGGAGGCGAGCATCCGCCTCCACTTCACCAACAACTTCCCCGAGTTCACCGGGCGCGTCTGCCCCGCCCCGTGCGAGGGCTCGTGCACGGTCGGGATCAACGGCGATCCGGTGGCGATCAAGACCATCGAGGCGGAGATCGCCGACCGCGCCTGGGAGGCGGGCTGGATCACGCCGAGCCCGCCGCTCGCGCGCACCGGGTGCACTGTGGCCGTGATCGGCAGCGGGCCGGCCGGTCTGGCCGCCGCCGACCAGCTCAACCGCGCCGGCCACAAGGTGACCGTGTTCGAGCGGGCCGGCCGCGTGGGCGGCCTGCTGATGTACGGGATCCCCAACATGAAGCTCGACAAGGGCGTCGTCCGCCGGCGTGTGGAGCTCATGGAGGCCGAGGGCGTCCACTTCGTCACGGGCTGCACGGTGGGCGCCGACGTGAGCGCCGAGCGGCTCTTGGCCGACCACGACGCGGTGGTGATCGCGACCGGCTCCACGGTGGCGCGCGACCTGCCCGTCCCCGGTCGAGAGCTGGGCGGGATCCACTTCGCGATGAGCTACCTGCGCGGCAACACGCGCCGCCTGCTCGACGGCGGGACGGCGGCCGAGGCGCCGATCGACGCGGCGGGCAAGCGCGTCGTCGTCATCGGAGGCGGCGACACCGGGACCGTCTGCGTGGGCACGGCCATCCGCCAGGGCGCCGCCTCGGTGCGCCAGCTGGATTTAATCGCCCGGACGCCGCAGACGGGGCTGGGCGGCAACG
>JBJKRU010000248.1:0-11846 GCA_046704485.1 Candidatus Limnocylindrales bacterium | reverse complement strand
GGCTCAAGCGGCGCAGGGACCACCGGGGCCGACACGCCCGGTGCCGGGGCCGGCGCGGCGACTGTGGCGGCATCGGCCGCATCGGCGGCGATGTAGGCGATCACCGACGTGACCGGCACGACCGCGCCAGCCGGGTACTGAAGGCTGACGAGCAGGCCGTCTGACGGCGCCTCCACCTCCATGTTGACCTTGTCGGTCTCGACCTCGCACAGGGGGTCGCCCTCGCGGACGTTGGCGCCCTCCTCGACCATCCAGCGGAGCAGCAGGGCCTCCGTCATGTCCATGTTGAACATGGGGAGGATGACGGGCTTGGCCATGGTCAGGCCACCAGCCGACGGGCGGCGGCCACGATGTCGTCCTCCTGCGGGACCGCGGCTCGCTCGAGGTCGCGGTTGTAGGGGATGGGCGTGGGCTGGCCGGCCAGCCGCATGATCGGCGCCTCGAGGTACTCGAACGCGTCGCCCTCGAGCACCCGGGCTGCGATCTCGCCGCCGACGCCGCCGTGCTTGACGGCCTCGTGGACGATCAGCAGGCGGCCGGTCTTCTTGACCGACCCCTCGATGGTCTCGGCGTCGAGCGGCAGCAGGGTCCGCGGGTCCACCACCTCGATCTCGATCCCCTCCTGCGCGAGGCGCTCGGCCGCGGCCAGCGCACGGGGCACCATGATCTGCGTGGCGACGACCGTGGCGTGGGTGCCCAGCCGCTTCACGTCGGCCTTGCCGATCGGCAGGACGTATTCGCCGTCAGGAACCTCGCCCTTGAGCTTGTAGAGCAGCTTGTGCTCGACGAACACGACTGGGTTGGGGTCCCGGATGGCGGCGGTGAGCAGGCCCTTGGCGTCGGCCGGGGTGGACGGCGCGATGACCTTCAGGCCGGGGATGTGGGTGAACAGCGCCTCCAGGCTCTGCGAGTGCTGGGCCGCGGCGCCGGTGCCAGAGCCGGCCGGCCCCCGGACCACGATCGGCACTGTGGCCCGCCCCCCGAACATGTAGCGGATCTTGGCGGCCTGGTTGATCAGCTGGTCCATGGCCAGCAGGATGAAGTCGAAGAACTGGATCTCGGCGATCGGCCGCATGCCGCCCAGGGCTGCCCCGGTGGCCGCCCCGACGATCGCCGCTTCCGCGATCGGGGTGTCGCGGATCCGCTCGGGGCCGAACTCGGCCAGGAGGCCGTCGCTCACTCCGAACGCTCCACCGTAGACGCCGATGTCCTCGCCCATCAGGAACACGGTCGGATCGCGCTGCATCTCCTCGCGGATCGCGGCGCGCACCGCCTGCGCGAAGCTCATCTCGCTCATCAGGCGTAGACCCCCTCGAGCAGGTCCTCGACCCGCGGGTCGGGCTGCGTCTCGGCTGCGGCGACCGCGGCGTTGATCAGGTCGCGGGCCTTCTGGTGGGCCGCGTCGTCATCCGCCTGGGTGATGATCCCGCGATCCTCGAGGGCGGCGGCGAACCGGCCGATGGGATCCTTCGCCCGCCACTCGTCGATCTCGGCGCGGGTGCGATACAGGTTCCGGTCGCTCTTCGAGTGGCCCCGGTAGCGGTACGTCACCGCCTCCACGAGGTAGGGCCCGCCGCCAGCCCGGATGTGGTCCACGGCCGTCTTGACCGCCGTGTACACCGCGCCGACGTCGTTGCCGTCCACGCGGACGCCGGGGATCCCGTACGACATCGCCCGCTCGGCGACGGTGGTGTTCATCGCCTTCTCGATCGGCATCGACATGCCGTACTGGTTGTTCTCGCACAGGAACAGACAGGGCAGGTCCCACACCGACGCCATGTTCAGCGACTCGTGGAAGGTCCCCTCGTTGTTGGCCCCGTCGCCGAACACGCCGAGCACCAGCTGGTCGGTGCCGCGCAGCTTGATCGCGAGGCCGACGCCGGTGGCGATCGGGATGCCGCCGCCGACGATCCCGTTCGCGCCGACGTTGTTGCGGGACATGTCCGCGATGTGCATCGAGCCGCCCCGGCCGCGGCCGTAGCCGGTCTCCTTGGCGAGCAGCTCGGCCATCATCGGCTCGGGCAGGGCACCCTTGGCGAGCGCGTGCCCGTGGCCGCGGTGGTGGCTGACCAGGTAGTCGTCATCGCGCAGGGCGAGCGACCAGCCGCCGGGCACCGCCTCCTGGCCGATCGACAGGTGCATGGTGCCGTGCACGCGACCCAAGCTGTAGAGCTCCTCGATCTTCTCCTCGAGGGCCCGGATCCGCCACATGAGCTCCAGAGTGGCGACCAGGCGTTCCCGCGGGAGGGCGTAGATGGCGGGCTCGTCACCCGCCTTGGGTGCATTCCGTGGTGTTCTCGGCATGGTCGGACCCTGTCGTCTCCTGTGAACCGAACGCGCGGGCTCCGAGCCCGCGCGTTCGGCGTTGTCGCACGGCTTGGTCGGCTCCGCCTATCGGGCCCCGACGGCCACCTTGTCCAGTTCGTCCTGCTGCTGGCGGAGCTTGTAGAGGAGCGTGTCCTGACTCAGCTCGAGCGCATCGGCCGGGATCGGCTCGCCGAGCTTGACGGGCTTGGTGACGACGGCGCCCTCGACCAGGCCAATCGGGGTGAGCCCGTCGGCCTTGGCGATCTCCGCACGCTCGGCCAGGCCGTAGTACATGTAGCCGCCCATCTTGTCGAGCTTCTCGCCCGGCACGAGGTCCCGCTTGGCCACCGCGATCGCCTCGGACACCGGCACCGGGCCGGGGGCGATTGTGGTCTCGTGGTCGACCGCCGCCTGGGCGATGCTGATCGGCGTCTCGAGGCTCGTGAGGTGGTACGGGCGGAACAGGACGAAGTACGGTCCCGCGCCCATGCCCAGGTACTTCATCTCGTCGAACACAACCTTGCGATCCGTCTCGATGACGCAGAACACGCCCGGCGCCACGCCGATCGCGTAGTCCACGACGCCCTTCTTGAGCAGCACGCCGCCGTCCGCCTCGGGGATCAGGATCTTGGGCAGGTCCGGCACCTTCGCGTGCGGCCCGTGCATGCCCCGCACGTCGGGCACGAGGCCGGTGGCATTGGCCAGGCAGGACATCTCGACGGCGGTCTTCGTGCCGTCAACGAAGCCGGACAGCATCCACGGGTTGGCACCGATCGCCTTGGCGCGCTCGACCTGGTCGTCGGGCGTGCACGCGCGGTCGAGCGGGTTGTTCTTGCCCTTGCCGGCGCACACCACGTTGAAGCCGAGCGTCCGGGCGAACTCGACCAGCTCCTTGGCTGGCGCGTACTCGTCGCCGGCGGAGGTTGTGTAGATCACGCCCGCGTCGTCGGCCATCTTCTTGAGCGCCCGGCCAACGGTGACGTCCGCCTCGACGTTGAGCATCACGATGTGCTGGCGCGCCTTGATGGCGGCGTTCGCCACGATGGCGCCCACCTCGGGGACCCCGGTCGCGTCCACCACCACCTCGTTGCCCGGGATGGAGGCGACGAGTTCGGCAGAACGGCTCACGAGGTGCATGCCCGCCTCGCGCGCGCGTTCGGCCGCTGGCAGGTCGTCGACGACAACCACCTGGCCGTCGGGGATTCCGGCCGCTCGGAATGCAGCCTTGGCGCGCTCGATGTCGATGTCGCCGACGGCGGTGACGTCGTACCAGGGAAGCGGCGTGATCTGGTCGATCAGGCCTGACCCCATCTGGCCGGCACCGACCACGCCGACGGTCACAGGCCGCCGCTCGCTAGCGCGCTGGAGGAGCCGTTCATAGAGGGACATGTGCGACCACCTAGCTGCTGTCAGGTCCGTAGATGGCGATCTCGTCGCCCACGTCGAGGTTGACCAGGGGTTTGGCCTCAACGCAGACGTCGCCGAGCATCTCGGGTTCGGACCGACCGTTCGCTTTGACGACCAAGTGCCCGAGGGACGCGAAGTTGTCGTTGGCGACGTCCCCGACGGCGAGGACGTCATAGGTCTCAGCGCCGAGCCGGAGCTGGTCGCCCGGCTCGACGCGCGCGGACTCGGTGAGCCGCTCGTGGAGGATTGAGAACTCCGCCAGCTCATCTGGCGCCCCCGCGGCGAAGAACACCAGGATGTTCTGGGCGGTGAACTCGGCGACGAGTTCACCCACCCCCACGACGCGGGACCGGTACTTGAGCTGGCGGGGCACCTCAGTCAACCAGCTGGATGTTCTCTTCCTTGACGCCCGACACGAACACGTCCTCCGTGATGAACATCATCAGGGGGCCGGCCGGCATGGTCGGGTGGACATCGATCGTCGGCACCTTCTTCATCGGGTAGACCCCGACCCGGGCGGTGCCGCCGCAGTCGATGACGACGCAGGCCATCTGGTTGAACTCAACCTTCGACTTGAAGCCGTCGAAGGGGATCCCGCCGGTCATCTCAGCAATCCGCTGCGCCACCGGGTGGATCCCCCCGCCCGTGATGGAGACGACGTACTCCCGCCCGGCCTTCGGTTGGATGGTCAGCGGGCCACCCCAGCCACGGGAACCCTTGGAAACCTTGACGGCCTTGTAGGTCTGCTCGTCACCCATTGGACATCTCCATCACGCTCTGGACGATGACCCCTCTAGGAGTAGAGGCCGAAGCTCGCCAGATACGCGATCACGACCGCGATCGGACCGGTGATCTGACGAGAGAACAGTACGGCGGGAACGCCGACCTCGACAGTCTCGGGCTCAGCCTCGCCGAGGGCGAGACCGACCGGGACGAAGTCGCAGCCGACCTGGGAGTTGATGGCAAACAGCGCCGGCAGCGCCAGCTGCGGCGACATGCCGCCCTTGGCGATCAGCGTCGAGCCGATCAGCGTGCCGATGATCTGGGCCATGACCGCGCCCGGGCCGAGCAGCGGCGACAGGATCGGGATGCCGCCGATGATGCCGAGGACGACCAGGCCGACCACGTTGTTGGCCATTCCCGAGACGTTGTCGGCGATCCAGGTGCCGATCCCCGTGTAGAGGATGAACCCGATCACGAAGCTGATGAAGCACATGAACGGCAGGATGTTGCGGATGACCTGGTCAACCGCCTGCCGGCCCGACTGGTAGAGCGTGCCGACGACGACGCCAGCGCCCTTGCCGATGACGAGGATGAAGTTGGTGACGCCTTCCACGTGTCTGTCCTCCGCCTACGAGGCCGAAGCCTTCTTGGCTTCGCGGGCAATCAGCCAGGCCGTGATGTACTCGGTGGTCACGCCACGGATGAAGATCACCACCAGGCCGACCAGCGCGTAGCGGACCGCGAGCTGGGTGGTGTCCAGCCCTAGGTCCGAGATGCCGGTGGCGATGCCCAGCCACACGAAGATCTCGCCCGGGTTGATGTGCGGGAACAGGCCGAGCGGCGGGTGCACGTACGAGACGGCGGAGTCGTAGAAGGCCGGCTTGAACCTCTCGGGGAACCAGCGGCCCTGGGTGTAGGCCATTGGGTTCGTGAGGAAGAAGACGGCCAGGACAGGCGCCACGATGTAGCGCAGGGGCGTGTAGGCGATGCCCGGCCGAGCCGACACCGCGATCACGCGGTTGATCCGCTCCTCCCCGACCAGGGCCGTGAAGGCGTAGATCGCCGTCAACAGGACGAGCAGCAAGGGCACGATCCCAGTGACGAGGCCGGTGAGCGTGTCACCGCCCTTCTGGAAGATCCCGATGAAGCCCTTCGCGACTTCGACTAGAAAGTCCATCCTCAATCTCCAGGTTCGGGGCGACCCGAAAGACCTCTCTCCTACTCCGCGTCAGATCACCTCCGCGATGGCCAACCCCCCTTCCCGGTCGCGAGGGGCATGTCCCTCCTCCTCCGCTGCATCGGCGGTCGATGCCGGCGAATCCGGCGACTCTCCAGCGTCGTCGGTGAGCAGCGCGTCCACGGCCTGCTTGAGGGCTGTGGTGAATTGCCGTGAGGCCTTCTGGCTCGTCGCGACATCCACGACTTCCTGCAGCCGGAGTCCCGCGAACCGGTCGACGGGGCGAACCCGGGCGAAGATCGTCAGCCCGCTCAGCCGCTCGACGCGGACGATGCGGTCCTGGCGATCCGCGACCACCACGACGAACGTTCGGACGTGGATGCGGTTGTAGCCGACCCCGATGGCGACGCGGCCCTCCTGCCGCAGGACGTGAATCCGCCGCATGAACGCCTTCCCCTGCCGGTACACGAGGTACGACTGGGCCGACCAGATGACGGCGAGCGCCACGATGATGAATAGGGGGTCCAACTCTCCACCTGCACAAATGTGACAGACCGAAGCGTTTGTGCAACGATACTGATCTGCCGGGCCCTGTGTCAACCCTTGATTTGCTGTTCGGTTGCGGCGCCGTTCCGACCACGGCGCGCATCCTGCGACCCGCTAGCTCGCGAGAACCTTCTCGCGACGCTCCGCGAGGCTGGCCAGCAGCGCCTCCGCGTGGCCCCGCGACTCCCGGGCGGTCTGCGAAGCAAGGGCGGCGTGGCCCAGCTCGTCCAGCTCCTCGTCGGTGGCCAGCCGCAGCGCCAGCCTGACGGCGTCGAGGGCGGCTGCATCCATGCTCAGCTCGTCCACGCCGAGGCCCGCAAGCACGAGCGCGCCTGCCGGATCTGAGGCCAGTTCGCCGCAGACCGCCGTGGGGATGCCGCGCTCGTCGCCTCCCGCCACCGTCGCCGCGATCGCCCGCAGGACCGCCGGGTGCAGAGCGTCCTGCAGGGCGCCGAGCCGCCCGTTGGTGCGGTCAGCGGCCAGAACGTACTGGGTGAGGTCGTTGGTGCCAATCGAGAAGAAGTCCACATGTCTGGCCAGCGATGACGCGAGCAGGGCGGCAGACGGCACCTCGACCATGATCCCCGTCACCAGTCGGTTCGAGCGGGCGATCCCGTCCGCGTCGAGGCGGGCCGCCACCTCGTCGCGCAGGCTGACGAGCAGCTCCACGTCCTCCACCGTGGCCACCATCGGGGCCATGATGTGCGGCGTCACCCCCGCCTCGGCGCCGGCCCGGAAGATCGCCCGGATCTGCGTCGCCACGAGGTCCCGACCGGGGCCGTAGGCGAGGCGCAACCCCCGTACGCCCAGGAACGGGTTCTCCTCGGCGGGCAGGTTGAGGTACGGGATGGCCTTGTCGCCCCCGATGTCGGCGAGCCGGATCACCACCGGCCGCTCGGCGCCGAATGCGGTCAGCACGTCACGGTACGCCGCGACCTGCTCCAGCTCCGTGGGCGGGTCCTGCCGGCCCATGAACACGAACTCCGTGCGGAACAGGCCCACGCCCTCGGCTCCCGCCCCGAGGGCTCGGGCGGACTCCGCCGGGCTGCCGATGTTGGCGACGAGCGGGATCCGGTGTCCGCTCGCCGTCTGCCCAGGCGCGCCGCGCAGGGCCTGCGCCGCCTGCGCCTCGGTCTCCGATCGATGCCTGCGCTCCGCGAGGTCCGCCTCGACTTCAGCGCTCGGGTCCAGGAACACCTCGCCCGTGGTGCCGTCGATCGCGGCGCGGACCCGCCCGCCGTCGGCGGCGAGCTCGGCAACCGCGCTGAGGACGCCCGGCGCGGCGACGATGGCGGGGATCCCGAGGGCGCGCGAGAGGATGGCCGCGTGCGACGTCCGGCTGCCCTCCTGCAGCACCACCCCGATCAGGCTCCCCTCGGGGAGCTCGAGCGTCACCGAGGGCGGCAGGTCGTCCGCAACCGCGATCGAGGGTTCGGACGGGGGCGTGATCCGATGGCCGGACAGGATCCGGGCGATGCGCGCGGCGACGTCGCGCACGTCAGCAGCTCGGGCCGACAGCAGCTCGTCGTCCAGCGCCGCGAGCGTGGCCGCCGCGGCCTGCCCGGCAAGCTGCACCACCCGCGCCAAGTCGGCGGGCGTGGACGAGCCGCTCTGCGCCGCCATGCGCTCGGCTTCGTCGACGATCAGCTCGTCGGTGGCCATCAGAGCCTGCGCCTCCAGGATGCCCGCCTCGCTGGCGCGGCCCCCCGCCCTGACGCGATCGGCAAGCTCGACGAGCTCCTCGGCGGCGATGGAGGCGGCGTCAGAGATCGTCAGCTTGTCAACCGCTGGCTCGCCCTCGAGCGGCTCGGCCAGACCGGCCGCCATGTATCGCCAGACGGGGCCGACGGCGTACCCCGGGGCGGCTGCGATCCCACGAATGCTCATCTCGGGCGCTCCTGCTCAACCAGGTCCCTCACCGCCCCCAGGGTCCGAGCTGCTGTCGGAGGACGCTGCACCCACCCTCGAGTCTGCCCGAACAGCGAGACCTCGACGACCATCGGAGAGCCAGTGGCTCCCCATATTGACACGCTCGAATCCAAGCTGTAACGTCCAGCCGCACGGTCGCTACACATTGTCACATTTGTGAACCCGATCCCCCCTCCCTCGCCGTTCGCTCCGGGGCCTGCCGGCCTTGCGACGGTGTCCTCACGGCCCCCTCTAGCGGGAGACATCGTGGTCGTGCAGGCTCCGGAGTCGAGCGGCGGTCCGGCCGGCAATCCGACCAGGAACGCCGGTTCGCGTGCACGCGCGAGGCAGCGTGCTAGGATTTCGCCGCCCAGCAGCATCCCCCAGCCGGGAGTGGCCGACCATCACGAGCGAACCGAGCTCCCTAGCGATCATCCCGATCCATCCGACTTCACCCGCTGGGCAGCTGACGATCGGCGGCAGGTCGGTCCTGGACGCGACTGTGCGGGCCCTGCGGGCCGTTCCCTCCATCGGCCCGATCGTCTTGGCCCTCGAGGGCGTGGACGCCGATGCCTGTCTGGCCGCGATCGAGCACCCCGACGAGCTCCGGGTCGCGGTCACGGCCACCCATTCGAACCGCTGGCAGGCGATCGGCGCGGCGCTCGAGCTGGAGCCGTCGCCGAGCACGGTGCTGCTGCATGAGCCCGAGCGACCGCTCCTCACGCCGGCCAGCCTCACAGCGCTCATCTCCGCACTCCGCGGCGACGGTGCGCTCCTCGGGGTCGCGGTGCACGAGACCATCAAGCGCGTGGTGGCCGGCCGCGTCGTCGGCACCATTCCGCGCGAGACCGTTCACGCCGTGCAGGCACCCTGCGTCTTCCGGCGAGAACCGCTCGCCTCAGCCGTCGGCCAGGCCGTGGCCGAGCGCTGGTCGTGCCGTGACGAGCTGCAACTGGCTAGGGACGCCGGACTGCGCATCCACTTGGTCGACGGGCTCCGGTCCAATCTGCCGATCCAGTCCGCCCGTGACGCCAGGTACGCGGAGCTCCGATCGATGGCGGGTGAGCTCCGTTTCGACCTGGTGCTGGCGGCGAGGTAGGCCCCGCCGCGGCGCGGGCGCCGACGGGTTGCGTTCCATGACGAGGGCACGGCGGTGACAGCGGAGGGCCAGGGTGGCGTTGCGGCCATCGTGCTGGCCGCGGGCTCGGGCGTCCGGATGATGGCACCCACGAACAAGATCTTCCTGCGCCTCGGGGGCAAGCCGATCCTCCAGCGCACGCTGGAGGAGTTCTCGCGGATCCCCGTCATCGACGAGATCGTGACCGTCGCGGCCCCTGCGGATCGGGCGCTGTGCGACGTCCTCGTCCGGGAGGGCCAGGTCTCCAAGCCGCACCGGTTTGTGGACGGCGGGCCTACCCGCCACGCGTCCGAGTTCAATGGCCTGCTGGCACTCGCGGACGAGATCGAATCCGGGAAGGTGGGCGTCGTGCTGATCCACGACGCTGTCAGGCCGTTCGTGGACCGACGCGAGGTCGAGGAGTTGGTGGACAAGGCGCGCGAGGTGGGCGCGGCGCTGCCGATGATCCCGGCGGGGAATCGACTGGTCACGCTCGACGAGCAGGGCGGCATCGGCAGCGCGGAGGATGGCCTGTGGCTCGCCCAGACACCGCAGGCCTTCGATGCTCGCCTCGTGCTGGCAGCGCACCAGCAGGCCGCAGCCGACGGGTTCGTCGGCACCGACACCTCGTCGGTGGTCGAGCGCGCGGGCCAGGCCGTCGCGGTCGTCGTCGGACGGCGCGAGAATATCAAGATCACCACGGCCGACGACATGGTCATGGCGGAGCTCATCGCGGACGGAATGCACTATGGCCGGACTCTGGCTTTCGGGTAGCACGGATCCCGGGCTGTCGCGCGAGCGGGCCTTCGGTTCAGTGTGGGTCGGCCAGCTCGACTGCCCCAACTGCCTGACCGAGACGGTCCACGAGGTCCGGTATGTGGCCGGGCTGCTCTACCAGGCCGGCTGCACGGCCTGCGGACAGCGGCTCGAGGTCGACCGCAAGCGGCTTCGGGAGCTGTACCTGCGAGGCCTCCCGCGTCGGATCCTGACCAAGCCGGGCCGCCTCGCCCGCGAAGCCCGTCAAGACCCCGTGGCATTCGCGGTCAGCCTCCCGATCCGCGTGCTCACCAAGCCCGCGCGCGTCGCCGAGGAGGCTGGCACAGTAGCGGGGGTCCTGAATGAATGAGGAGACAACCGGTCGGCCCGAGACGAGCGGCCTCCGGGGGGCGAGGACCAAGACGGTTGGGCCGTTCAGCGACGAGCTCCTGGCGAACCTCGCCGAGGACTACTACCTCAATGAGCGGACGCAGGAGCAGATCGCGAGTCGATACGGCATCTCGCGCTCCTATGTGTCCCGCCTGATCACCCGTGCCCGGGAGGCGGGCATCGTCGAGATCATCATCCACCGCGAGATCCACCGGGACCGCGCGCTCGAATCGGCGCTCGAGCGACGGTTTGGGCTGTCGCGGTGCGTCGTGGTGGAGTCGGCGGGTCGACCCCCCGAGGCCGTCCTGCGCGATGCCGGCGAGCTGACGGTCGAGATCCTGGCCGAGGTCCTGTCGCCCGACAGCACGCTGGCCATTGCGTGGGGGAACGCCCTGCGTGCCACCGTGCAGGCGATCCGCCCCGGTCGGCTGAAGGCGCGCCGGGTGGTCCAGATGTTCGGCGGCCTGAGGGCGGCGCCGACGGAGATCATGAGCGGAGAGCTCGTCACGGAGGCGGCGCGGCATCTGGGCGCGACCGAGGACCGCCTCCACGCACCGTGGATCGTGGAAACCCCTGACCTGGCGCGGTCCCTGCTCGACCAGACCGATGTGGCGGCGACGCTCCACCGGGCCGCCGCCGCGGATGTTGCTGTCGTGGGCATCGGCGCGATCGGCGAGTCGACGTCGTCCCTCATCTTCAGCCCCCGGTACCTCAGCCAGGACGATCTGGAGGAGATCGCAAGCTGCGGCGCCATCGGCGACATCTGCGGTCGGCTCTTCGACGGCCAGGGGCGAGCCTGCAGAACGCCCCTCATGGGGCGGGTCATCAGCCTCGCCCTCGACGAGATCCGGCAGATCCCGATGGTCGTCGCGGTGGCGGTCGGACCGCAGAAGGTGGCCGCGGTCGCCGGGGCGCTGCGCGGGCGCCTGTTCTCCACCCTCGTCACCGACACGGAGGCGGCACAGGGGATCCTCGCGTCGGCGGCAGATGGCGCGGACGGGGCCGCCGGGCTCGCCGCGTTCGCGGGTTGATGGGGATCACGCTCCCAGACGCGCCCGAGCCGACGAGGCGATGACCGCAGACAAGCCCCGCGGCCATGGCCATTCGGGCCCCCTGATCGTGTCCGACGTCGACGGCGTGTTCACGGACCAGTTCGCGGTCGTGGACCAGGCGGTCGTCGAGCGGATGGCCGGGATCGTTCGACGCGGCTGGGCCCTCGGGCTGGTCACGGGGCGGTCGCACGCCTGGCTCGACCGCGAGATCCTGGCGCCGTTCCGGGCGCAGATCCCGGCCGACCTCCATGACCATGTGGCCGTGGCATGCGAGTTCGGCGGCGTCCTGGGAACCTGTGCCGAGACGCCGCCCGAGGCGGCGGGACCGGCGATCCCTCCGCGCATTCGCGAGCGGCTGCGCGAGCTGGCTGCCGAGTCGAGGTTCAGCGCCCTGCTCGAGTGGGACGCGACCAAGGTGTGCATCGCCTGCGTCGAGGTCCGCCACGACGCCGCCCGTCTGGTC
>JBJKRU010000247.1:0-3559 GCA_046704485.1 Candidatus Limnocylindrales bacterium | reverse complement strand
GGACCCGCCGCGGTCAGAGGTACACGGAGCCCAGGAAGCACACCGCCCAGACGACCAGGAGCAGCTGCATCATGCGGTCGTGCATGAACACCTCCTCCGGTTCGCCGGCGCCCCCCGCGTCGACCTTCGCGGCGTACCAGAGCACGGCCGCCGTGAAGGGCAGGACCGAGACGACGGCCCAGCTCGTCAACGCGGCCTGGCCCCCGACCGCGGCCCACAGCGCGTAGGTCGCCACGAGGACGGCGGCTGACAGCGTCCAGACGAACCGCAGGTAGGACGTCGAGTACTTCGCGAGCACAGGACGGATCGCCGCCGTCGCGTCCTCCGCCAACAGCAGCTCGGCGAAGCGCTTGCCCGCGACCACGAACAGCGACCCGAAGCCGACCGCGCCGACGAACCAGACCGTCAACCCCACCCCCGTCGCGGCCCCTCCGGCGACCGCCCGGAACAGGAACCCGGAGGCAACGCTCAGGAGCTCGATGAGCGGGACGCGCTTCAGGCCGAGGCAGTACACGAGCTGGACGATCTCGTAGAGCGCGACGACCGCGACCAACTGCCACGCGGCGAGCGCCGCCGCGAGCAGGCCTCCCGCCTGGAGCACCGCCGCCGCGATCCATGCGTCGCGCGCCGCCAGCTCGCCGCTCGCCACGGGCCGGTGCCGCTTGGTGGGGTGGGCGCGGTCGGCGTCGACGTCCACGACGTCGTTGACGAGATAGACGCCGGACGACGCGAGGACGAAGGCGAGGACTGCGATCCCCGCTTCCAGTGCTTCCTGGTGCTGGTGCACGACGCCGGCGGCGGCTGGCGCCGCGAGGACCAGGATGTTCTTGGGCCACTGGCGCGGCCGCATCGCGCGCACCAGGACCAGGACGTCCTTCCGCCACTGGCGCAGAAGCGCCGCCCGCACCAGGACCCGCGCCGACGTCATGACGGCCTCGGCCCCGCTGTTGGGGTCCCGGCCCAGCGGCCCACCAGGCCGCCCAGGAGGGCGCCGACCAGGACGTCGCTCGGGTAGTGCAGCCCGGCGGACACACGGCTCGCCATCATGAGCGGCACCGCGACGAGGGGGAAGCGTCGCCCGAGCAGGCGGGAGTAGGCCACCGCCGCCGCCGCCGTGGATGTGGCGTGCGAGGAGGGGAAGCCCCACGGGCCTGGCGCGTCGAGGCGCACCAGGATGCGGGGGTCGCTCGGGCGGGGACGCCGCAGCAGCCGCTTGACCCCAACGCTCAACAGGTGGGCGCCCGCCACGGCGGCGGTCGCACGCAGCCAGGAGCGGCGCTGGCCCGAATCGAGCACGGCTCCCGCGAGCCCGAGCGCCATCCACGCCAGCGCGTGCTCGCCGGCGCGACTCAGGAGGAGCGCCCCGCGCCGCGTCGCGGGCGCGGCGGTCATGGCCTGGACCCGCAGTACCGCGGAGACCTCGGCATCGGCCAGCGCACCGCGGCGAGACGGCCGGAACCGCGTCACGCCCGGACCGCCTCGGGTCTGGGACGCGCCCCGCGTCCGGCGGGCTCTCCGGTCGTGATTCCGCGGCTCACGGGATGCGCGGCCCACTCGGCCAGCCGCGCACCGACGGCGTCTGCCCCCGGGCCGCCAAGGCGCCGTCGACCGATCATGAGAGCCATAGGAATGCCACCGTCCCCACCGCGGCTGCAGCGCGCACCCAGAGCCAGCCGCCAGGCGCGGCCGCGCGAGGTTCAGGGTCGCCCTGTGGCGTCTTGTCTGCGCGCTCGGTCTGATCCAAACCCCAGTCCAGTCTTGGGCCCGGCGATCATAGACAGACGAGATGATTCCTGCCGTGCACGGGTCTCCCGCACAGGGTTGCCTGACCCGTCCGCGGGTCCCGTCCGCCCGATGGGTGCGTCGGCCCGGGTTGTGGGACCCTCAGCCGGTCACAGCCCGGTGCGCCCGCGCGCGACGACGCCGCCCTGGTACGCGAACACGACGAGTTGGGCGCGGTCACGAGCCCCGAGCTTGCTCATCACGCGGCTCACGTGCGTCTTGGCCGTAGCGGGGCTGATGACGAGCCGTTCGGCGATCTCGTCATTCGACAGGCCTCCAGCGACGAGCTCGAGGATCTCGCGCTCGCGCGCCGTCAGCTCGTCCATGCCCGGCGCCGGGAGCCGGATTGGCGTCCTCGCGACGACGTCGGCGATCAGTCGACGCGTGACGCTGGGTGCCAGCAGCGCCTCGCCTTGCGCGACGACGCGCACGGCGCGAAGCAGCTCGGTCGGGATCGTGTCCTTGACCAGGAAGCCGCTCGCCCCGGCGCGCAGCGCGTCGAAGACGTACTCGTCGGTCTCGAAGGTGGTCAGGATGACCACCCGCACGCCCGAGAGGCCAGCCTCAGCTGCGATCCGGCGCGTGGCCTCGATGCCGTCGAGGCGGGGCATGCGGATATCCATGAGCACCACGTCGGGACGATCGCGAAGGGCGATGCCGACCGCGGCCGCGCCATCGGCGGCCTCGCCGATCACCTCGATGTCCGCCTCGGCGTCGAGGAGCGCCCGGAACCCGGCGCGCACGAGCGCCTCGTCGTCCGCGATCAGCACCCGGATCATGCCGGGGCCAGCGTGGGCAGGCGGGCGCGCACACGGAAGCCGCCCGTCCCGGCGGGACCGGCCTCGAACTCCCCGCCGACGGCGACCGCTCGCTCCTGCATCCCCCGCAGGCCGTTGCCCGTGTCATCCGGCCGGCCGCGCTGGGAGGGTCCGACGCCGTTGTCGGTCACCTCGATCAGGACATCGTCCGGTCGATAGGCGATCGCGATGTGGACGAGCGTCGCCCTTGCGTGGCGGAGCACGTTCGTGAGCGACTCCTGGACGATCCGGTAGGCGGCAAGGTCCACCCCGCTCGGCAGGCTGCGAGGAGGCCCCTGCACATCGAGGCTCACCTCCACGCCGCCGGCCGACATGTCGGCCATGAGGCTGTCGAGCTGCGCGAGGCTGGGCGAGGGGGAGCGCGGCCACGGCTCGTCAGCCTGGCGCAGCGCCCCGAGGGTCGCGCGCAGCTCCTTGAGCGCCACTCGGCTCGTGTCCTGGATCGTGAGCAGCGCTGCTCGAGCCTGTTCAGGCTCGCGGTCGAAGAGGTGCGCCCCCACACCGGCCTGGACGTTCATGACCGAGATCCGGTGGGCGAGGATGTCGTGCAGTTCGCGCGCGATGCGGACGCGCTCCTCGCTGGCCCTGCGGCGCGCCTCCTCCTCGCGCGTGCGCTCGGCCTCGATGGCCCGCAGCTCGACGGCCTCGACATAGGCGCGGCGGCTCCGCGTGACCTCGCCGAGCACGACGCTGGCGACGAGCCAGCCGGCGAACCACGCGGCATTGGCGAGGTCGTTCACGTGGCCGCGCCCCAGGAGCAGGCCGACTGCGAGGAACCCGCCCACGACACCCGCCACGCCCGCCCCGGCTGCGCGCCGGTGCCCGGCGTCGGCCGCGGTGTACAGCGCGATGGCCAGAGGGATGGTGTAGAAGCCACCGGGCTCGTTCAGCAGGTCGTAGGCGAAGGCCACGGCCGCAGTGAGCGCGAGGGTGGCGACCGGCGCGCGGCTCCTGGACAG
>JBJKRU010000246.1:0-7210 GCA_046704485.1 Candidatus Limnocylindrales bacterium | reverse complement strand
GTCCGCGCCCGGCGGATCGAGAGCGGGCGCGGACCGCGGTCGCGCTCGGCGGGGCCGTGTCGGCCGTCCTGGTGGAGCTGGGCTTCCCGGCCGAGGCGTTCGCGGTGGCGGTCGGCCGGCGGCCGGCGGCGCGCGACGACCCCGCGGTCGAGGTGGACGGCGACGCGGTGGCGTTCGACGCGAGCGGGATCGACACGGTGGTGTTCACGTTCCGGCCGAATGCCGGCGAGCCCGGGCGGGCGCTGGCGCGGATTGCGTCGGGCGGCGAGCTCAGCCGGGTGGCGCTTGCCGTGAAGCAGGTGCTCGCCGAGGCCGACCGCACGCCCACCCTGGTCTTCGACGAGATCGACTCGGGGATCGGCGGGCGCTCGGCCGACCCGGTCGGGAGGAGCCTGTGGACCCTCGCCCGCGAGCACCAGGTGCTGTGCGTCACGCACCTGCCCCAGCTCGCCGCCTACGCGGACGCCCACTACCGGATCGCGAAGCGCGAGCGCGACGGGCGGACCGTGACTGAGGTCACGCGCCTCGACCGCGTCGGCCGGGTCGCGGAGCTGGCGGCGATGATCGGTGGACCCGACGGAGGCGTGGCGGCGAGCCAGTCGGCGGGCGAGCTCCTGGATCGCGCCGAGGCGTGGCGCGCGACGCGAGCCGCCACGGCCACGGCGTGACGGGCGACGCCGCATGACGGCCGCAGGCCTCGACGCCGCGATCGAGGGGTACCTCGTGTACCTGCGGGTGGAGCGCGGGCTGTCCGAGGCGACCATCAGGGCCTACCGGGCCGACCTCGACGACTTCGCGATGAGCCGGGGCGCGGCCGCCGGCTGGGCCGAGGGACCGGAGGTGGCCCACCGCTACCTGGCTGCGCGCGCCCGGCGCGGCCAGACGGCGGACCCGGGGCTCGCCCCCACCAGCCTGCGCCGCCGCGCCGCGTCGATCCGGGGCCTTTACCGGTTCGCGTACGGCGACGGGCTGATCGACCGGGACATTGCCGCCCACCTCGACCTGCCCCGCCAGCCGCGCCTGCTGCCCGAGACGCTCACCGTGGCGGAGGTGGAGCGGCTGCTGGAGGCCGCCGGCGGCGAGCCCCGGCACCCGCGCCGCCCGACGGAGGCCGACGGGCGTGGGCTCCGCGATCGCGCGCTCGTGGAGCTGCTGTACGCGGCCGGGCTGCGGGTGTCGGAGGCGCTCAACCTCGATGTCGAGCACCTGCAGCTCGACGCGGGCCTCGTGCGGGTGGTGGGCAAGGGCGACAAGGAGCGCGTGGTGCCTGTCGGGGAGGTGGCCGAGACCTGGCTGGCGCGCTACCTCGCGTGGCCTCGGCAGGCTTGGATGGCAGCCGCCGGCGTGCCCGCCGGACCCGGCTCGCCGGTGTTCGTCACGGCCGGCGGCCGCCGCCTTGCGCGCCCCCGCGCCTGGGCCATCGTGAAGGGCGCCGCCGAGCGCGCCGGACTCGCCGAGCGGGTCTCGCCCCACACGCTCCGCCACAGCTTCGCAACGCACCTGCTCGAGGGCGGCGCCGACCTCCGGGTGGTCCAGGAGCTCCTCGGACATGCGACGATATCGACCACGCAGCTGTACACGCACGTGACCGGGGAGCGAATCCGCGAGGTCTACACGCGGGCGCATCCCCGGGCATGAGGGAGGACCAGCGAGATGGCGTATGTGGACGGCCTGCTGTCAGGCGGGGAGCGCGTCATCCGCCGCGCGCGCCAGCACTGGTTCATCATGGTCTGGAACTCCCGCTGGGCGGTCGCGGCCATCGTCCTCGCCTTCGTGGGCGGCGTCGTCAAGCTGTTCAACCTGAGCGACGCCGGCGCGCTGATGTTCATCCTCGGCTGGGTCGTCCTGATCCTTCTGGTGGCTGGGATCGCGCTGCTGGCCTGGGGCTGGATGGTGTACCAGAACACGGACTTCGTGGTCACGAACCGGCGGGTCATCCTGGCGAGCGGGGTCGTCAACAAGCGGGCCTCGGACAGCTCGCTCGAGATGATCAACGACGCGATCCTCACTGAGTCGATCTTCGGGCGGGTGTTCGGGTTCGGAGACCTCGAGGTCCTGACCGCCGCGGAGACCGGGATCGACCGGCTGCGGATGCTCACCAACGCGAAGGAGTTCAAGAAGGCGATGCTCGACGCCAAGCACGAGCTCGAGGTGGACATGCGCCGGTCGACGACGCCGCCCCTGCGCGCGCCGACACCGGTCGCGACCGCCCGCTCCGCCCCGCCGACCGCCCCGCCCGCCCCCGTCGCGGCGCACGAGGTCGACACGCCCAGGGAGATCGCCGAGGCGGTGGCGCGTCTTGGCGAACTCCGCGACAAGGGCCTCGTCACGCCCGCGGAGTTCGAGGCGAAGAAGCAGGAGCTGCTGGACCGACTCTGAGCATGTTCGTCCTGGAGCACCCCGACCAGACGGCGATCCTCATTGGATTCTTCCTGCTGGTCGCGTTCCCCGTGCACGAGTTCTGCCATGCGTTCGCGGCGTGGCGGCTGGGCGACAGCACGGCACGACGTCGCGGCTACCTCACCCTCAACCCGGTCAAGCACTTCCACCCGATCGGCGGCACATTCCTCGTGCTCTCGGTGGTCATCTCGGGCATCCCGCTCGGGTTCGCCGCGACGCCGGTCAACCGCGCCAACCTGCGGGGGCGGCACGGCGAGGGCATCGTCGCGGCGGCGGGCCCCCTGTCGAACGCCGCGATGGCGCTGGTGTTCGGGCTGGTCACCCGCGTCCTCGCCCACGACGCCGGTTTCGCGGCCTCCGCCCCGGAGCGCCTGTGGGTGCTCCTGGGCCTGATCGTGTACGGGAACATCGTGCTGGGGATCTTCAACCTCCTGCCGGTGCCGCCGCTCGACGGCAGTGCGGTGCTGCTCTCGCTGGTCCCGCCCCGGATCAGGTGGCGGCTCGAGCCCGGACTCGCCCAATACGGGATGCTGCTGCTGGTCGTGGTATTCGTGGTCGGCGGCTACGTGCTCAGCCCGATCGCGGACGCCCTGTTCAGCGCCCTGGTGGGGTACTGAGCGAACGGCGGCGGCCGGGTACTCGCGCGGGCCGGTAGGATACGCGGGACTCTCCGATCTCCTCCGAGGCCTTCGCTCCGTGTCCTTCCCCTCGCTCGCCGACGTCGTCTACCGCCTGATCGCAGCCGGCCTGGTGCTGCTCATCGGTTTCCCGATCCATGAGGCGGCCCACGCCTGGTCGGCGTACCTGCAGGGCGACGCGACCGCCAAGATGTTCGGGCGTCTGACGCTGAACCCGCGGGTCCACCTCGACCCCACGGGCTCGCTGCTCCTGATCATCTCCGCCCTGGCGGGCTGGGTGATCGGGTGGGCGAAGCCCACCCCGTACAACGCGGCCAACCTGCGGGATCGCCGGAACGGCGAAGTGCTCGTGGCGATGGCCGGGCCCGCGGCGAACATGGCGGTGGCCATCGCTGCCGCCATCGTGTTCCGCCTGATCGTGAGCCTCCAGCTCGCCGTGCCGATCGAAGTCGGCATCGTCCTGCTCTACTTCATCCAGTACCAGGTGATCCTCGCGATCTTCAACCTGCTGCCGATCCCGCCCCTCGACGGCTCCGCGCTGCTCTTGCGGTTCCTGTCGCCACGCCAGGCGTGGGAGGTCCGGTCGGCGCTGGCCCAGTACGGCCTGATCGTGCTGCTCGTGATCGTCGTGCTCCTGGCGCCGGTGCTCACGACCATCATCGGCTCGGTGACTCGTGCCCTGGTGGGCTTCTAGGGCGCGCCAGTTCCGTGCGCACCTCCTCGCCCGCGTGACGCCGGAGGAGCGCCGGGTGCTGGCGGCCTGGGCCAGGCCGGCGGAGCTCGCGCTGTTCGACGCGATGCACGTCGCCGACCGCCGCCACGGGCTCGACGTGGTCGGCTACCTGCGCCGGGCGGGCGTGTCCAACCGTGACGTGCTGGCGGCCGGGCTGCTCCACGACTGCGGGAAGGGGGACACGGGCTGGCCGCCGCGCGTGGCCTGGTCCCTGGGCGAGCGCTACGGGGCGTGGATCCACGCGGCCGCGTCGCGGATCCCCGGCTGGCGGGGCGCGATGCTCCGCCTGCGGGAGCACGCCGAGCTGTCGGCCGTCGCGGTCGAGGCCGCCGGGCTCCCCGCGTTCGCGGTGGCCCTCGTGCGCGAGCAGGCGGCGCCCACCGACCCGGTGTTCGGGCCTGTGTTCCACGCCGCCGACGAGGCCAGTTGATGGCCCTCACCACGCCGACGGCCGTCGAGTTCGGGGAGGGACGCCGCCCCGAGGCCGCCACCCGGGTGACGCTGCCGGCCTTCGACGGCCCGCTCGCGCTCCTGCTCGCGCTCATCGAGGCCCGCCAGCTCGACGTGCTCACCGTCCCGCTCGGCGCGCTCGCCGGGGCGTACCTCGACGCGCTGGCCACCCTCGACGCCGACCGCATGGACAACGTCTCAGCGTTCGTCGCGATCGCCAGCCAGCTGATCCTGATCAAGTCGCGGGCGCTGCTCCCGAGGCCCGCGGAGGCGCCCGGCCGGCCCGTCGACGAGGGCCCCGACCCCGAGGCCGAGCTCCGGGCGCGCCTCATCCTCTACCGGGCCTTCCGCGATGCGGGGCGGCAGCTTCTGGACGATGCCCAGGCGACCGTCGGGCTGTTCCACCGCGAGCCCGCCGCATCGCGTGCCGCGGGCCTCGCGGGGGCGCGCCCGCCGACGGGCAAGCCGCTCGCCATCTCGGTGCTCACCGATGCGCTGGCGGCCATGGTCACGGTCGTCCCGCCCCCGCCGCCCCCGCCCGAGACGATCCGGCGCACGGTGACGTTGACAGCCCGCGCCCAGGTGCTCCGTCAGGCCCTGGCCGGCGCGGACGCGATCGTGCTGCAGGACCTGCTGCGCGGTGTGCACGACCGCGTGGTGGTGGCGGTGACCTTCCTCGCCTTGCTCGAGCTGATGAAGCGGCACGAGATCGTCGTGGAGCAGCGGGAGCCGTGGGGCCCCATCATCGCCCGCCGCACCACCGCGCAGGAGCGGGCGGCGGCCGGGCTAGGCCCGGTGCTCGAGGACGTGCCGATCGACGAGACGCTGGAGGACTTCGCGTGAGCGACCTGGACGGTGCGCGGATCGTGGGCGGGACGGCCGACGACACCCCGGAGGAGCGGCCGGCCGGCGAGCTGACCGAGGCACAGCTCGAGGCCCTGCTGTTCATCGCCGAGAAGCCGCTGTCCCGACGCGAGATCGCGTCCCTGGCCGGGGTGGACAGGGCGACGGTCGACGAGCGGCTGGGCGACCTGGAGGTCTCGCTCGCGGGACGGGGCGTCAGGCTCATCCTCGCCGGCGACCGGGTCGAGCTGGCGACCGCCCCCGAGGCCGGAGCGCTCGTGGCCCACTATGTCGGCGCCGACGCCGTCCGCCTGTCGCCGGCGGCGCTCGAGACGCTGGCGATCGTCGCCTACCGCCAGCCCGTCACCCGGGCGGCGATCGAGCGGATCCGCGGCGTGGACTCCGACTACACGGTGCGAGCGCTGCTCCACCGGCGGCTGATCGCCGAGCAGGGCCGCTCCGACGCGCCGGGCCGCCCGATCCTCTACGGCACCGGCTTCGAGTTCCTCGAGCGATTCGGACTCGCCTCGCTCGACGACCTGCCGCCGCTCGACCTCGACGTGGCGACACGGCTCGTGGACGGCGAGGCCGAGGCGGGGGAGGCCTCGTCGCGAGACCTGGCCAACGTCCTCGGTGGAGGCGCTGGACCGGGCGCCGGGGCCTGACCTCGAATGCCGGCCGAGAGGATCTCGAAAGTCCTGGCGTCCGCGGGGCTGGCATCCCGCCGGGCTGCGGACGCGCTGGTCGCCGCGGGGAGGGTGACCGTGGACGGCCGTGCAGCGCTGCTCGGCGAACGGGTGGACCCGGCGGTTCAGTCGGTCGCCGTCGACGGGCGGCCCGTGGCCGTGCCAAGCGCCACGCCCGTGTACCTCGCGGTCCACAAGCCGTCGGGTGTCACGTCCACGGTCCGCGACCGGCATGCAGCCCGGACCGTCGTCGACCTGGTCCCGGCCGACCTCCGCGCCGGCGCTCGCCTGTACCCGGTCGGGCGCCTGGACCAGGACAGCGAGGGCCTGATCCTGCTCACCAACGACGGCGGCTGGGCGGAGCGCGTGCTGCACCCGCGGTTCGGCGTGGAGCGCGAGTACGCGGTGGGGCTCGCGCGGATGCTGACGCGGGAGCAGGCCGACGCGCTCGAGCGCGGGGTTTCGCTGGAGGAGGGGACCGCCACCGTGAGCGGCCTGCGGGCGCAGACGAGGACCGAGGACCGGCGACTCGGGGAGCTCGTCGCGCCGCCGATGCTTGAGCAGGTCTGGGTGAGGGTCACGATCCACCAGGGGTGGAAGCGGCAGCTGCGCCGGATGTTCGGGCAGGTCGGAGCGCCCGTGCGCCGGCTGGTCCGCGTCCGGATCGGCACCCTGCGCCTCGATCCCCTTGCGTCAGGAGACGTGCGGGCACTGACCCCGGCGGAGGTTCGACGCCTCGGGTCGGGGTTGCGGAGGGGCTGAGAGGGTTGGACCCATTCGTGCCGGAGCCCCCGGTATCCTCGACGGCGATGACCAGCGCCGCGGCACCCCGGATCATCGTCGCCCTGGACGGGCCTGCGTCGAGCGGGAAGAGCTCGGTCGGTGCCGCGCTGGCCGAGCGGCTCGGCCTGAGGTACCTCGATACCGGACTCATCTACCGGGCCCTGACCGCGCTCGCGATGCGCGAGGGCGTGTCGCCGGAGGACCAGGCTGCCCTGGTCGCGCTGGTCTCGCGGATCGAGCTGTCGGATGACGGCCACGGCCGACTCGGCCGCGTGCTGGTGGATGGCGTCGACGACACCGATGCCGTCAGGGGCCACACGGTCGACTCGGCCGTGTCGGCGGTGGCCCGCCAGCCGGAGGTGCGCTCCGCGCTCCTCGGGTTCCAGCGGCGGTTCGCGGAGCCGGGCGGGATCGTCATGGCCGGTCGCGACATCGGCACCGTCGTCCTGCCGGACGCGGACGTGAAGGTGTACCTCGACGCCTCTGTCGAGGAGCGGGCGTCGCGGCGGATCCGAGAGCGCGGCCTGGACCCGCACGGCGACGAGGCGGAGGCAGTCCGCCAACAGCTCCGCGCCCGTGATGCGATGGACTCGGGGCGGGCGGTGGCCCCCCTTCGGCCTGCCGAGGATGCCGTCGTCGTGGCGACCGATGGGTTGGCGCTCGACGAGGTGGTGGAC